>JBGAJY010000097.1:0-2454 GCA_044224705.1 Saprospiraceae bacterium
GCTGGCTTCGAGGGCCGGACGCATTTTTTTACGTGCTTCAAAGCGGTCGAGACCGACAATGGGTGCGTAGGCGCACACTTCATTCATAGTGCCGTCGTCGTTGATCGTATCCAGCACCGGCAGATTGTACCGAAGTCCGATTTCGTAGTCGTTCGGGTCGTGCGCCGGGGTGATTTTCAAGGCGCCGGTACCGAATTCGACGTCCACGTAGTCATCAGCAATGACAGGTATCGGCCTGTTAATCAAAGGGATAAGGACATTTTTGCCCACCAGATGCGCGTAGCGTTTGTCCTTGGGATGCACGCACACGGCCACGTCGGCAAAAATGGTTTCGGGGCGCTGGGTAGCAATTACCAGGCCTTCGCCGCCGTCTTCCAGCGGGTAATGGATGTAAAAGAGTTGGGATTGTTCCTCTTTATAAAGGACTTCTTCGTTGGAAAGCACGGTTTTGGCTTCCGGATCCCAGTTGACCATTCGCAGCCCGCGGTACAGTTTTCCGCGTTGGTAGAGTTCCACAAAAACCCGGATCACGTCGGCGTAATAGCCTGGGTCCATCGTAAAAGCGGTGCGTGACCAGTCACAGGACGCGCCCAGTTTGCGGAGTTGCTGGAGGATGATGCCGCCGTATTTATCCTTCCACTGGTAGGCATAGTCCATGAATTGCTCACGGGTGAGGTCGGCCTTGCGCAGGCCTTTTTCTTCGCGGAGCCAGCGCACGACTTTGGCTTCGGTGGCGATGCTGGCGTGGTCGGTACCGGGCACCCAGCAGGCATTTTTCCCATCCAGGCGGGCTTTGCGGATCAGGATGTCCTGGATGGTATTGTTGAGCATGTGGCCCATGTGCAGCACGCCGGTCACGTTCGGGGGCGGGATCACGATGGTAAAAGGCTCGCGGTCGTCGGGAACGGAGCGGAAATAGCCGCGGCGTTCCCAATGGGCATACCAGCGTTCTTCGATTTCGGCGGGGTTGTACCGGGTGGATAGTTCCATGTTGCAGAAAATGCTTGGGTCAGATAAAGGACCGCAAAGGTAGAAGTACGCTTTGGAAAAAATAAGAGCCGGCACACCTGATGGCGCACCGACTCAGCGTAATGAGAAAACCTGTCGAATTCTCCCACCAAGAAAGGAGAGAAAAAAGCGTGAATTGGTAGGAAGAGGATTAAAAGCGTCATGCCATCTGTACGACAGCGGACTTCGATCGCATGACCAAAGGTTGGCGTTTTTTCGAAGGCCCGTCCCTTCGGACGGCGCACGATTGGCGGAAGGTTGATTTTTTAGGTGGGGGTTGTTTCTGCGGGGCAGATGGGAAACACGATTAGAATTTGTCGGGCCGCCCGAAGGCGATCGAAGGAAGGATTAAAAGAAACAAAGACGGGGGCACTCGTTGCTCGGCGGATCGGAAAAAGGATTCGACAACTCTGATCAGCCAGCCTTTCTGGGACAAAGGTCGTAGGCTTGCGCAGCTGAAAACAGGACAAAAAAGTCCATTTCAACCCATGCAGATTGAGCCTAAACAGGCAACATTCCGGTGGATACCGGGTAGCGAGGCGAGGATAAAATTTGAGTGTTTTTTCAAGGAGTTGTCCTGTCAAAATACGCTCAATTATTTGATTATAAGGAAAGTATAAAAGTATAAATAGTTAATTCTAACATCAAACAAATTATATTAATACTTAATAAAAACAGGCGCGTCATATTTCGAAACCACCGCGAATTCTAACATTGTTTTGAGCATCGGTAAGCACCTTAAAACTGTGTTTGATGCTCTGCTCTTTTACTTAGGGCTGTTCAAAATTCACTTTGATTCGTCCAGCCCTTTCTAACTCACGTTATTAAGATGTTTGGTGATGGCTTACATGTCTGTTTCATCAACAATAATGAAATCATTCTTAGTCACAGTAAAAACATACGATTTACCGGGTTTTAAATTCTGTACACTGAGCGAGGTTCCGCTGGTTTGAAAGGAACCTTCAATTTGGTTTGTTTCGGTGTTCCGCATGGTGACCAAATAAGGAATACCATTTTCACCCCAACCTGTCCAGTTCAACTGCACCGCAGTATTTGACACTTGCGAAATGATCAAATCATATGTATACGAATTCGAACTAGCGATTTTGGGTTGGGCTGCAAACGCCGGGGAAGAAATCGTCAGGAGGGCGAAGGCTGCCAGAAATAAAATTTTCGAGAAAAGGGATGCAGTGGGACGTTGGCGGTTTGTAAATTTCGAAGTAGTCATGGCGCTTGATTTTTTTGTTACCAGAAGAATGCTGGGACAAATGTCAAGCGAGCCTTTTCCAAAAAATATGACAAACTACAGGGTTTTGACCCATGCAGTTTGGGCAAAAACAGTGCTTTACCAACGCCTGCACACCGTGCAAACGGGTCTAAATATTGTAAAGAAATTCAGGGCAAACGAGATCTAAAACAAGAAAACGTGCTTATTTATAGGATTTT
>JBGAJY010000097.1:2465-20062 GCA_044224705.1 Saprospiraceae bacterium
TTTATTAAAAAAAAATTCAGGTTTTCATTTATACTTGGAAGTATCCAAATTTGACTTTAGAATTGCTTTTCTTGGTTTTTTCAAAGAGTTCCAGCACTCAACATTTAGCAACTAACTTCATCCGGGTCTTTCATTGTGTCAGGTGATTTTTGAGGGAAATTTTACATTTACGCTATTGGTCGATGCAAAGGTGTGGGCGTTACTGACCTAAAAACAGGACAAAAATCATTTTTTCAACCCATGCAGATTGAGCGTGTTGCTTGCAACAAAAGGTTCATTTAAATTTACAAATAAATGATTATCAATGGATTTTGAAGCGTTACGAGATTTGGTCAACATTATCACCCGCAATAAAGTGAAGCAGATTGAAGTGCTGGGAAATCCAGGCCAGGAAGAAAGTCGCGCGGAAATATTGTACGACGGCATCGCAAAAGGCAGGTTCAAATCTGACGAGGAGGCCGCTCAAAGCTTATTTCAAACAGGTGCCAAAGATGCCGTTTACCGAAAAGTAAAAACCAAATTGATCCGGCAGCTGGTCAACACGGCGTTTTTTATTGATACTCAGCAAAATATGTTTGAGGAGCGGAACTCTGCCTTTGTTAGTTGCTACCGGACTCTGGCAGCCGCGCAAATCCTCATTGCACGTCAAGCTAAAAAGGCTGGGTCTCATCTATTGCTAAATGCCCTTGAACAGTCCTTCAAATTTGAGTTCACCGAGTTAACCTGTGAAATATTAAGGTCCTTGCGTATGCAGTACGGCAGATCTCTTAGTGATAGAACTCAACATGCGTATTATGCTGATTTACATCGAAAATATGAAGAAAAGCGTCGTTCGGAAAATTTAGCATTTGACTATTACGATACACTTTTGAACCATTATATCGCCAAACGGTCTCCTGATCAGGAAATCTACCGGTATGCTAATAGCTATTTCGAGGAATTAAAGCCGTTGATCAAAGAAATTGACACGCATGAATTTTATTTATACACATACTTAATTGGTCTAGTTAAGTTTTTTGCTGTTAATGACTGTGAAAACGCATTGAAATTATGCGAAGAAGCTCTTCCCCTCCTCACCAATCGAAAAACTGCCTCACGTGGTTCTATTTTAACCATCGCCCTCAACAAACTCGCCTGCATCACCCAACTCCATGTTTTTGAACCCGACGACGCCACTGCAAAATTTTGCCTGGAAATGGCCGAAGAAGGCAGTTTCAACTGGTACAAGGCCATGAGCCTTTACTTTTACTACGTCCTGTACGTTAAGCGCTACAAGGAGGCTTTAAAACTTTACGAGCAGGCCACGAGCCACCAGCGTTTTAAAATGCTGAGCGACAACATTCGCGATGAATGGCAGCTTTTCGGCGGTTATTTGCATCTTCTGGCAGCGTTAGGCCAGTTGGAATCCGCAGAAGTTGAGAAAGTTGTCGGCCCGTTCAAATTCGCTAAGTTTTCCAACGACTTCAAGGTGATCGACAAGGACAAACTCGGGATGAACATCCCGCTCGTCCTGCTGCCGGTACTCTTCAGCCTGGCCAGCGGCGACCACCAGGAGTACGGCCGCTCCGTCGAAGCCCTCGAAAAATACCGCATCCGCTACCTCAACAACGACCTGAACCGGCGCAGCGCAGCCTTTATGAAAATCCTGTTCGCGCTCTCCGACCGGCCCTTCCGGCCCGGCCCGGCCGACCGGAAAATTGCCAAGGAATGGGAAGCGCTTACTGGCGAAAAAGCGCAAGTGGCCGGGCAGTCTTTTGCCGTGGAGATCATTCCGTACGAGGACCTCTGGGATATGTTGAAGCCGAAGGAGGATTGATCATTAGGGTGTTTGAATTAAGATTACCAGATTACATGAGTGTTGATTTTAGAGGTAAAAAGGGTCAGGCAACCCACTGTCTGCACCTTTAACATCGAAAATCAGCCTTTAAAATCAAAAACTCCCCTTCTTCCTCCCCTACCGGATCGGGCAGCTCAGGTTCCGGCAACTCGGCCAGCAGTTCGGGATCCCAAACCCACAAGCCCTGCTCGTACTCGCGGCGCATCAAAGCCATGTTGCTGGCGTGATAGGGCTGTTGCAGGCGCGGGTAGCGGTAGCGCGTCCAGAGCGAATCCTCGTCGAAGGGCACGTCCGTGGCGATACTTTCCCGCAACGCATATATATAGGCAAGACTTTCGGTCCGCCGCCGCAGCCAGTCGTTGATGTTGAGTGCGGGGTCGCCGTGGCCGGGGATGAGGCGCGTGAACCAGTTGCGGTCGTGGATACGCGGCAGTTTGTCCAGGGTGCGCTCGTATTCGACGCTGCTGTGGTAAATGAAGGGGAATTCGACATTGGACAGGTAGTCGCCGGCAATGCACAGGCCCAGCTGCCACACGATCACCATCATGCTGTCGGCCGTGTGGCCGGGCGTCAGGTAAAAGGTCATTTTGGTATTGCCGTGACGGTACTGCACGCCGTCGCGAAACACCAGAAAATCACCCTTGGGGTACTCGATCGGGTACGGCCGCTCGATGTAGTATTTTTCGTCAAAATCAAGGATCTGTTCGAGAATGTCCTCTTTACCCACATTGTTGGCAAAGGCTTCGGTGAGAAAGACCTTGTCGGCATCGAAGGCGCGGTAGCCAATAATATGGTCGTAGTCGGAATGTGTGAAAATCAGGAATACGGCCCGGTCTTCCCGGATCAGATCGACGTAGTGGCGGATGGCGAGCACTTCTTCCGGCAGCCAGGCCGGATCGACGACGAGGATCACGTCGTCGGTTTTGATGACGGTGGAATTGGTTTGAAACAGCGCGCTCTGAAAAATCGTGATACTCGGATCCTTGTAAATTATTCGATTCATGGCTTGGTTCTTTAGCAGAGGTGAATGAAGTTCAGCGGCACCCGGCATGGGGTTGGGAGGGCTGAATGTCAGGCATTTAGCAAGTATTCCTACTTAGCTGGGCCGACACGGCAGGCTTTGTCGGGCGAAAATCCTACTTTTGCAGCGATTTTCGGCCGGGAATCTCCGGCCAATCGCCCCAATATCCAATCACCACTCCATCATGGGAAATATTGTTGCAATTGTCGGCCGCCCGAACGTCGGCAAATCCACCTTCTACAACCGCCTCGTAGGGGGACGAGAAGCCATTACCGACGACTTTTCGGGTGTCACCCGGGACCGAAAATACGGATTTTCGGAATGGAACGGCAAACGCTTTACGGTTGTCGATACCGGCGGCTTTGTCCAAAGCTCCGACGACGTGTTCGAGTCCGCCATACGCAGCCAGGTGAACGTGGCCATCAACGAAGCCGCCGTGATACTGTTCATGGTGGATGCCCAGACTGGGCTCACCGACCTCGACGAAGATATCGCCCGTCGCCTTCGCCGCAGCCCCAAGCCGGTTTTTGTGGTAGTCAACAAAGTAGACCACTTCAACAGCTACCTCGACGCCAACGAATTTTACAGTCTGGGCTTCGAAAACGTGTTTTTCATCGCCTCCATCAGCGGCAGCGGCACGGGCGATTTGCTCGACGCTGTGGTGGAACACGTTGACAATCAGCCGGAACTGGAAACGGAACTGCCCAAATTTGCCATCGTCGGCCGGCCCAACGTGGGCAAATCCTCGCTGATCAACGCACTCCTGGGCGAAGAACGCCACATCGTGACCCCCATCGCGGGCACTACCCGCGACCCCATTCACACGGTGTACAACAAATTCGGCATGGAATTCATGCTGATCGACACGGCCGGTATCCGCAAAAAAACAAAAGTGGAGGAAGACCTGGAATTTTACTCCGTCATGCGCGCCGTGAAGGCGGTGGAAGAAGCGGACGTCTGCCTGCTGGTGCTGGATGCCACGCAAGGGCTTGAAGCCCAGGACCTTAGCATTCTTCGACTGGCGCAAAAACGCCACAAGGGCATCGTCATCCTGGTCAACAAATGGGACCTGATCCAGAATAAGGAAACCAACACCATGCGCGACTACGAGGCCAGTATCAAGGCCCGCATGGCGCCTTTCGACGACGTGCCCGTCCTTTTTATCTCCGCCATTGAAAAACAGCGCATTTTCCAGGCCATGGAAGCCGCCATGGAGGTGTACAAAAACCGAACCCGCAAGATCAAAACGTCGGAGCTGAACGATCTGCTACTGCCCATCATCGAGGCGACGCCGCCACCCTCGGTCAAAGGACGCTATCCGAAGTTCAAGTACATTACACAGCTGCCCACACACTACCCTTCTTTTGCTTTTTTCGTCAATAACCCGAATTACGTGCGGGACTCGTACAAACAGTTTTTGGAAAACCAGATGCGTAAGCTATTTGATTTCAAAGGCGTAACTATCGAAGTGTACATGCGGGCCAAATAACCGGTTGTTTGCAAGACGTTTGTCTCCTGGCATCACTTCCCTTCGGACAGACGTTTTAGCCTGAAATTGATCCGAACAAATACACAACACATGAAAAGACTGTTATTCTTCGGCCTGCTGGCCCTGAGCGCCTGCAAAGACGAGCCTGAGCAAATTCCCGCTTACCTGCGCATCGAACCTTTTACCGTAAACGCCGAAGGCGCGGCGGGCTGGCAGGAAATCACCGAAGGCTGGTTGTACGTGAACGGCGAGTTTCTTGGCGCCTATACCTTGCCCGCCACCGTTCCGGTACTTGCCGAAGGCGATGCCGAATTGTTCATTTTTCCGGGAATCAAGGAAAACGGCATCTCTTCCACGCCGAATATTTACCCCTTTCTGTCCAGTTCGTCCCTAACGAAAAAACTCGTTCCGGCGGAAACGACGGCTGTTCAGCCCAACACAGCTTACGATCCGGCTACCGTTTTTGCCTGGGCGCTGAATCGCAGCTCTTTCGACGGCGGCTCTTCCATCACGCTCGAAAACCGCGACGCCGACGCCGTGACCGGTTTCGAAATCACCGCCGACGGCGGCTTTTCGGGCAATTCCGTCCGCATGGTTGTAGACACCGCCCACAACCTGATGGATGTGGCTACCGAAGCGGTGACTCTTCCGGGCACGTATGAAAATCCGGTGTGGCTCGAACTGCATTATGCCTCGGACATGCCTTTTTCGCTGTTTCTTCTCGGCCAAAGCGGTACGCTGAACGAAGTCAATCAAGTGGTGTACGGCTTCAATTCCACTGACGGCGCGTGGAACAAAATTTACATCAATCTGACGGATTTCCTCATTGCCATGAACCAGGAAAAATACCGGCTGCTGTTCGATACCAGCCTGCCCCGCGACACACAAGGCAAGTTTTCGCAAAATACCGGCACCGTCAGGCTAGACAACATCCGTTTGTTGCATTTCTAAGCCGAAATTTACCCGGAAACGAACGACCACCTCCGTTTTATGTCCCGCCAACAACGCCAACGAGACACTTTTTACTATGGCGTCGCCGACTTCATCATGGCGATGCTGGCCTGGGCCTTGTTTTTTCTATACCGCAAACACGTCGAAGGCGTCCCTTTGAATTCTGAGGTCTTTCACGACCTCAATTTTTACCTGGGCACCCTGCTGGTTCCTTTCGGCTGGATGTTTTTGTACGGCATTTTCGACCACCACACGGATGTGTACCGGATGTCGAGGCTTACCGTGCTCGTGCGCACCTTTTTCCTGAGCCTGTTCGGGGTGATGTTCCTGTTTTTCACCCTGGTGCTCGACGATGTGGTGCACGATTACCGCACGTATTACCGCTCTTTTCTGGTGCTGTTTTCGCTGCATTTCGTGCTCACCACCATCAGCAGGATGGTGCTGCTGACACGTGCCAGTCGTCGCCTGAAAACCGGTGCGGTCACCTTCAACACCTTGCTCATCGGGGGCAATCAGAACGCCATAGATCTGTATCTCGACATCTCGGGGCGGCGCAAAAGCCTGGGCAATAAATTCGTCGGTTACCTCGAAACGAACGGCGGCGCTGACGCCGATTTGAGCCAATACCTGCCCAAACTCGGCACACTGGACGATCTGGAAACGGTGGTAAAATCTCATGAAATTGAGGAGGTTATCATCGCCATCGAGACTTCGGAACACAACCTTGTGCGTGATATTCTGAACGTCGTTTTTGATTTTGGCGAACATGTTCTGGTGAAGATCATCCCCGATATGTACGACATCCTGCTGGGGTCGGTGAAGATGAACCACCTGTACGGCGCCGTGCTGATCGAGATTCACCAGGGACTGATGCCCCGCTGGCAAAGGGGCGTCAAGCGCCTGCTCGATGTAGCGATCAGCGGCGGTGTCCTGCTGATATTGTCGCCATTGATCGCGTTGATCGCTTTACGGGTTTGCCTGTCCTCGCCGGGGCCCATTTTTTACCGGCAGGAACGGCTCGGCCTGCAAGGGATTCCGTTCACGATTTTCAAATTCCGGTCGATGTATGTGGACGCCGAAAAATTCGGCCCGCAGTTGTCGACCGGGGAAAACGACCCGCGCTGCACGCCCTGGGGCGCCACGATGCGCAAATGGCGCCTGGACGAAATTCCGAATTTCTGGAACGTGCTGCGCGGCGACATGTCGCTGGTAGGGCCGCGCCCCGAACGCCGGCATTTTATCGAAAAAATAATGGCCCAGAACCCGCATTACAAGCATTTGCTGAAAGTCCGGCCGGGCATTACCTCGTGGGGGCAGGTCAAATACGGTTATGCTTCCACGGTCGAGGAAATGCTGCAAAGGTTGAAATTCGATTTATTGTACATTGAAAACATGTCCCTGGCCCTCGATTTCAAGATCATGTTTTACACCGCGCTGGTGCTTTTGCAAGGACGTGGTAAATAGCAACTCAACGGTCGTTTTTTGTAAATGACTCGCGCAAGTGCACTACGTTCCCAATGACAAGAACTGTCGTCAGCCAGCCGATCGCCAGTTGCAGCGCCACAAGGCTTTGCGCGACTTTTCCTACCGGGGTGATATCGCCCAGACCCGCGGTAGTAAAGGTGCTGACGGAGAAATAAAAATAAGTCAGCAACTCACTTCCGGCGGACACCTCCGCCGAAACGCCCCGAAACGCCGATTCATCAATGCGAAACAGACAATAATAATCCAGCGCAAACGACACCACCGCCAACAGCACGCTCAGCGCAATGAAACGGGCAAACTGATCAAAGAAAAAATGTTGTCCGGCGGTACGTTTCAACCGCGTGATCAGAAGCCAGATAAAATAGCCCGATTTGAACAGGACGATTGAAACGAGGATGCCTTTTCGGGCGCTTTCGTTTGAAAATTCAAACAAATCGAGCAGAAAAATAGCAACCCCGACGAGGATCACCCAGGCAAACGGGGCGGTTTCTTTGACGTAACGCATGGTGCGACAGTATTTTTTCAGGCCATAAATTCTGCATTTTTCAATTCCCTAAATCAGATTAATTGATGACATACCGACTCTCCAAACTGTTCCGCGATTTTTTTGACAGCGAAAAAGCCGGGGGGTTTATCCTCATGGGTTGCGCAGCTGTGGCAGTAATAATTGCCAATTCGTCCTGGGGAGCCGGCTTTTTACACCTCTGGCACGCCGAATTACCAGGCGGTTCGCTGGAATTCTGGATCAATGACGGCCTTATGGCTGTCTTTTTCCTGATGATCGGTCTGGAAATCGAACGGGAATTGTACATCGGCGAGCTATCCGACTGGAAAAACGCAGTCTTGCCCATTGCTGCTGCCATTGGCGGCATGTTGGTTCCCGCTGCGATTTATTTTGCCCTGAATGCCGGCCAGCCATCCCAAAAAGGCTTTGGTATCCCGATGGCCACGGACATTGCCTTTGCGCTTGGAGTGCTTTCCCTGGCGGGAAACAAGGTTCCTGGCTCCCTGAAAATATTTCTGACTGCCCTCGCCATCATCGATGACCTGGGCGCGATACTAGTCATTGCCTTGTTTTACAACACGGGATTTTCCGGGCTGTGGTTTGTCATTTCCATGGTGATTTTTGCCGTTATGCTTCTCTTGAACCGGCTGAAAATCAACCTTGTATTACCCTATCTCCTGCTCGGCGCCGGCCTTTGGTACGGACTGCACGAGTCGGGCATTCATGCGACGATTGCAGGTGTACTGACCGCTTTTGCCATGCCGTTCGGCGACGGCGGCGAACAGTCGGTATCCTGGCGTGTGCAGCATTTCCTGCACAAACCCGTCGCTTTTCTGATCATGCCCTTGTTTGCACTGGCCAACGCCGGGCTCGTGCTGAATACAGGTTGGATGGGCGCTTTGACTGGGTCTGTCGAACTCGGCATCATCCTGGGATTGGTTATTGGCAAACCTTTGGGCGTCCTAAGCGGCGTTTGGCTGGCGCTTCGGAGCGGCGCAACTTTGCCGGATGATCTCCACTGGCGCACGTTGGCCGGCGGCGGAATCCTGGCAGGCATCGGCTTTACCATGTCCATTTTCATCACCTTGCTGGCACTGCAATCACCGGAAGATATCCTAGGGGCGAAGGCCGCCATTTTGTTGGCGTCCCTTATTTCCGGCGCAATGGGTTACTGGCTGCTGACGCGATCAAAATAACTGATTCAATATGAACAACATGAACTCTGCATTTATGAAACAAATCATCCTGGCACTGGGCCTCACCTGCTTCCTTTCGGCTTGCGGATCGGACCCGAAATCACCGGAGCCTCAAAGCGCCCAGCCGGCAGGTCAGGAGCAAAAACTGGAGCCCAAATTGTTGAAAAACTACTTCCTGTTGAATTCCGTGCAGGTAAAAGAGCGGCAATGCTGGCTCATGAGCGGACAGGCGGAATTTGAAAACATGTTCGGTTTGGCCAAGACTATGAAAAACGAGATCGTCATCCCGAATTTTGATTCGAGCTTCGTGGGCGCCATTGCGGTTCCTCCGAGCAAGCGACTGACCGATTTTCGCATCACAAAAATTGAGCGTTCGGGTGATGCCGCCAACGTGCATTTTGAAATCATCGAGGGAGATGATGAACTCACCTGGACCTCACAGCCGGTACAAGTGTTCACTTTTCCCAAAGATCAGGGCATAAAAACCGTCAATTTTATCCAGACGGGCGTGCAAATCAGTTCTTTCCCGACTCCTGCTTCCGGCGTTATGAGCCAGGCAACCGGGTTTACCGACTTGCCCAATTATTATATCAAAAAAACCGCTACCGAAGGCAATTTGCCAGCGTATTTGGTCATTGCGGACACGGTTTCGTACAACGAGAACTTGTTCGTGCCAAGAGGCCTCAATCTGAGCATACCCGATCTTTCCCAATACCTTCTACTGCTCGTGATTTACCCCTTAACGCAAAAGGCTACGGAAGTCAAAATCGCTTCCACGACACTTGAAGGCGACAACCTGAAAGCAGTGCTTTCGATTCGGCAAGGTTCGGATTTGTCGTTCTCCATGTGGCCCAATACCGTCGTAGGCGTACCGCGCGAAGGCGTCAAAACGGTGACTTTTTACAATGGAAATCAAAAATTGGCGACCGTTCCGGTCCGCTCGAAGTAAGCCCTTTTACTGATAAGGCGTTGTTTGTTCAATGGTGATTGGGATAGAAAGACCGTTGCCCATCAGCGCCTGAACAATCAAAATTTACCATTGAAGCAATTTGCCGATCGCATCGGCCACCTTCTCGATCGAGGGGATCATTTCCGCTTCCAGCGTGGAATTCAGGGGGACGGCCGGCAAATTGGCAGCGCCCAAAGTACGAACCGGTGCATCGAGCCATTCAAAACACTGCTCGCTGATGCGGCCGGCCAGACTTTGTGCGAAGGTGTTGTTCACGGGCTCTTCAGTAACGACGAGTATTTTGCCGTGCCGTTTGGCGAGGGCAAACATCGAAGCTTCATCGAGCGGGGCCAGGGTGCGCAAATCGAGCACCTCTACCCTGCCCCGGTAAGCCGCCGCGGCATTCAGCGCCCAGTGGACGCCCATGCCGTAGGTGACGACGCCGAGCGTCTCGCCCTTCGCAAGCCATTCAGCATCAGCTGTTAAGATGGAATTGGCCAGCCCGAAAGGAAGGATGTAGTCCTCTGCCGGTTCGACCGTTCGCGCATTTTCCGTGCCGCGCACCTTGCTCCAATACAAGCCTTTGTGCTCAAAAACAACGACCGGATTGGGGTCGTAATACGCTGCTTTAAGCAGGCCTTTCAGATCGGCTCCATTGCTCGGGTAAGCGATCTTGATGCCCCGGATATTGGCGACCACACTTTCCACACAGCTGCTGTGGTATGGACCGCCGCTTCCGTAAGCGCCGATAGGCACGCGGATGATACAGGAAACCGGCCATTTCCCATTGGAGAGGTAACAGGAACGGCTCACCTCGGTGAACAACTGGTTGAGCCCCGGCCAGATATAGTCGGCAAATTGCACCTCCACGACCGGTTTTAGGCCCACTGCGCTCATGCCGGCCGTACTTCCGATGATAAATGCTTCCTGGATGGGGGTGTTGAATACCCGGTGGTCGCCAAATTTTTCAGCCAGCGTAGCCGCTTCACGAAAAACGCCGCCAAGGCGCCGGCCCACATCCTGGCCGTACAGCAGGCACTCGGGATGCTGGCGCATCAATTCTTCAATGGCAAACAAGGCACTATCCACCATCACCTTGGGTTCCCGACCTGCCGGTACGCGGTCGCCCGATTCACGAAGCACGGGCGTAGGTGCCAGGTCGTGGGTATACAAGTCTTCCGGGCGGGGGTCTTCCGCGTTCCTGGCTTGTTCAAAATCCCGAGCGACCAGTGCAAGTGTCTCTTTTTCAATTTTTTGCAAATCCTTTTCGGAAAAACCGTTTGCCAAAAGGGAGGCGCGAAGAATCGGATATGGGTCGCGTTGCTGGTGTTCGTCCAGATCGTCACGGTACCATTCTTTGCGAACACCGGAGGTGTGGTGGTTCAACAAAGGCACCCGGGCATGCAGCAGAAATGGGCGGCGTTCGCGGCGTATTTTATTTAATATGTCCCTAGCGGCCGACCAGCATTCTTCAAAATCATTGCCTTCAATGCTGAGGGTTTCGAGTCCCGGAAAGCCTTTGGCGTAGTCGGCGGCGCTGGCCACGCGGGTTTCCGCGGCGTTGGCCGAGATGTCCCAACCGTTGTCCTGCACGAGATACAGGATAGGGAGCTTTTTCAAAATGGCCATTTGCAGCGCTTCGGCTACTTCGCCCTCCGTAACCGAGGCGTCGCCCAGCGAGCAAACCACAACGGGAGGGTGTTGGCGTTCCTCAGGCGTCTGCATGGCCATTTTTTCCTTATACCAAAAACCCATCGCCGCGCCTGTGGCCGGGATAGCCTGCATACCTGTGGCGCTGCTCTGGTGCGGAATTTTGGGTTTATCGGCATCCCGGAGGCTGGGGTGACAGTAATACGAACGTCCGCCAGAGAAAGGGTCGTCGCGCTTGGCCATCAGTTGCAGCATCAGGTCGAAAGGGCGCAGGCCCATGGCGAGCAACATCGAATCGTCACGGTAGTACGGATAAACGAAATCCTGCGGAAGCAACTGCAAACCAAGCGCCAGCTGAATGGCCTCGTGCCCTCTGGACGTCGCATGGACATACTTGGAAACGAACTTGAAATTCGCCTCGTATAAATCAGTCATCGCCTTGGCCGTAGCCATCAGGCGAAAAGATTTTTCCAAAATTTCGGGAGTGGCGCGAAAGGCGGCCGGTGCGGGACGGAACGAAGGGTTATTCTTGACTTTGACAGGCATTACTGGCTCGGATTCGGTTGGGCAAGGCTGGCTTGGAGGGCGGCGCAAAAGTAGGGAATTCCGGTTGGAGCAGGGTCAAATCCTTGTGGATTGCCAGTTCAGGAGCCGCCAGGTTTTATGTTGTTTTTGATAAACGGCAGTGTATCGCAGGCGAATATCGAAAGCGTTGCCGTTGAGTATTCCGACTGCGTGGAGCAACCCGTTGGTAATGGCGATTTTGCGGTACAGGCGAACCACCACTTCTTCCCGTTGCATGGTATTGTACTTCAAACGGCCTGCGGCGATGGCCTGCAGATGCTGGGACTTAGTCTCCGTAAGGCCGTTGGAGTGGATATAAATCAGATCGCCGGACAACAACCCGGACAAGGCAACGGTGTCGCTTCGGGTCATCAGATCAAAACGTTGGGCCTCGGTTTGGAGAACGGTATTTTCAGCGGATGAAAGGTGGTTTGATTGTGAAAACGCCGCTGTATTCAGCAAAACCAGCAGAAAAATGAAAGAAAAGATCTGTTTCATGTGCAGGTAAAAGTTCAATTCCCGCAAACGTAGGAATAGCCAGGCAGATAACTCGCCCGAATAGTGAAAACGGCAGGGTTTTTGGTGCATAAAGAGCTGCCTGAGAAGGATTTTCTTTGTGCTTTCATCTTCCAATCCATTTACCATGAACCGATTTGTTACTGTACTGTTCGTCCTGTTTACCCTTTCCAGGGTTGCTTCTGCTCAAAATGTCGGGCTCTGCAACCAGATTTTGGCATCCGCCGGTAAAATTTCCATACAACAAGGCAATGTCTGGGCCTGGACGGCCGGCGAGCCGGTGATTTTCACCCTGGGGCCTGTTTCCAACTACATTCTTACGCAGGGTTTTCACCAGCCCGACCTTTGCCAGGCTGTTTCGACCGATGAAACGGCCCTGTCCGATTGGCAAATTGAGGTCTTTCCGAATCCGACGTCCGACCAATTGCACGTGCGTTTTTCCGCCGAAAAAACAGGCGCGCTTCGCGCAACAGTAGTCGATTTGCTGGGCCACATCGTGCTCTCCAACCTGACACTCGACACCCCAGAATCTTCCACGCTGGATTGTTCCGGCTGGTTGCCGGGGGTTTACGTGCTGTTGCTACAGGATGCAGACACCCATGCAACGGCTACCGTTCGTTTTGTGCGGCTGTAGTCCGCATTTTCCCGAGATCACCCCGCCTGCTCTCCATTTCCAAAAGCTTGATCATTCCAAAACCGTACTTACATGAGACAGAAACTACTGCTCGTTCTGGTGTTGGCCTTAGGCTGCGCCTATTCCCTTTCTGCCCAATTTACTCCACAAGGTTTTAATTATCAAAGCGTTGTACGCAATTCGGCAGGAGACCCCCTGGCCAATCAAACCGTTACCCTGCTTTTCACCATTCGAAGCGGGGCAGCAAACGGCCCTATTGCCTACGCTGAAAAACAAACCGTTTCGACCAACGAATTCGGTCTGATCAACCTGACCATCGGTCAGGGGGGACAGCCGCAATTGGGTGATTTCACCGGCATCAACTGGGGCGGCGGGGCAAAATTCCTCACCGTCTCCATCGAAACCTCTCCCGGAGCCTTCGACGATCTGGGTGCCTCGCAGCTCATGAGCGTACCGTATGCCTTATATGCCCAAACGGCAGCCAACGGCGGCGATCCGCAGGGCGACAATTGGGGTACGCAAACGGTTCAAACCTCCGGGGTCCTGAGTGGCAATGGCACGGCGGGCAACCCGCTTTCCATCGCACAACAAAACGCCCAAATCGGTCAGACGCTGAAATGGGACGGCACCAAATGGGCGCCTTCCAATGATCTGAATGACAACGGCTTTAATGGCACCGTTACACAAATAAATACGGCGTCCGGTCTTACGGGGGGGCCTATTACGAACACCGGCACCATCGGTCTGAGCAATACCGGCGTCACCCCGGGGTTTTATGGCAGCGCCACACAAATTCCTGTCATTCAAGTAGATGCACAGGGCCGCGTGGTCGACGTCTTTACCGTAGTGCCACAGCCAGGAACGGTGAATATCGACGGCGGAACAGGGATCAACGTACAGCAAAATGGGTTCAATTTCGTCATCACCAACACCGGTGATGTGAATACCGCCGATGATATCACACTCTCCTCGATGTCCGGAGGCGATGTGAGCGGACCATTTCAGAGTCTTCAGATCAACCCCGCCGCTGTTGGCAATGCTGAAATCGCCAATAACGCCGTCACGACCTTAAAGATTTTCGACAGCGCTGTTACGACCGCCAAAATCAGCGACGGCGCCATCACGGCAGCCAAGCTCGACGATCTCGGCGCCAGCAACGGACAGGTGCTCAAATGGAACGGCACCACCTGGGCGCCTGCCGCCGATGCACAGGGCATCACCAGCGTAAGCATTACCGCTGGTTCCGGCATCACAGTAAGCGGCGCTTCACCCAACTTTACCGTCGCCAACTCGGGTGACACGAACGCTTCCGACGACCTAACCACTGGGTCCAATGCCAGTGGCGACGTCACCGGGCCTTTCAGCAACCTTCAGATCGCCGCGGGCGTAGTCGGCACTGCCGAAATCACCAATGCAGGCGTCGGCACCGTCGATCTTGCCGATTTGGCCGTTACCAATGCCAAAATTGGCGACAATGCCGTCACCACCGTGAAAATCGCCAATGGCGCCGTCACTGCAGCCAAAATCGACAACATGAATGCCTCCAACGGCCAGGTCATCAAATGGAATGGCACCACCTGGGCGCCTGCAGCCGATGCACTGGGCACCGTTACTTTGAACGACGGGGCAGGTATCAACGTCACCGGCTCGAACGGCGTATACACCATCACGAATACCGGCGATACGGATCCCTTCAACGACCTGACGACATTCAGCCAGGCCGATGGCGATATCAGCGGACCGTTCAACAACCTGAATATCAAAAGTGGTACGGTCGGCAGTCTGGAAATTATGCTCAACGGCGTGGCCACCACCAACATCGCTCCCGGCGCCGTCACGGGTGCAAAAATTGCACAAATGGGCGCCACCAGCGGTAAAGTGCTCAAATGGAACGGCACCTCCTGGGCGCCCGGCGACGACCTGAACGGCGGCACTGGCGACAACTGGGGCTCGCAAGTAGTCGTCACCAATGCTACGCTCACTGGCACCGGGGTTGCCGGCAACGTCCTCGGACTAGCCGCTCAAGGCGCCACTAACGGCCAGGTGCTCAAATTCAACGGCACCAGTTGGGTGCCCGGCACGGTCCCCGGCGACGATTGGGGCGTACAAGTCGTCCAAAAAGGCAATGCTCTCACGGGCAACGGCACGGCCGGCAGTCCCCTCAATCTCGCCACGCAAGGCGCCACCAACGGCCAGGTGCTCAAATTCAACGGGACCAGCTGGGTGCCCGCTGACGATGCAACCGGCGGCGGCGGCGGCACCGGCGATACTTACAGCGCTGGAACAGGCATAGACATTACAGGCGCTTCGCCCAATTTTACCATCGTGAACACAGGCGATCTCAGTAATACCAATGAAATTCAGGTGCTCTCTCTGGCCGGCAACCAACTCAGCCTTTCCAACGGCGGCGGTTCGGTAAATCTCCCCGGCGGCAACAACTACGCTGCGGGTCCTGGCATCAGCATCACGGGTTCGGCGCCTAATTTTACCATTAACAACACCGGTGACGCCGACGAAGACCCCATCAACGAACTCCAGACGCTGAGCCTGAACGGTTCAAAACTCAAGATTTCACAAACCAATACGGTAGTCAATTTCGATACCCTGCTGTCCGGCATGGGCTCCGGCCTCTGGCTGGCTAACGGCAATAATATTAACAACACCAACAGCGGCAACGTCGGCATCAACAACGCCGCCCCCGCCGTGAAACTGCATGTCAAAGGAAACGGCGAAGCCCTGCGTGTGGAAGGCACAACACCGCTCATCGGACTGACCAACGGTTCCGGCGCGCCAAACGGCTTTGTTCAGCAGGCCAACAGCGGTTTGGTCCTGGGAACCACCGGCACACTCGATATCGATCTGCGTCCGGGCGGTCTGAACGGCATCAATGTAGCCGGCGCTACCGGAAACGTAGGTATCGGAGGTGCAGCCGATCCGCTTTCCTGCCTCACTTTGCACCATAAAAAAGCTGGATTGACGCTCGAAAATGCCACGACCGGGCAAAGCTGGACCATGACGGTCAACGAAGACGATGGCACGCTGCAATTGTTCAGCAGCCTTTCGCCACTGACGCCCACAGGCACTTTTGATATCAATGGCGTTTATACTCCCTCAGACCGCCGCCTGAAACGCGACGTAGCCAACCTGCCCGGTGTGCTGGACAAAATGATGCTGCTGAATCCGGTGACCTACCACTACACTTTTGAAAAAACAACCGCTCCCATGTCGGTCGGTTTCCTTGCACAGGATGTCGAAGCGCTCTTCCCCGAACTGGTCGGACACACCACCGCCCGGGACGGCAACAAGTACCTGGCACTTAATTACGCCGGTTTCAGTGTGCTCACCGTCAAAGCTATTCAGGAGCAGCAAGCCGAAATTGACAACCTGAAACGCGAAAATGAAGACCTGCGCAAACGCACAGAAAGCCTGGAAGCACGAATGTCCAAAATGGAGCAGTTGATGCATAAGAATTGAATTTTTGCTTGTTCGCAAGCACCTGAATAATCGCATGCCATTCGCCTTTGCACGCCCGGGCAGTATTTTCCTTTGAAAATCACCGGGCCACGTGCAACGCGGATGGCATGCTTTTTTTGGTACCAATACGAAAATCAACATGATGAACAAGCGAAAAACCGGGTTTTTCGGAATACTGTGCGCCCTTGCACTATTAAAGGCAAGCGCCGCAATGGCCTACGTGTGTGACACCCTTCCCGGGCATTTTTTTTACCGCGACACTTTTTGCAGCAACCAGATCATCCTGCTCAACGGGCACTTTTACAGCCCGGAGACGCCTTCCGGAGTCGACACCTTACCGGGCGCGGCGGCAAATGGCGGAGACAGCATCATCCACGTGGACCTGACGTTTTTCTCCGCAACGATGGCCTTGATCGACGGTTCTATCTGCCCCGGCGACACGATTTGGGTCAATGGCGTGCCCTACCATACCAACCACTATATCGGCGAAGAAACTATCGAAGGCGGCGCCCAAAACACCTGCGACAGCATTGTACATATCGATCTCGAACCACTCGTCCGGCCGGAATCCATCTTGTCGGATTCCTTATGCCCCGATGCTTTTTTGATGATCAACGGCCAGCGTTACGACCGAGACCGGCCCACTGGCGACGAAATTTTACAAGGTGTCTCGGCGAACGGCTGCGATTCACTGGTTCACATCAACCTCTTGTTCAGGGCGTTTTGCCCTTCCACCGAAGGTTTCGTGTATGCTCCCAATGCCTTCCGTCCGGAAAGCGGCGAGTTCCGGAACGACTTTTTTTACCTCAGCGGAGATGCCGGGGTGGCACAAATCCGGCGCCTCATCGTCGTCGACCGCTGGGGTGATCTTGTTTTTTTGCGGGAAAATTTCCCGGCAGGCGTACCCGATCTGGGTTGGGACGGGAAAGTTCGGGGCCAATTTGCACAGTCCGGAGTGTATGGTTTTCGGGCTGAAATCGAACTGGTCACCGGGCAGCTCGTGACTAAAACCGGGGAAGTGGCGCTGGTTCGATAAACCGCAGAGGTCTTCTCAGATAAAGTAATGTGGCTTGGATCCGGAAGGCAACGAAAAAAGGACAGTTCCAAAGAAAAAGGGGCCGGTTTCGAGAGAAACCGGCCCCTTTTTTATTAGTAATCCAAAAAATGCCTAGTTTTTCTTCGGCTTATTATCTTCCACCAAAGGCCGTTTTTCTTTCCGTTCGATGGTAATGCTGGTCGGGCCGGCGATGATCTTGAATTCCGTGCGGAGGTTCAGGCGGTGTTGTTCTTCGTCGCATTCCACGCCGTTGGCGCAGTAGTTGAGGA
>JBGAJY010000098.1:0-19987 GCA_044224705.1 Saprospiraceae bacterium
GCCCAGTACTTATGGTCCGTCTGGTGCGACAAAAAGTCTTTTCCAAAGGTGGCCTGGTACAGTTCGAGCCATTCGCGGGCCACCCAGGTCGGCAAGTGCACGCTGTTGGTCACATAGCCGATATGCGACTCGGAATAGTGGTAATCCGGGTACAGATCGTTGAACATCTTCTGGCTCACCTCGCCGTGCAGGCGGCTCACGCCGTTCACTTCCTGCGAGGTCCGGATGGCCAGGTGGCTCACCGAAAACAGTTCGGAAGAGTCGTCGGCTTTGAGCCGGCCGATCCCGATGAGTTCTTCCCAAGTGATATCGAGCCCGTAGGTATATTCAAAAATATAGTCGCGCAGCAAAGCCTCCGAGAAGGCGTCGTGTCCGGCAGGCACCGGCGTATGGGTCGTAAAGAGCTGGGTGGATCGCACGACTTCGATCGCTTCTTCGAACGACAACTTCTTGTCTTTCATGTAGTTCTGCAAGCGCTCCAGCCCGAGGAAAGCGGCATGGCCCTCGTTCAGGTGATAGAGGTCGGGGTTCAGTCCGATGGCTTTGAGCGCCCGCAAGCCACCGATGCCGAGCACGAGTTCCTGACGCAGACGGTTCTCATTGTCGCCGCCGTAGAGCTGGTGCGTGATGGAGCGGTCTTCCCAGCGGTTGTCGTCGATGTCGGTATCGAGCAGGTAGAGCTGGATGCGGCCCACGGCCAGCAGCCACACTTTGATCCAGACGGTGCGGCCGGCGAGGTTGACGTGGATTTTGATCCATTCGCCTCGGGCGTCGCGCACGGGGCGCAGGGGCAGCTGGGTGAATTTGGCCGCGTCGAGCTGATGGATTTGTTCGCCGTGCAGCGAAATGGCCTGCTGGAAATAGCCGTAACGGTACAGCAGGCCCACCGCCACGAGGTTGGTATTGCAATCGCTGGCCTCTTTGAGGTAGTCGCCCGCCAGGACGCCAAGGCCGCCGGAATACAGGCGCATACTCTGGTGCAGGCCGTATTCCATGCAGAAATAAGCGATTTGGGGTTCGGTGAGGGCCGGCGCTTTGTCGAGGTAGTTTTTAAAGTCGCTGTGGATTTTTTTCAATCGCGACATAAAACCCGCGTCGTCGAGCAGGCTTTGGGCCTTTTCAACGCCGAGCTCGTCGAGCAGGGCTACGGGGTTGTAATTGAGCGCTTCGAATCGCTGGGCGTCGATGTTTGTAAACAAATCGATCGCGTCGTGCTGCCAGGACCACCAGAGGTTATGGGCCAGTTCGTTGAGCGGGGCCAGACCGGCTGGAAGTTTGGGTTCAATGAAAATGCGCTTCAGTTTTGCGCCATTTTCGGTCAGATTACCGAGCATTTCGTATAAAAATTCTTGATTGGGAAAACCGTTGGCGAAGGTAAGGCGATTTTTGCCGACGGTTCGTGTAAGGACAACAAAAAGGGTGTGTAAACGGGGATGCAGGGTGGGCGCTTTTGGATAGTTTTACGGCGAAAATTCCTGCATCGCGGGCGGGCGTTTCGGGCAAATCCGATGGAGCGAGTGCCGCAGAAAAAAAATGAGGCAGTGCCACCACAGCACTACCTCAGCCCTAACCAAATAAAACCAAATTATTCTTTCGTTTAATCGTTCGCGATTTTGATGGGACAAAATTAAGACTCTTTGTGTATAATATACAAGAACAAAGGAAGATTTTTTTTAAAAAATTTTCGAACCGGCTGCGACAAAGCCCCGAACGGCAGGAAAAATAGAAAATCCTTAAAGGCTCTGATTTTTCAAAAATAAAAGCGCGCCAAATCATTTTTTAAAACCGGGTAATCCATCTCTTCTTCTTGAAACATAATTTTATTCGCTACCGAACATGGAAAATTTTTGGCAAAAATCGTTTCGCGGCATTCTGCTCCTCCTGGGCCTTATTGTACTTCCTACACTCAACAGTTCAATATCAGCGCAAAGCCCCGACCAGAAGGCCGACGAGGCTTTTATCCGCAAAATTTACGACCAGGCGCTCACCGACGGGCGCTGTTATCCCTGGCTCGAACACCTTTCCCTGCGCATCGGCCACCGGATCAGCGGCAGCGCAGGAGCCGAAAAAGCCGTCGTCTGGACGCGCAGCATGCTCGATACCCTGGGCCTCGATTCCGTGTGGCTCCAGCCGGTCATGGTGCCCCGCTGGGTACGCGGCGAAGCCGAACAAGTGCGCATCCTCGGCGCCAAAAAATCGGAAAACATCGAACTGCACGCCCTCGCGCTGGGCGGCTCGGTAGGCACTCCACCTGCCGGCCTCCAGGCCGAAGTGGTCGAAGTAAAAAGCTGGGACGCCCTCGACCAGCTCGGCGAGCGCAACATCCGCGGCAAAATCGTTTTCTTCAACCGACCCATGGACCCCACCCGCATCCGCACCTTCGAAGCCTACGGCGGCGCCGTGGACCAACGCGTGCAGGGCGCTTCGCGGGCCGCGAAATACGGCGCCGTGGCCGTGCTCGTGCGCTCCATGAGCCTGCGGCTCGACGACCTGCCCCATACCGGCTCGTTGCACTACGACTCCGCGTACACGCTCATCCCGGCCGCGGCCATCAGCACCAACGACGCCGAAAAACTGTCCAGCCTGCTGCACAGCAAGGGCAAAACGACGGTTTTTATAAAAATGAACTGCCAAACACTGTCCGACGTGCCTTCCTTCAACGTCATCGGGGAGATCCGCGGCTCGGAGCGGCCCGGCGACTTTATCATCGTCGGCGGACACCTCGACAGCTGGGACGTGGGCCAGGGCGCGCACGACGACGGCGCCGGTTGCGTACAGAGCATGGACGCGCTGCGCTGCCTGCGACGGCTCGGCTACAAACCCCGGCACAGCATCCGCTGCGTGTTGTTTATGAATGAAGAAAACGGCCTGCGCGGCGGCCGCGAGTACGCCCGGGAAGCCCAGCGCAAAGGCGAGTTTCACCTTTGCGCCATCGAAACCGACGCCGGAGGATTCACGCCGCGCGGCTTTTCCTTCGACGGCGACGATGCCGTTTTTGCTCGTTTTTTTGAAAAAATTCAGGGTTACGGCCCCTTGTTCGAGCCCTATGGCCTCACCCTCACCCGAGGCGGCGGCGGGGCCGACATCGGTCCGCTGAAAGGCATGAAAGGGCTGCTCAGCGGCTACTCGCCCGATTCACAGCGGTATTTCGACATCCACCACACCGCCGGAGACGTGTTCGACACCGTGAACAAACGCGAACTCGAACTCGGCACCGCCAGCATCACTGCCCTGATTTATTTGCTGGATAAGTACGGGCTGTGAAAGTAGTGGCAGTCGCAGTTGCAGTCTGCGCGAGCTGTGGTAGTCTGCACAATCCACGGCTCGTGTAGACTGCAACTGCTACTGCGACTGCCACTACTTCAAAAAGCCCGTTCGCCGATTTTTCGCGAGGAGAAAGCCCGTTTCGCTACTTTTGCCCCCTCGCAGAAAAACATTCGCTCTGTGCGACCGTTTAATGCCGCGATTTTCGCCAAAAAATATTCCATACAAAGCAACACAAGCATAATCAATATGTCCCAGTTCAAATCGGATGTAGAAGCGGTAGATGCCCTCGCCTCGGCATACAAAAACCTTTCGGCCGAAATCGGCAAAGTGATCGTCGGGCAGGACGACGTGGTGAAAGCCGTGGTGCTTTCGCTCTTTTCCAATGGCCACGCGCTGCTCGTCGGCGTGCCCGGTCTCGCCAAAACCCTGCTCGTGAGCACCATTTCGGAGGTGCTCGACCTCGAATTCAAACGCATCCAGTTCACGCCCGACCTGATGCCCTCGGACATCACCGGCACTGAAATTCTCGACGAAGACCGGCATTTCCGCTTCGTTCGCGGTCCCGTGTTTGCCAATATCGTGCTGGCCGACGAGATCAACCGTACGCCGCCCAAAACCCAGGCCGCCCTGCTCGAAGCCATGCAGGAACGCGTAGTGACCGTGAACGGCGCGCGCCACGTGCTGCCCTCTCCGTTTTTCGTGCTCGCCACGCAGAACCCCATCGAGCAGGAAGGCACCTATCCGCTGCCGGAAGCCCAGCTCGACCGTTTTATGTTCAACATCCCGCTCACTTACCCCAGCTACGAACAGGAAGTGGAAGTGGTGAAAAATACGACCACCACCCGGAAGGTGGAACTGAAACACATCCTGAACGCCGAGCAGATCCTCGAATTCCAGCAGGTCATCCGCAAGATCCCGGTATCCGACAACGTGCTGGAATACGCCGTCGGGCTGGTGTCCAAAACCCGCCCCGGCACGGCCCGCGCCACGAAGGAAGCCGGCAATTACCTGTCCTGGGGCGCCGGCCCGCGCGCCAGCCAGTACCTGGCCCTCGGCGCCAAGGCCCACGCGGCCATCCGCGGCAAGTATTCACCCGACATCGAGGACGTGCAGGCCATCGCCAATCTCGTGCTGCGCCACCGCATCGTGCGGAATTACAAGGCGGAAGCGGAAGGGGTGACGGAGGAAAATATCATCGAGGCGCTGCTTTGATTGTTTTTCCCGCTGATAAAAAACTGAAAATCCCGGCGTGCTGTGGCCCGCCGGGATTTTACTTTTTAAACCCGATTCGCTCCCTGTTCTCCCAATCTTCTGAGGTCTGGTTTCCAGCAGGTAAAGCGGCGATTTCATCCGCCCGGGCCTGGTTTTATTCGCCCAGCCATTTGAGCACTTCGTTGATGTCATCCAGTTGTTTGTCGTGGGAGAGCACTTTTTTTACCAGTTCGGCGAAGCTGAGCCCGTAGCGGCGCAACGCGACGAAAGCGCGCATGATAGCAATATTGGTTTGAATGGCTTTATTGCTTTTGAGCATGCTGGACAACATGGCGACGCCTAATGATCTTGCTTCCCTGTGTTTTTGCGAACCGGTCACAAATTGTGACCGGTTCACATCATCCATTTCTAAGGTCAAAATTTGTGGCCTTAGAAGTCTCCATTCTTCCATGGTCAGTCGAAACATGAAATCCTCCGGAAATCGGCCCGGATTTCTTCGTACTGACTGATTAAGGACTTTTGTCGGAACCCCGTACAATTCCGCCAAATCAAAGTCGAGCATGACCCGCTGTCCGCGCAGGTCGTGAATTTTGCGGTGGATAAGTTGTGTTTCCATTGATCTTTTTTGTCAATTTCTTGCGAAAAGACAACTTTACCCCTTCTAACCCAGTGTTCGCTAATTTTGTCCATTCGTTTGGGGCATTTTCTGCCCTTTCCCAAAACCCTATCCGAAACCCCGCGTTTCTGTGACTTGACCATCTTCCGTCCTGCATGAATCTTTCCGACATTTCCCTCCGCCGCCCCGTTCTCGCCACCGTGATGAGCATCCTCATCGTCGTGTTCGGGCTGATCGGCTACCGGTTCCTTGGGGTGCGCGAGTACCCGGCTATCGACCCGCCGAACATCACGGTGCGCACCAACTACACCGGCGCCAACGCCGAAGTGATCGAAAGTCAGATCACCGAACCGCTGGAAAAAGCCATCAACGGCGTCGCGGGCATCCGGACCATTTCCTCCAATTCCGCACTGGGCGCAAGCGTAATCACGGTCGAGTTCGAACTGGGCGCCGACCTCGAACGCGCGGCCAACGACGTGCGCGACAAGGTGAGCCAGGCGGTGCGCTCCCTGCCGCAGGACATCGACGGTCCGCCAGTGGTGCAAAAAGCCGACGCCTCCAGCGATCCGATCATTTTCGTGCCGCTGCAAAGTTCCTCGCGCAGCCTGATCGATTTGAGCGATTATGCCGAAAACGTGCTCCTGGAACGCTTCCAAACCATTCCCGGCGTGTCGGCCGTCAATATTTTCGGACAAAAACGACCAGCCATGCGGCTCTGGATGGACCCGGCCAAACTCGTGGCTTTCGGGCTCAGCGTGCAGGACATACAGGCGGCTCTCGATCGCGAAAACGTGGAGCTCCCGGCGGGCAAAGTGCGCGGCGACGTGACGGAAATGACCGTCAAAACCTTCGGAAGGCTCACCACCGAAGAAGACTTCAACGACATGATCGTGCGCCAGGCAGCCGGCCAGACGATCCGTTTCCGCGACGTCGGAGAAGCGGTGCTCGGGCCCGAAGACGAAGAAAGCGGCGCCCGGCGCAACAACGTGCAGGGCCTCTCCATGGCCATCATTCCGCAGCCGGGCTCCAACTACGTGGAAATCGCCGACGAGTTTTACCGGCGCTTCGAGCAGGTGAAAAAAGAATTGCCGCCCGATATGATTATCGACGTCGGCATCGACAAATCCAATTTCGTGCGACGCGCCATTTCAGAGGTGCAGGAAACCCTGATCATCGCCATTTCACTGGTCGTGCTGATCATTTACCTGTTTTTCCGCAGCTGGCTCATCGCGCTGCGACCCCTGATCGACATCCCGGTGTCGCTGATCGGCGCCTTCTTTATCATGTACCTGTTCGGCTTCTCGATCAACGTGCTCACCCTGCTGGCCATCGTTCTGGCAACGGGCCTCGTGGTAGACGACGGCATCGTGGTGACGGAAAACATTTTCAAAAAACTGGAGGCCGGCGTAGACAAATGGACCGCCGCGCGGGAAGGCACCAAAGAGATCTTTTTCGCGGTCATTTCCACCTCCATCACGCTGGCGGTGGTGTTTATCCCGGTCATTTTTTTACAGGGATTTACGGGGCGGCTGTTCCGCGAATTCGGCATCGTGGTGGCGGGCGCCGTGCTGATCTCGGCCTTCGTTTCGCTGACGCTGACGCCCGTGCTGAACGTCAAACTGGCCGGAAAAGCCCACGAACACGGCTGGTTTTATCGCGTCACGGAGCCGTTTTTCGAAGGCATGGAGCGGTTTTACGCCAATTCCCTGCGCGGTTTTATGAAAATGCGCTGGCTGAGCCTCGTCCTGCTGCTGGCCTGCTTCGGCATGATCTGGTTTTTTCAAAAAAACATCAAATCCGAGCTCGCGCCGCTGGAAGACCGCTCGCTGATCCGCGCCAACATCACAGCGCCGGAGGGTACCGACTTTGACCGCACCGAGCAGGTGATCATGGACATTGCCCAAATGGCCATGGATTCCATACCTGAAAACCGCATGATTTTCGGCATCACGGCCCCCGGTCGTTTTACCGCCGGCGGCACCAACACGGGCTTTGTGAGCATCATGCTCTCCGACCCGCAGGACCGGAAACGCTCTCAGCAGCAGATTTATGACCAAATGGTGCGCATGTACCGGCGTTACTCCGGTGCGCGGGTGTTTCCCAACCAGGAACAAACCATTTCCACCAGCCTGGCCTCCGGATTCGGCTTGCCGGTGCAGTTTGTCGTGCAAAACCTCGATTTCAAAAAACTGGAGGAAAAGGTGCCGCAATTCCTCGAAGAGGCGCGAAAAGACCCCACGTTCGCCAACGTGGACGTGAACCTGAAATTCAACAAACCGGAACTCCAGGTCGAGATCGACCGCCTTCGGGCCGCCGAACTGGGCGTGAGCGTGCTCGACGTGAGCAATACCCTGCAACTCGCCCTCTCGGGCCGTCGCTTCGGCTATTTTCTGATGAACGGCAAACAATATCAGGTAATCGGCCAGGTGGACCGCGCCGAACGCGACGAACCCCTCGATCTGGCGGCCCTGTACGTCAAAAGCAACCGGGGCAACATGGTTCAACTCGACAACGTGGTGCGTTTTGTCGAAACCAGCAACCCGCCCACCTTGTACCACTACAATCGCTACAAAAGCGCGACGTTCAGCGCCGCGCTGGCTCCCGGCAAAACGCTCGGCGAAGGCATCGCCGCCATGGAAGCCATCGCCGGCCGGGTGCTCGACGACACCTACGAAACCGACCTGAGCGGCCCCTCGCGCGACTTCCGGGAAAGCTCCGGCAACACGGCTTTCGCGTTTTTCCTGGCGCTGGGGCTCATTTATCTGATCCTGGCCGCGCAGTTTGAAAGTTTCCGCGACCCCTTCATCATCATGCTGACGGTGCCGCTGGCCATTGCCGGGGCATATCTGTCGCTATGGGTGATGGGCCACACGTTCAATATCTTCTCCCAAATCGGCATGATCATGCTCATCGGCCTCGTGACCAAAAACGGTATCCTGATCGTCGAATTTGCCAACCAGAAAATGCGCAGCGGCCGGGGTTTGAGCAAAATACAGGCCGTGCAGGAGGCTGCGCAGGCACGCCTCCGCCCTATTCTGATGACCACGCTGGCCACCGTGCTCGGCGCCCTGCCCATCGCCATGGCGCTCGGCGCGGCCTCCACGAGCCGCATTCCGCTGGGCGTGGTGGTGGTCGGCGGATTGCTGTTCTCACTGGTGCTGACGCTGTTTGTCATTCCGTCCATGTACGTGTTCCTGAGCGGGAAAAAGCACAAAAGCGAAATGGATCAAATAGTCGAAAAGGAAGAGGCGGCCGCCGTGACGCTGTAGCCTGTAGAGGAGTTTTTTTTGAGACAGGATCAACAAAGTCTGCAGAATAGCAGCGTGTTGATCCTGTTTGTTTTTTAGGAAATGCAGACCCGGAGGAGTGCCTGCTTTCTGCCTAATTTGCAGCTGCATTTTTGAACACGACCCGCCATGAAATTTTCACTCTTTGCCCTTGTTACTGCCTTGTTTTTTTGTGTTTCGCCGGTTTTTGCGCAGCAAGACGCACCCTCGGTGGTTCAATCCACCATCCCCGGCACCAAAGTTTCCTACAAAATGGCGCTGCTGCCCGGCGGCTCGTTCACCATGGGCAGTCCGGCTGCCGAAGCCGGCCGCGACGAAGACGAAGGCCAGCACACGGTGGCGCTCGACAGCTTCTGGATCGGCGTGTGTGAAGTGACCTGGGATGAGTTCGACTGTTTTCAGTTCGTCAAATTTGACTCGGATTCGGCCACGGCCAAAGAAACCTTCCGCGCAGCAGCGGTGGCCCGGCCCACTCCGCCGTATTTCGATTTTGTGTACGGCCGCGGCCGCGCCGGGGGCTATCCGGCGGCCTCGATGACCCAGCAGGCGGCCCTGCGCTACTGCCAGTGGCTGTCGGACAAAACCGGCGATTTTTACCGCCTGCCCACCGAAGCCGAGTGGGAATACGCCTGCCGCGCGGGCGCCAAAACGACATTCAGCTGGGGCGACGACCCCAAGCAGGCCGTCGATTACGCCTGGTTTTACGACAACAGCGCGGGCTCCTACCAAAAGGTCGGCACGAAAAAACCCAACGCCTGGGGCCTCTACGACCTGCACGGCAACGTGGCCGAATGGACCCTGGATTTTTACGTCACCGACTATTTTTCCCGCCTGGATTCCGCATCGGTCAATCCCCTGATTTTTCCGCCGAAAAAACACTCGCGCACCGTGCGCGGCGGCTCGTTCGAAGATTACACCGAAGAACTGCGCTGCGCCGACCGCCGGAAAAGCGAGGCCAAATGGCAGGCCCGCGACCCCCAAATCCCGAAAAGCAAATGGTGGAATCCGGACTCGCCGTTCGTGGGCTTCCGGCTGGTGAAAGAGACGAGGCCGCGCACAAAGGCCGAGCGGGACGATTTTTTTGAAAAAGCCATCAAAGATTGACCATGCGCTGCACTGTAACGTTGTTTTACCTGTTCGTGTCTATACTGCTGTCCGCGCAAATGCGGCCGGAACTCGACACCCTGGTTCGCCGCATGGCTGCGCGGAATTACGTCACCGGCTCGCTGATCGTGACGGGTCTTTACAGCGGCCCGCTCCGGTACGACCCACAGTATGAGGATTACGAGCGTTTGCTGCCCTTGCTGCGGGAGGGCGACGTATGGCAGCTGTTTCAACATGATAGCCTGGCTGTTGCATCTTTTGCCTTCAAGGCTGCCACCGACCGGTTTCCGCGGCTGGTGGTTCCCTTGCTGCGGACCGAAGCGGCGTGCCCGCGAGCCGGGACATTCCGGCATTTTCTCAACACCTGCCAGGGAGACACTCATCCGACTTTAAAAGAATTCATGTTGGGCGAGATCTGGCTGAAATTGAAAACTGAAAAACTCGCACTGACTGCGGACGAAATGAGCACTTATCAAACGATTCGCAATTCCCTGTACACCCAACCCCGGCCGGGCGCCAAAACATTGCCCGGCAAATTTTGAAAATGGCTTACCAGAACAAAACCCTGCTCAATCCCCACACCCGACAGGACGTCAGGTTTCTGCTCACCGCGAAGGACACCGGCGGCGCCCTGCTCGAAATGGAGGCCACGTATCACGCCCATTCCAGGGAGCCCGCGCCGCATTACCACCCGCGGCAAGCGGAAGATTTTACCATCCTTTCAGGAGAAATGAGCGTCCGCATAGAAGGACAGGTCAAAATCCTGAAAGCCGGCGATACGCTGCACATCCCTGCCAAACAGGTCCATTCCATGTGGAACAATACGGACCAAGATGCTGTGGTGAACTGGAAAGTGCGCCCGGCCCTGAATACCGAACACTTGCTCGAAACAGCCAACGGGCTGTATAACGATGGGAAATTTGGCAAAAAAAGCAAGCCTGGCCTCCTCCAGTCCGCGCTTATGGCCAATAAATTCTCCGGCGTGTTCCGGCTGGCCCAACCGCCGTATGCCGTGCAAAAAATCGTGTTCTGGCTCCTGACGCCCTTCGCTTACCTGGCGGGTTACCGGCCGACTTACAGCAAATACCTGGATTGAACGTTCTTTGACCTATGGCCAACGAACTAGACAAGTACATCCAGTCCTATTTCGGCATGCCGCAACAGGACATCGAACGGATCAGCGCTTTTTTCAAACCGCTCAGTTTGAAACGCAACGACTATTTTTTGAAAACGGGTCGTTACGCCGACCGGATGGGCTTCGTACAAACCGGCCTGATGCGCGAATTCCTCTATTCCGACGGCAAAGAAGTGACCAAATGGATCAGCTCGCCGGGCTATTTCGTGGTGGATCTATCCAGTTTTTTGTTCGACCAGCCCGCCCGCTGGAACATCCAGGCGCTGACCGACAGCGAGTTGTTTGTGATCCATAAAACCGACTACGCCCGGATCGGGCAGGTCGTACCGCGCTGGCCGGAGCTGGAAAAACTGTTCCTCGCGCGCTGCTTCACGGTGCTGGAAGAGCGGGTGGTAAGCCATTTGTCGCTGAGCGCCGAAGAGCGCTATCAGGCGTTTTTCGCCTTCGCGCCGGAATTGTTCAACCAGGTGCCGCTGCAATACCTCGCCTCCATGCTCGGCATGACCCCCGAAACGTTCAGCCGCATCCGAAAAAAACTCGCCGACAGAAGTTCTTGATTTTTGTCAAGGGAAGCACCCTCGCAGGGGCCAAACTTTGCACCATCAAACATTCAATGGTGCGGTTGTGGCCGTGTAAAACCACCCTGTCGCCGCGCTCTCACCGCTTTGTCCTTTACGGCAAAGCACAACAAAAAGATCATGAACATCAATCTGCAAGCCCCTGTGCACCAGGCTAAAAACATCCTGATCGCCGCCAGCCCTGAAAAAGTGTGGTCGGTCCTGACCGACATCAACCGCTGGCCGGAGTGGAATAAAAAAATCACCAAAGCCCGGTTTGAAGGCCCGGTATCCGTAGGCGCCCGGTTTCGCTGGACCGTAAACGGCGCCGTCATCCGCTCCGAACTCCACAGCGCGGAGCCCTTTCGCCTGCTCGGCTGGCGCGGCACGACCTTTGGCGCGACGGCCATTCATAACTGGACCCTGGCGCGCCAGTCCGACGGCAGCACCCTGGTCAGTGTGGAAGAAAGTATGGAAGGCTGGCTGGTCGCTTTGTTTAAAAAGAAAATGAACCGCGATCTCGAACGGGACATGCTGTTCTGGCTGGAAAAACTGAAAGCCGAAAGTGAAAACTGAGCCGGCGTGTAATTCTTGGGCAAACAATTTATCCAGGAACCAATAGCGGGCCGGGGCCCGCTCAACCCGATCGAATAGAGCTGCCCAAGGGTGGCTCTATTCACTTCAGGCGGAATTCCTCTTTGAAGACTTGCGCAGTCTCTCCTTTTCTCCTTTCCTTCGTTTTTATTTCAATTTCCATGCGCACATGAAAAAACACCAACCCTCCCGCCGCGACTTCCTCAAAACCACCGCCGCGCTCACCGGCGGCGCCATGCTCTCCGGGCTTCCGCTCGCCCAGGCCGCTCAAAGCCTGAGCGACGACACGATCAAAATCGCCCTGGTGGGCTGCGGAGGCCGCGGTACCGGGGCTGCCGTACAAGCCCTGCTGACCAAGCAGAACGTGAAACTCGTGGCCATGGCCGACGCTTTCCGCCACAAAATCGATGAGGCGTACAAAAACCTGACCTCCGACGACATCGAAGACTGGGCCGGCGTGGCTGGCAACGTGAAAGACCGCGTGGACGTGCCCGATGCGCACAAATTCACGGGTTTCGACGCCTATAAACAGGCCATCGCCCTGGCCGACGTGGTCATCCTGGCCACACCTCCCGGCTTCCGCCCCCCGCATTTCGAAGAAGCGATCCGGCAGGGCAAACAGGTGTTTATGGAAAAACCCGTGGCCGTGGACGGACCCGGCATCCGCCGCGTGCTGGCCGCCGCAGAAGAAGCCAAACGCAAAAAACTCAACGTCGTGGTGGGCCTCCAGCGCCATTACCAGGCCGTTTACCGCAAATGGGTGGGCATGCTGCAGGACGGCGCCATCGGAGATATCCTGAGCTCCCGCGTGTACTGGAACATGGGCGCCCTTTGGGTACACCCCCGCCGGCCCGAACAAAACGAAATGCAATACCAGATGGACAACTGGTACTATTTCAACTGGCTTTGCGGCGACCATATCGTCGAACAGCACGTGCACAACATCGACGTGTCCAACTGGGTGAAACAGGCTTATCCGGTCCGCGCCTCGGGCATGGGCGGCCGTCAGCTGCGCGTCGGGAAGGATTACGGCGAGATCTTCGATCACCACACCGTGGAATTTGAATACGCCGACGGTACGCGAATGTTCAGTCAATGCCGCCAGATGCCGGGCACGCAGTCCAGCGTGACCGAAGGCTTCCACGGCACCAAAGGCACCGCGCCCGAACCCGGCAAAATCGTGGGCCGCGACGGCAAAGTCCTGCTCGCCTACGACGCCAAAAACGACCCGAATCCTTACCAGGTGGAACACGACGAACTTTTCGAAGCCATCGCAAAAGGACAATACAAATTTGCCGACGCCGAAAACGCCGCCAAAAGCACCCTGACGGCTATCATGGGCCGTATGGCCACCTACTCGGGTGTAATGGTGGAGTGGGACGTCGCGCTGAATTCCAGCCTCGTACTCGCGCCCGACGTGATCGACTGGAACTCCAGCCCGAAAGTGCTGCCGGGTCCCGATGGGCTGTATCCTTGCGCGGTGCCGGGAGTCACGAAGTTCTCATAGATGACGGCGGACGCTGGCGCGAGGCTACGCCTCGTGACATACGATCTGCGAGGCTGTGCCTTGCGTGACATACGATCGCGAGGCTGCGCCTTTTTGATAGATAATTGACGAACAAAAAACCCGGGATGACTCAAATCAAAAACATTCTCCTGCTTCTGCTCACGGGTTTGCCATGGGGCACTGCGTCCTTTGCCCAAAATCCACTCAAAAAATACGAATTCACACACCCCCAGATGGGCGCCGTGTTTCGCCTCGTATTTTACGCGGAAAACGATTCGCTGGCAGCATCAGCAGCCCAGGCAGCCTTCGACCGCGTGGATACGCTCAACGCCGTCATGACCGACTACCAGCCCGACAGCGAACTGATGCGCTTGTGCGAAAAGGCCGGAACGGGCGAAAAAGTGCCTGTTTCGTACACGTTGTGGCGGGTGTTGCGGCTATCCTTGTTTTTTTGTGAAGAAACGGAGGGCACTTTCGATGTGACGGTAGGCCCGCTGACACGCTTGTGGCGGCGCGCGCGGCATTTGCAGGAGCTGCCCGATTCGGCACAAGTGGCTGCCGCACAAGCCCTCGTGGGCTGGCGGAACGTCAAACTGTACGAAAACCCGTACCGTGTCGAACTCCTCCAAAAAGGCATGAAACTCGACCTTGGCGGCATCGGTCAAGGCTTCGCCGCCGATGAATGTTTGAAGGTGCTGCGAAATTTCGGCATCGCCCAGGCCCTGGCCGACGCCGGCGGCGACATTGCCATCGGGGCGCCGCCGCCCGGCGAAAAGGGCTGGGTCATCGAAATCCCGGATACCCTGCACAATGCGCCGCTGGTGCTTTCTTACCGTGGTATTACGACTTCGGGCGCCACTTCCCGGTATATTGAAGGGAATGGCCGCCGCTATTCCCACATCGTGGACCCTCGTACGGGCTGGGGACAGACCCAACGCGTGCTTGTAACCGTGCTGGCCACCACGGCCACCGAAGCCGACGTTTGGGCGACGGCTATCAGTGTGATGGGGGAGCAGGAATGGAAGCTAAGGAAGTGGCTCGCCCAGGACATCCAGGTTTGGCTCACGCAGACCGACTGGTGAAGCGGACTCAATCGGTCTTTTTCCCGCCTTTTTCCCACCAACTGACGATCACTTCAATGTCAGCATCTGACAGCATGCCGCCCTGGGGCATTCTTTTGTTGAGATAGGTCACCGGATCGGCCACAGAGGCCTTTATGTTGGACGCATTGCGCTCGATGTCGTCGTCGGTTTCCAGCACGACCGGCATGCCCTCGTGAAAACCTTTCGAAGGCGCGTGGCAGCTGATGGTGCAATTGTTTTCCACGATGGTTCTGACTTTGGAAAAATACTTTTCGTCGGCAGAAGAGACTTCGTCTTTCCGGCAGGAACCGAGGAACGCCACAGCCATGAAGACCAACAGCGCGAAGTGGGAATTTGCTTTCATAAGCTACAATTTTTCCATTCAAAGACCGGGCATGATGGTAAAACGTTGGGTATAATGACAATAAATTTCCCGGACTGCCTTCAACACCGCCGGCGCGATGGCGTTTCATGTTTGATGCTCTATCCAACCACCCCGGCAGTTCATGAACCAGATTACTCCCACCCGAAAAATGCACATCGCCATGGTGCTCGATACCTTCGAGGATGTGCGCAATGGCGCCGTGATTTCCACACAACGTTTCACAGAAATGTTGCGCACCGAAGGCCACCGGGTCACGGTGCTGAGTTCCGGCCAACCGGCCCCCGACAAGGTCGTTCTGCCTGAATTTTACCCGCCTTTTTTCAAAAATGTCATGCAGCGCATGCACTTCATCTTCGCCTGGCCCGTCCGCAGGCTGCTGCGCGAGGCCTTCCGGGAGGCCGATCTGGTGCACGTTCAGTTTCCGTTTTACCTCGGTATGCGCGCGGTGGGCCTGGCGCGAAACATGGGCAAACCCGTGGTCGCCACTTTTCACGTGCAGGCGGAGCAGCTGCTGCACAACGTCGGCATCCACAGCCAATGGATCGTCAGCCTGGTATACCGGCTGTTTTTGAGTCGTTTTTTCAACCGGGCCGATCTCGTCATTTGCCCCAGCCAGTTTGCGGAGCAGGAACTTCGGCGCTACGGCTTGCGGCGACCCGCGCTCGTGATTTCCAACGGTATTCCTCCGCAGTATGTGGTGAAAAAAACCGGGTTCCGGCCGTTTCCCGGCTATTTTACCCTGCTGAGCGTGGGCCGAAATGCTGCGGAAAAACGCCAGGACATGCTTATCCGGGCATTGGCACTGTGCAAAAACCGCGCGCAGATCCGGCTGGCTATCGTGGGCAACGGCCCACAAAGAGGCGCCCTGGAAGCCCTTAGCCGCGAATTGCTCGACGAAGGCCAGGTGCGTTTCGAGTACCTCCCGCCCGACGAGCTCATCGAATGGTACAACAGCGCCGACCTGTACGTGCATTGCGCCGCCGTGGAGGTGGAATGTATGGCCGCCACCGAGGCGATGGCCTGCGGCCTGCCGCTGCTGATCGCCGACGCTCCGCTGAGCGCTGCGCGGCAATTCGCCCTGGGACCCGATCATCTTTTTAACGGCGTGGCCGAACTGGCGCAAAAAATCGATTACTGGTTCGAGCACGGGGAAGCCTTGCAGCAGGCGCGGGAAGCCTACCTGGAACGCGCCAAACAATACCGGATCGATGTTTCTTTCGAAAAATTAAAAGCCGCGTACCAAAATCTCCTGAGCCGCCAGGCCGCCCTTTGAACTGCGACTGCCTGCTGCAACTTACTTTTGCCCTCATGTCCAACCTGACCCAAATCGAAGAAAAAATACAGACCCGCGAGCAGATCGCCGACACAGTGGCGCGCTGGCAGGCTGCCGGCGAACGCGTGGTGTTTACCAACGGCTGTTTCGACCTCCTGCACTACGGCCATCTGCACTACCTCGCCGACGCCCGCGACCTCGGCAGCCGCCTCGTGGTCGGGCTCAACAGCGGCGACTCGGTGCGCCGCCTGAAAGGCCCCAGCCGGCCCATCAACGACGAACTGACCCGCTCCCACCTGCTGGCAGCCCTTTCCGTGGTGGACGCTGTAGTGATCTTTGACGAGGATACTCCGCTCGAACTCATCCGCGCCGTTCAACCCGACGTGCTCGTGAAAGGCGGCGACTGGCAGCCCGAGCAGATGGTCGGCGCCGGGCTCGTGCAGGCCCGGGGCGGGCGGGTGCTGAGCCTGCCGTTCGTAGACGGTTATTCCACGACAAACATCGAACGGAAAATTCTGCAAAACGGCGGAAAACAATAGTACGAACAAAAAAAGAGCGCGCCAGGCGGCGCGCTCCAAAGCAGGTAACGGTTTAGTAATCAATATTTTTCAGCCGATCACCGAGCGGTCTTTTGCATAATTCAGCGCGTACATCATCGCGGCGCCGGCCAAGCTGGCATCTTTGAGCAGCATGGAAATCGAAGCCTGAGCAGCTTCGGTACCCGACATCGCGCCAGGCAAATGTACCATCACGACCAGCAACAAGAGAAATACTGCCAGCAGGGTAGTGGCCAGTTTGTCATATTTGCCGATCAACATGCTCACCGTGGCGGCGATCAGGCCTGCGCCAGAGAGGTACACCCAAATCATTTTGGCGGGCATATAGGCGGGCACCACATAATCAGCCATGGCCTGCGCATTCATGAAGTGAAACAACCCGAAAACAGCAAAAGGAATGGCAAAAAGCCAACGACCCAGGGATAAAAAAGCATTCATGTTGAAAGTTGGTTGGTGAAAAGAATGTTGATGCTTAGTGTTTTAACACTATTGATTCGGTGACAAAAGTAGACGGTTTGTTTTTTCATCAAAGCCCTTGGCCAAAAAATTTTCAGTCAAAGGAAAAATTTACCACATTTGATTTTGTTTCAGGCCAGGCTGGTTGTTGAGGACAAATCATGCATAATTGAAAAAAATGGATTCCCTTGAACGCTGGCGGCTCGTGCTTGGCCAATCCGCCGATCCGGAGAACGACATCCCGCTTTCCGCCGATTCCGGCGGCATGGACGATGTGCTCGAAGCCCTGTACGACACGGAGCGCAAGGGCGGCCTAGGGCGCTCCTCTCCCAACGTGAACCGTTGGTTGGGCGACATCCGCAAGTATTTTCCGGCACCGGTCGTGCAGGTGCTTCAACGCGATGCTTTCGAGCGGCTGGGCCTGCACCAGCTCCTGCTGGAGCCCGAGTTGCTGGCCAGCGTGGAGCCCGACGTTCACCTGGTGGCCACGCTGTTGTCGCTCAACAAGGTATTGCCCGCCAAAACCCGCGAAACCGCCCGGGCCGTCGTGCGGCGGGTGGTGGAAGAACTGGAGAAAAAACTGCGCGCCCCGCTGCAGGAAGCCGTGCAAAGTGCCCTGAACCGCAGCGTCCGCAACCGCCGGCCGCGGCCGAGCGAGCTCGACTGGCGCCGCACGATTTACCAAAACCTGAAACACTACCAGCCGGAGCTCCGCACCATCATCCCGGAAACGCTGGCGGGTTACGGCCGGAAAGGCCATGCCCTTCGGCATATCATCCTGCTGTCCGACCAAAGCGGTTCGATGGCCAGTTCGGTGGTGTACACCGGTGTGCTGGGCGCGGTGCTGGCTTCCGTCAAGTCGCTGCGCACCAACGTAGTGGCTTTCGATACGGCGGTCGTGGACCTGAGCAGCCGTTTGCAGGACCCCGTGGAATTGTTGTTCGGCACCCAGCTCGGCGGCGGCACCGATATTCACAAGGCACTCGCCTATGCCGAAACGCTGGTGCAAAGCCCGCAGGACACCATTCTGGTGCTCATCAGCGATTTGTTCGAAGGCGGCAACCGCGCGGAAATGCTCAAAAAACTGGCCGCCCTGCGCCGGGCCGGCGTCACGATCGTCGCCCTGCTGGCGCTGAGCGACGAAGGCGCGCCGGCTTACGATCACGACAATGCCACCGCACTCGCTGCGCTGGATATTGCGACCTTTGCGTGCACGCCGGCTCTTTTTCCCGGGCTGATGGCCGCGGCTATCCAACGCCGCGATCTCCAAGCCTGGGCAGGCCAGCACGATTTATCCGTAAAATCTTAACCCGTTAACATTGTTTTTCTTTATGCAACATCCTGAACGTCTGTTGTTTGTGCCTTTATTGGCCTTGATTTTCCTGTCTTGTAAAAACCAGACTGCCAGCCCGGAAAGCAAACCTGCCGCGGGCGCCAGTGTCGCTGCCGACACCACGGTATTTACCGTCGCCCGCGACACGCTTGTCGGTTTCAAGGGCATGGACCGCTGTGGCTATACCCGTCCGGCCGCCGGCGAATGTGAATTCCAATACCGTCATTACACCATTAAAACGGCTGACCTGAAAGACGAGCCGGGGCAAAGCATTTCCATCATGAACCTCGACACCAAGAGCGGGTTCAGTGTCCCCAGCGGACTGAACGGTTTTTTTGCCGGCATCTCGCAGGACATCCTCTGCGTCGACATCGGCACGGGTCCGGACATGCGGGAAATGGTGCTTTTTAACCTGAAAACCATGAAACCCGTGCTGAAAACCAGCTATGTCGGCGAACCCGAAGTGCTCGACATCGGAAAACTGTGGTACCTGAAACCGGCCGACGAGAAAACCATCACCAAAATGCCCGATTGCCCGGATCGCAGCGAATGGGAAAAACAAGGGCTGCGCGTGGGCTACGGGCAGGTGTGCCTGAACAGCCTTTCGGCCAATACGGAGGTGAGGAAGATGGAATGGCGCTGTGTGCCGTTGCAATGATTTTGACTAACCCCCCGACTTCAGTCGGGGGGTTAGTCAAAATCATTCACTATTGGACACTGTCCAAAAATCAATAGGCCCTGCTGAATCCCGAGAAGTAAAACTGAATCCCGAGCGAGATAGCGAACTGGTTGGTCCGGGTGGTCACTTCGGTCGTGACGCCGTTTTCGGTGGTGGAGAAGCGGGTGCGGGCGTAGTTGTATTTGAACAAGGCTTCAAGACCGACGGCGCGGCTGGAAAAAATGGTGAATCCCGGCCCTGCGCCCACGGCGATGATGTTGCTGTTGATGTTTTGCGGGGCGTTGCCGATGATCAGGTTGTCGTTGGAGTTGCCGAAGCCGAAATTGCCTTCCACAAAAAACGCCTGGTCTTCGCCCACAGGCAGGTAAATGCGGGCAAAGGGGCCGAAAAGCAGGTCGCTGTCCTCGGTTTTGTCGGCGCCGGGTTGTTTTTCCCGGCTGAACGTATAATCGAGCCCGATACCCAGGCTGAACTGGTCGAACAGAAAGTACCCGATGTGCGGGTTGACGTTCCATTGGAGCGAAGCAGGCCCTTCATCCTGGGTGCCAACTCCGCCACCGCTCACCTTCAGGCGCGAAGTGTTGGAGGAAAGTCCGACGGTAGAGCCGAGCAAAAAATTACCCCGCTGGGTAAAACTCGACTGCCCGAAAACGACCTGCGCTGCCAGCAACAGAACAAGGGAAAAAACCAGTTTGACACGTTTCATGGCTCATTGCATTTAGGTGAACTTTGATACAAAATTGCAGGCGACCACTTTCGGTGATAATGACCGGGGTCAGAACAACCGTTGATCTCCATTGCACCGTACGGGGCTGCTTCCATCCACTTTTTCGGCTTCCTGAACCCGGTTTTCCAGCGTTTTGATCGAAAAAAACAGCCGGCGTGCCAACGTCCGCAGCATTCCGCTGTTTCCCTTACCACCTTTGCATCCGGTAAGCGGCGC
>JBGAJY010000099.1:0-19861 GCA_044224705.1 Saprospiraceae bacterium
GGGTTTTCTGTTGTGGATTGCTTTGGTGCTGACGGTGCTGACGAGCGCACTGCGGGTATTTTTTTCCGCCAAAACAAAGGCGGAGCGGTGGTGGGCTTTACTCCTGCTGCTCAGTTTGCTCAGTTTTTTCCTGCACGCCGTGGTCAATAATTTCCTGCACGATGCGCGGGTGGCGGCGCTGGTGTGGGGGCAGGTGGTTTTAGAGGGAGTGTGTAGTAGCAGTAGCAGTAGCAGTAGCGGTTGCAGTAGCAGTCTACGCGAGCCGTAGTCAATGCTTAAGAATTGCTGACTGCCACTGCCCGTGTAGACTGCAACTGCAACTCCAAATTCAAATCCCCCTCCGCTTCACTTCCTGCTGAATCAGCGCCAGTTCGCGACCCGCGTCGCCGGTCACCGAGGTGTTCTCCTGGGCGCGGCGGATGAGATAAGGGATCACATCGCGCACCTGGCCGTAGGGCACGTATTTGCTGGAGCGGAATCCGGCCGCGGCGAGGTTGAAGGTCAGGTTGTCGCTCATTCCGAAGAGTTGACTGAACAGGAGATTGGGGTGATCGCGCGGAATACCTTTTTTATCCATCAATTCCACTTGCAGCAGGGCGCTTACGGCGTTGTGGCTGGCATTGCAGGAGGCCATGTTTTCGTAATGGTCGACGCAAAAACGGATGCCCGTGTTGTAGTGGTCGTCGGTGGTGTTTTTATCGGGATTGATGGGGTTTTCATACCCCATTTCGGCGGCGCGGAGAGCTTCCTTTTCCATGTAGGCGCCGCGCACGAGTTTGGCGCCGAGCAGGAAACCGGCGCGATTGGCCCGGTCGTAGCTTTCAAAAAGGAACTGCAGGCGGTCTTTGCGGTACATCTGGAAGGTGTTGTATACCACGACGCGCTGCTTGTTGTAACGCCGCATCATCAGCCAGACGAGGTGGTCGATGGTGTCCTGAATCCAGCTTTCTTCCGCATCGATGAAGACAGAAACGTCTTTTTTCGACGCGTGGTAGCACACGGCGTCGATGCGTTTGAGCACGTTGCGGTATTCGTTCAGTTCTTCGCGGGTGAGGGTTTGAGCGCTTTGAATGCGTTCCAGCAGTCCGAAACGGGCCAGACCGGTCAGTTTGGTGCTCACCACAGGGATGGTCGCCGCGCGCGAGGCAAAGTCGATCGCGCGCAGATTTTCATTCATGGTGAAGTTGAAATCCGTTTCACTCTCCTTTCCCTCGGCTCCGTAGTCGAGCACGGTGAGGGTATTGAATTCTGCGAGGTGTTCGATGTTGGGCTGCGAGTCGAGCAGTGTGGTGCCGCCACAGAAGTGTTCGAAAATGGTGCTTTTGATGATCGGCTCAGCAAAAGGAATGCGGTTTTCGATGGCCCAAAGGCCGAGTCGGGAGCCGTATTTGACCAGCCAGGGCTTGTTCATCATGCGGAACAGCCAGGCTGTTTTTTTCAGTTCGCGGTCGGAAAAATGCGCAAAAGCGATCTGGGTATTGGAAAAATCGACGGATGTGTGCTCGGGCTCGGGCGTGTGGTCAACGCGCATGGTGGGTCGGTTTTAAATAGTCAGGCAAGTTAAGGGGTGTCGTCCTGCTGCCAGATGTCCCACGCTTTTTCGGCTTGTAAATGCAACATTTCCAGACCGTTCCTCACGGCGCAACCCCTGGCGGCAGCACGCTGCAAAAGTAGCGTTTCGGGCGGATTGTAGACGAGGTCGTACACCAAATGTTCGGGCCCGAGCCGCTCAAAAGGCAGATCGGGGCAGCTGTCTGTGTTCGGCGCCATGCCCAGCGGGGTAGTATTGACGATGAGGCGGGGAAGCGGGGAAAGAGCCCCGGCAAGACTGGCATACGATATTTCGTCGGGACCGGAGGGCCGGCGGGACACGAATTTAAAATCAAGCCCGTGTTTTTTTAATACAAAAGCGACAGATTTTGAGGCGCCGCCGGTTCCGAGGATGAGTGCGCTGCGGCGCCAACCTACAGGTTGGCGGTTTGGGTCTGCGCCAACCTGGAGGTTGGCGCTACAGGAGCGTTCGAATCCGTACACATCCGTATTGAACCCTTCCAGCCGTCCCGCCCGAATCCGGATGCAGTTCACCGCCCCGACCGCGGCCGCCGTCTCGTCCAGCACATCGAGGTACGGCAGCACGGCCTGCTTGTGCGGGATGGTCACGTTCAGGCCCCGCAGGTCCGGATGCGCGCGCAGCAGCCCGGGCAGCATCGTGATGTCGGGCAAGGGAAACAGCTCGTACTGCGCCCCTGCAATGCCTTCGCGGGCGAATTTTTCGGTAAAATATTTTTGAGAAAACGAGTGGCCAAGCGGGTAGCCGATCAATCCGTACAGCATCTGGTAGCCCGGAATTTATTCCGGGCAAAGAACGCGGGAATGCATCAAATTGCCCATTATCGAATTCATTTAGATTTGCCCAAAATTACTCCTCCTAAAACAGCATATGGCCGACAGCCTGCTTTGCTTCATTGTTGCCTGCGCCGCCTTTTCCGGCGCCTGGCTTCTGGCCCGGCGACGACAATGGTCATGGGCGCTCTGCTGCCTGATGCTTGCGGGTCTGGTTTTTCGGTTGTTTGCCAATGCAGACCAGTACCTGCATCCTTGGGACGAATGCTACCACGCGCTGGTTGCCAAAAACCTGATAACGCACCCCTTGGTACCGACACTCGTAGATCGCCCAGCCCAGGATTTTGGGCCGGATTCCTGGTGTTGTACGCATATCTGGCTGCACAAACCGCCGCTGCCCCTCTGGCTTATGGCAGGCAGCATGGCATTGTTTGGGGTGAATGAATGGGCGGTCCGGCTTCCGTCTCTGTTACTTTCTCTGGCGGCAATACTACTCACCTACCGGATGGGCCGGCTTTTGTTCAATGCACCGATTGGTCTACTCGCCGCTTTTTTACATGCTGTCAACGGCAAATTGATCGAACTGGCAGCAGGGCGGGAGTCTTCTGACCACGTAGAAACCTGTCATATCGTGATGTTTCAGGCGGCCATGTGGTTTGTGTTGCAGGATTGGAAAAATCCCAAAACCCGGTACGCCGTCTGGATCGGGCTGTTTGCCGGACTGGCTTTTATGAGCAAATGGACCCCGGCGTTTTTTATCCCGATGATCTGGCTGGCCGGGGCGGTTTGGAAAAGGCGGGATATTGGAAAAGTGATGAAACATGCAACGCTGCTCGGCGCAGGCGCCTTGTTGGTAGCCTTGCCCTGGCTGTGGCACATCTGGGTTGCATTCCCGGTTGAAAGCCGGGCGTTGCTGCAGTTCCTGCTCCGATATGGGAGTGAGGTAGTGGAACATTTCAGCGGACCCTGGTATTTCTACCTCGACAGTGTCCGTATCGTCTTTGGAGAGCTGGTGTACCTGCCCATGATCGGTGGTATGTTGGCTTTATGGAAACGCCCAAGGTCCTTGCCAAGGCTGGCCCTTTTCCTTTGGATCAGCATTCCATTGTTCTTGTTATCAGCTGTCACCACCAAGCGCGAAACTTATATCATGATCACAGCGCCTGCCTTTTTTCTGCTCATTGCGTACTGGACCCGGTGGAGTTGGTTGAAATTCAGCGGCCAATGGCAGAGATTTGGATGGGCGCTTCTTGCCGCTTTATTCGTGTTGCTCCCGCTTCGCTATGGTATTGAACGCAGCAAGCTTTTCGTGGCGCGCGAACGCAGGCCAGAGTGGCGCACACGCATCGGCCGGTACAGTCAAGCCATTCGTAATGACGGACCGATTCAGAATGCAGCACTGTTTCTATATGATCATCCGCAGGAAATGATGTTTTACACAGGAATTACGACCTACGGCTCCCTACCTTCTGACGAAGAAATGGAACGCCTGAAAGCAGCCGGATGGCGCGTGTACGTCGGGACCGGAAGCGGACCTGAGCGGCGATGAGTGTATTGGTGTTGAAAATAGATTCTCGCTACCTTTGCTCAATTCCGGGCATTTTTTGCCCGAAAAAACAAGGACCCAATACTCGTCATTCGAGCTGTTTTGTGGAATGAAGGCTTCGCTGAATTGGCTTCGGGAATATCTCGACCTAAATAAAACACCGCAAGAAATCGCCGACATACTGACTGCGCTGGGGCTGGAAGTGGAAGGATGGGAAACGGTACAACCCTCGCCCGTGGATTTGCACAAGGTCGTCACAGGCCTTGTCACCACCTGCGAGCGCATACCGGACACCGACCACCTTTCCGCCACCCAGGTCGATGTAGGCGACGGCCTCACACGTTCCATCGTGTGTGGCGCGCCCAATGTGGCCGCCGGCCAAAAAGTACTGGTCGCCCTGCCCGGCGCCCAGGTTTTCAGTAAAGACGGTACGCTGTTCCAGATCGCCGAGCGCAAAGTGCGCGGCGTACCCTCGCAGGGCATGATCTGCGCCGAAGACGAACTCGGCCTGGGCCACGACCACGCGGGCATCCTCGTGCTGCCGCCCGACACGCCGCTGGGCGTCACGGCCGCCTCGTATTTCAACAAAGACGCCGACACGGTATTCGAAATCGGCCTCACGCCCAACCGCGCCGACGCGACCAACCACCTCGGCATCGCCCGCGACCTGGCCGCTTACCTGCGGGTGCAGGAAAATGTCCCGGCGCCCGTCCGCCTGCCCGCGTCGGCCGCGATCCCAATTTCCAATTTCCAATTTCCAGTTTCCGTTGAAAACGCCGAAGCCTGCCCGCGCTACACCGGCGTTTTGCTGAAAAATATTCAAATTCAGGAAAGCCCGGACTGGCTGAAAAACCGGCTGCTGGCCCTCGGCCAACGCCCGATCAACAACGTGGTGGACGTGACCAATCTCGTCCGCCTCGAACTCGGCCAACCCTTGCACGCCTTTGATGCGGCCGAAATCCGCGGCGATAAAATCATCGTCAAAACCCTTCCCGAAGGCACGCCGTTCCTGACCCTCGACGGCGCGGAGCGCAAACTTTTCGCCGAAGACCTCATGATCTGCGACGGCGCCTCCAATCCGATGTGCATCGGCGGCGTGTTCGGCGGCGCTACGAGCGGGGTGAAAGATTCGACCACCAGCATTTTCCTCGAAAGCGCTTTTTTCAATGCGCGCTGGATCCGCCGCTCCATGCTCCGCCACGGCCTCCGCACCGACGCGGCCTGGATGTTTGAAAAAGGTGTGGACCCGAACGGCTGTCTCGTTGCCCTGCAACGCGCCGTGTTCCTGATGCAGCAACTGGCGGGCGCCGAAGTAGTCTCGGAAGTCGTCGACATTTACCCGCAACCGGTCGCCCCCGTGCGGATTCCCGTGCGTTTCGACCGCATCAACGCGCTCATCGGAGAAAATTTACCCGCTGAAAAAATCAAACACATCCTCGGCGCCCTGGAGATCGGCATGACCGACGAAACCGCCGCCGGACTGACGGCCATCGTACCCACGAACAAACCCGACGTGCTGCGCGAAGCCGACTTGGTGGAGGAAATCCTGCGCGTGCACGGCCTCGACAACGTGCCGCTGCCGACCCACCTGCGCAGCAGCATCGAGATCACCCCCAAACCCAACCCCGACACGATCCGCAATTTCGCGGCCGACTTCCTTGCTGCGCTCGGATTCAACGAGGCCATGAGCCTTTCGCTGTCCAATTCCGCGTGGTACCGCGGCGATTCGGCCATTTTTCCGGTGCCGGAATCGGAGCTGGTTTTTGTGCACAACACCGCCAACCAGGGGCTCGACTGCCTGCGGCCTACTCTTGTGTTCAGTGGCCTGGAAGCCATTCGGAACAACCAGAACCGGCAGAATCCGGATTTGCGGTTGTTTGAGTTTGGGAAGACGTATCGGCGGGTGGGTAGCACTTTGGCAAGTTTTTCCGCTAATTCCTCCGACATAGGCCCCACCCCCGACCCCTCCCCCTCCGGGGAGGGGAGTTTGCCCTCTAACGGGGCTGCCCCCCTCCCCGGAGGGGTCGGGGTCGGGGGTGGAGCCTATGCCCAGGGGGCAACAGTTGCTACCATCGAAGACTTCCGCGAAACCCTGCGCCTGACACTTTTCCTCACCGGCGCCCACGCCGCCGAAAGCTGGCAGCCTTCGGCCAAAAAAACGGCAGATTTCTACACCCTGAAATCGGTGGTGCAAAACCTGCTGGCCCGCCTCGGCGTGAGCGGTTTTCAGGAAACGATGCTCGAAGAAACACCGTTCCAATATGCCCTGCGCTACCACCGGGGCGATCAGGAACTGGTCACCTTCGGGGCTGTGCAGCCGGCTTTAGCCAAAAAAATGGACGTCAAGAATGCTGTGTTCTGTGCCGATTTTCATTTTGAAAACGTCGTCAAAGCACTGGCGAACAACAAGATACAATACCGCGAGCTCGGCCGTTTCCCCTCCGTGCGCCGCGACCTGGCTCTGGTGCTCGACCGCGCCGTAGCCTTTGGCGACATCCGCCAGCTGGCCCAGAAAACGGCCAAAAAACTCCTGCGGGACGTCAACCTGTTCGACGTGTTCGAAGACGAAAGCAAACTCGGCGCCGGGAAAAAATCCTACGCCGTCAGCTTCACCTTCGAAGACCCGGAAAAAACCTTGCAGGACAAAGACATCGACGCTATGATGCAGCAACTGCAGCAGGCGTTTGAAACGAAATTGAACGCAACTATTCGCAGATGAGGATTCGAGGATTTGAGGATTCGAAGATTTGAACACGCAGAGCTACCAAGCCATATTCCAAATCGCGTCTTCAAATCCTCAAATCCTCAAATCCTCAAATCCTCATCATACATCAACCAATCAAACACTACTCGTTATGGATATTGTCTCGATATTAATAGGCTTAGCCATCGGCGCCGTTGTGGCTTATCTCATCGCCTCACTGACCGTCAAAAAGAACAATCAGAAAGCCATCGATGAAAGCAACCGCCAGGCCGATCTGGCCCTGCAGGAAGCCCGCCTGACCGCCAAACGCCTCACCGACGAAGCCCAGGTGGAAGCCCAGAAGATCGTCGCCAAGGCCGAAGGAGAAAATGAACGGATCAAACAACAGAAAATTCAGGAGGCCAAAGAACGCTACGCTCAGATGCGCAGCCAGTTCGACAGTGAAAAGGCGGAGCACGTCGTGAAAATGAAGGACCGCGAACTCGAAATCGTGCAACTCGAAAACGAGCTGAAAACCAAGGAATCCGCCTTCCAGGCCCGTGTCGACGAGGTAAACAGCGCCAAGGCCGAGATCGAAAACAAGGAGGCCGAACTTGGCGCCCTTCGCGACAATCTCGAACGCCAACTCAACATCGTCCAGAAAAAGAAGGAAGAACTCGACGCCGCCAACGAAGAGCGTATCAAGGCCCTCGAAAAAATCGCGAGCCTCAGCCAGCAGGACGCCAAGGACCAACTGCTCGAAGCCGTGCGCGCCAAGAGCGAAAGCGAGTCCATGGCCATCGTCAAGGAGGCCATCGCGCAGGCCAAACTGAACGCCAACAAGGAGGCCAAAAAAATCATCATCCAGACCATCCAGCGCACCGCCGCGGAGTTTACCATCGAGAATACCGTCTCGGTGTTCAACCTCGACAACGACGACATGAAAGGCCAGATCATCGGTCGCGAAGGCCGCAACATCCGCGCCATCGAAGCCGCCACCGGTGTCGAGATCATCGTGGACGACACGCCCGAGGCCATCGTCATTTCCTCTTTCGACCCCATCCGCCGGGAAGTGGCCCGCCTTTCGCTGCAACGCCTGGTCGCCGACGGCCGCATTCACCCGCAGCGCATCGAAGAAGTAGTGGCCAAAACGCGCAAACAGCTCGAAGAACAAATCGTCGAGATCGGCGAGCGCACCGTCATCGAGCAAGGCATCCACGGCCTCAACCCCGCGCTTGTCCGCATGGTCGGCCGTATGCGTTTCCGCTCTTCTTATGGCCAGAACCTGCTGAAACACAGCATCGAAACCGCCGAACTCTGCTCCATCATGGCCGCCGAACTCGGCCTCAACCAGAAGCAGGTCAAAATGGCCAAACGCGCCGGTCTGCTGCACGACATCGGCAAAGTGGCCGAAGAAGAAACCGAACTTTCCCACGCCCTGGTCGGCATGAAAATGTGCGAACAGTACGGCGAACACCCGGTCGTGGTCAACGCCGTAGGCGCCCACCACGACGAGATCGAGATGAACAACATCATCTCGCCCATCATCCAGGCTTGCGACGCCATCTCGGGCGCACGCCCGGGGGCACGCCGCGAAATCCTCGAAAACTACCTCAAACGCATCGGCGAACTCGAAGACCTCGCCATGGGCTACGAAGGCGTGTCCAAAGCCTTCGCCATGCAGGCCGGCCGCGAACTGCGCGTCATCGTCGAAGCCGACAAAGTGACTGACCAGTACGCCGACGATCTGTCGTTCATGATTTCGCAGAAAATCCAGGAGGAAATGCAGTACCCCGGCCAGATCCGGGTGACGGTAATCCGGGAGAAACGCGCCGTGGCCTACGCCCGGTAGCCCGGAATTTATTCCGGGCAAAACAAAACGGGCCGCCAGGGAAAAACCCTGGTGGCCCGTTTGTATTTCAACCTCTTGAACTGGAAGTCAGTGGAGGGCTGTAGCAGCCGAGGTACGTTCCAAAAGGTCGTTTGCGAGAGCGGGCAAACGCGCAGGAAGCAACGGGTGAATTCCGCGCGCAGCAATTGCTGGTCCTGTTCGGGTAATTGGTCGGCTTCCTGTCAGAAGTGGACGCCCAGATGGTCACGTTCAGCATCGCTTTCCGCCATGAGGTATAGGGTAAAAAAGGTGCGGAAGGTGGGATCGTTGGTAAGGCGAGTGACGACGTCTTGGACGAGAGCATATTTTGTTACCATAAAACCGGCTATTTTTGCATAAAAGTATAACACATGAGCACAATTGAATTAAGGCTCTCCATCGTAGCGCTTTTGGAACAAACCGATGATGCAGAATTAATGCAGAGCATTTTGGTGTTGCTTCGCAAGTCATTGGCTGTCCCAGCTCCGGGTGTTGTGGCTTACGAAGCTGATGGAACACCTATCACTGAAGATGAACTGGTGGCGAGTATCCTGGAAGCCAGCCAGGAAGTGCGCGAAGGCAAAAAAATCAGCCTGGATGATTTGAAAAAAGAACTGCTCGGCGAATGAACACGCCTCCTCCTTATGATGTGGCCTTCTCTATCCACGCGGGGCGGGATTTACGCGAAATCCGCAAGTATTTGACCCAAAACGCTTCGAAAAAAGTGGCCTTGAAAGTTGTGGCGAGTCTTTTTGAAGCGATTGAAACCTTGCAGGAACACCCTGAACGCTATCCACAAGAGCCGCTGCTTGCCGAGCGCGGCAATTACCGGGTCATTCGCAAAGGCGCTTACGAGATTTTTTATGAGTTTACCGGCTACGATATTTACATCTACCGGATCGTGCATTCCAAACGGGATTTGGAGCGGCTTTTAAAGCGATTTAAACCTTGATAATTACTCTGCGCAATGGCAAACCCGGAACATTTAAAAATACTGAAACAAGGGGTGGAGGTGTGGAATAAGTGGCGGGAGGAAAACCCGGACATACAACCGGATTTAAGTGATCTTGATCTCAAGAAATCTTCTCTGCAACAAGTTAATTTTTTCGATACAAATCTTTCTAGAACAAACCTTAGTGATTCAAATCTCATTGAGGCAAACTTCTCCTTCGCACAACTTACGAATTCAAAATTTATACGTTCAATCCTTGTTCAAGGTAATTTTACAGCAGCTCACCTCCAAGGGGTAGATTTTACAGAAGCCGTCCTTGCTGGGTCCGACCTTTCTGGCTCATATGTTCCAGACGCTAACTTTTCTAAGGCGATGCTCATAGGGGTTGATCTTTCTAGGACATACCTTAAAGGATCTACTTTTGTTGGCTCCAACCTTAATGAAGCTAAATTGGTTGAAATTGATATGTCAGGAGTTGATATCAGTAACTCGAGTATTTACGGAATCTCGGCATGGAATATAAAAAAAGAGAATCTTGTTCAAAAGAACCTAATCATTACCCTGACCCATGAACCCGAAATCACCGTAGACGACCTCGAAGTCGCCCAATTCATCTACCTCCTCCTCAACAACCAAAACATCCGCAACGTCATCGACACGATCACCTCGAAGGCCGTGCTGATCCTGGGGCGTTTCACCGATGAACGCAAACAAGTGCTCGACGCCCTCAAAAACGAACTCCGCCGCCGCAACTACCTCCCCATCGTCTTCGATTTCGACCCGTTGCAAAGCCGGGATATCACCGAGACCGTTTCCATTCTCGCCAAAATGTCGCGATTCGTCGTTGCAGACCTGAGCGATCCGCGCAGTATTCCGCAGGAATTGCGGGAGATCGTGCCCAACACGCCTTCCTTGCCCATCGTGCCCATCATCCTGGATAGCCAGCGTGAGTATGGAATGTTTGAGCATTTCACAAGGTATCCTTGGGTATTGCCGGTTTACCGATATGCCTCGCAAGCCAGCCTGCTCGACGATATCGTCCCCGCCATCATTACCCCCGCCGAGCAAAAAGTGGAAGAACTGCGTCGGAAATAATGGCGACAGGAAACTTGGGGCATCCTGGATTTTGTTGGCTCCTTCGGTTCCTTCGCTTCGCTCAGGATGACAGGATTGTATTGACAAAGGCTTTTATTCAGATGTTTCGCTACGCTCAACATTTAAAACCTGAAAACGTAGCGTTTTACTGCCTGGAATGTTGAGCGTAGCGAAACATCCGGGTAGCCATTTCTCATCTAAGTGCCTGTCATTCTGAGCGAAGCGAAGAAACCGAAGGAGCCAACAAAATCCAGGATGACTCAAGTTCCGGCCAACACCCAGACCTCACTCGTACACCTCAAACTCCGATTTTACCCTTAGCGTATCGGGTCCGCTACCACCTTGTTTCAGCAGCATGATGTCAAAATTTCCCAGAAAACTGGTCGCGCTGCCGGCGGGCACGGTGATGTTCAGCTGACTACCCGGCGCAGGCTCGTAGGTACTCAAATCCAGGGAATTGGCGCCCTGGATAAGGGTATAAGCCAGGTGCGGATTCGCCCCCGCAGTACCAATGGGCGTCACATCGTAGGTGCCCGGAACGTACGACGTAGGCGGGAAAAATATATCCAGGATTTTGTTCTGGGAACCTGTAGTGGCGTACAATCTGTACCCGCTGTAACTGCTCGAGTTCATGGCATATTTTTTTCCATCCTCTTCTACCCAGACGCGCAGGGGCTTGTTGAACGGATTCCCCGCTTCTTCGGTGAAAGGAATATGATCAAAAACGCCGTCCGTGATCGTCAGCGGAGCGCCTGAGCTGCTTTTTGCACTGAAGGAGAATTTGCCGGAGATGGTTTTTTTGTCCCGGTCAATACCGGTGAGTTCCAGGCTGCCCGTGACAAAATCTTCCAGATTGGTATAAAAGAGGTCGCCGCAGGTTTGGTCGTGCGCAACGGCGAAACTGAACTGCTCGCGGCCGGTGCCGTACCCGCCGAGCTGTTGTCCGTCGAACAATAATTGCACGCCGCACAGCCCCGTAACGATTTCGATTTGTCCATTTTTGAACTTCGCCGAGACGGACGTCGGATCGATTTCCCAGACCTGCCCGTTCCGGAGCGCGGTAAAGCGGACGATCTGGTCGGAGGAGTCATCCTTACAGGAAGAGAAAAACAAAGAGAGGCCGGTCAGCAGCAGGAGAGAACAGAATTTCAAAGTTGTTTGCATGATGAATAGATTTTTGAACACGAAAAAGAATGGGTGAATTGTATTTGGATCAAGGCAGAACACTTCCTGCGCGTCAGCACAATCTTGCCGCGCGCGTTTCCAGCGTCAACTGCCCATCGGAGCCAAGATTTTCCAGCCACAGCACCCCTGGTGTTTTCCCGGCCTCCAAACTCCCCAAAGTATCCGCAAAACCCAGCGCCTCCGCGCCGTTCAGTGTAGCCCAGCGCAGCAGCGTTTCAAAAGGCACGTAGCTTTGAAAACGCGCGATGGTCTTCATTTCTTCCAAAATGGACAGCTGCCAGTTGGACGTCAGGCTGTCGGTGCCCAGCGTCACCCGAGCCCCGGCATTGATAAACGCCCGGTAGTTCGGCAGCCGGTTTTCGATGTAGAGGTTGGCATTCGGGCAGGAGGCCCAGTAAACGTTCGGGCTCCAGGCCTGAGCAGCAGCAATGTCGCCGGCAGTTGTCAGCGTGTTATGGACAAACAGGGTGCGATTATACGGATTCAGATGCTCGATCGCATAATAAATCGAAGGCCGGCCGGTAGCCTGAAACGCATCCAGCAAAATGCCGAAGCGGCCATAGAAGTCCAGAAACTCTCCGGTTTTATGCAAAAAAAGTTCGTTTTCAGGCGGCGTTTCCTGGTTATGGATGCTGACCGTGATCCCTGTTTGGGCGTTGAAAGCGTTGATCTTTTCAAATAAATTTTTGCTCACCGAATACGGCGCATGAGGCACCAGCGCTTTTGCGCTGCCGGGTGCGAGGGTGAGTTGTTCGTACACGGCCAATCCGTCGTTGAAGGTTTTTCCCGCGCCGTCTTCCTGCAAAAAATCGAACAATTCGAGGAAAGTGTACCAGCGCAGACGGCCCCGGCTTTTCACGGCGAAGGTGTCGGGGACATTGGAAATATCGCCCACGGCCACGATGCCGCCGGCCAGCATCCCGGCTTCGGCACGTTCTATGGCATCCTGAATGATCTCCTGCGTCGCATTGCGCTGCGTGACGACGCCGGTGATGAACGGGATCAGACCGGTACCGGTGGCCACTTTACCTTTCATGTGCGACAATTCGAGGTGGCAATGGGTGTTCACAAAACCCGGAACCAAGGCGCCCCGGCGGATGTCGAGGCTGGCCGGGTCGTGGCGCTCGCGGGTTTCAACAGCGAGAATTTTACCCGCGTCGTCGGTGACCACCACGCCGTTTTTGATGGGATCGGAACTCACGGGGAAAACCCAGTCGGCAGAGAATTTATGCATGACAGAATAATTGAGTTTACTTTCCGGTAGCCCGGAATTCATTCCGGGCCGGTTGCCGCGAAACAAACCACGACCTGCCCGGAATAAATTCCGGGCTACCAGAGGCGAATGATGTCCCAGGCAAAGCGCAGCACAATACCCGCCACTACTACCAGAAACACCCGCCGGATAAAGGCATTTCCACGCAAAACGGCCATTCTGCTACCCACATACGAACCGGCAATATTGCAGGCCATCATGGGCAAGGCGAGGTGGAACAGCACATATTTATTCAACAAAAAGAAAATCAGGGACGACACGTCGGCTATCACGTTGACCACCTTGGAGATGGCTGATGCCCGTAAAAAGCTGTACCCTACCCCACTCACAAAGCCAAAAACAAGCAGGCTGCCCGTGCCAGGCCCTACGAATCCATTGTAAAAACCCAACAAAGCGCCGATGCCCAGCGCAGCCCAGGGCACCATGCCGGGAGCCATGCGCAGCAGGTCGTTTTGACCAAAATCTTTCTTGCGATAGGTATAGATGGCAATGCCGATGATCAGAACCAGAATAATCGGCTTCAGCACAGAAGCAGGCAACAGACTCTGTACCGTAGCCCCGAGATAAGACATTGGAATGGCGCCTATAGCCGCAAAAAGCACGGTTTTCCAGGGAATGGAAACGCTGCGGGCGTAATTCGCAGCCGCCACCGAAGTACCTACCGCTGAGGCCAGCCGGTTGGTCCCGATCACATTGGGCACCGAAAGTTGAGGATACAGCACAAAAAATGCAGGCACCTGTACCAGTCCTCCTCCTCCTACGATACTGTCGATGAATCCGGCCAGAAAGGCAAAAAAACAGAGCAGGTAAAGTTCCATGGAGAGCTAAGAACGGGCTTTCACTGCGCTTCCTCCATCTCATGCTTCTTTTTTGCCAGCGCGACTTTTCTGGCGATCCAGGCCGGGGTCACCACCGCCCCGAGCAGCAAATAACCGTAATAGGCCAGGCCGCGCCAAAGCATGGCCACTACAAAGGCGATACTCTCCGGTGCATAATCGGAAATGTACCGGATCATGAGCAGTTCGGCGATTCCCGCCCCCCCGGGCGTCGGACTGAACGACATGATGGTGAACATGGCCACCATCCGGGAGTATATAAAGGCCTGCGTAAAGCCGTCGAAAGGCGTTTCAGGCACTATGGCGATGATCAAACAATTGATCATGAGGAACTTACTTGTCCAGGCGCCGAGTGTTCCAATAATGATCCGGAAGTGATATTTCCAGTTTTGTGTGCGTATTTCATCGGCTGCGTGAGCGAATTCATCGCCCAGTCGACGGATTTTTGAAGCCCAGCGGCGCAGGATTTTCCGGCGTGCCAGCCATCCCAGGGCGCTTTCAGCCAAATGCGGTTTGACGAGCAACAGGAACATCAGCGCAATCCAATAGCAAAACATCAGGCCGTAAGTCACAAAAAAAGCGACCACTGCCGCGCCTTTTTCCCCGCCGTCGTGGAAGGTGTGCAGACCCGGGAACAACATGGGCGGGCCGTACATCATCAGCAACAAAGGCAGCGTAAGAATAAAAAAGCCAGCATCGCAGATCATGGTGTAAAAAACAGCCGCAGCGGTGCGGCCTGCGGAAAGGCCTTCCCGCGTCAGCACAAACAACATGACGAAGGGGCCGCCCTTGCTCGTGGGCGTCAGTGCAGCGCTGAATTCCCAGATCACGATCATTTCAATACATTTTCGCCAGCTGAGCGCACCGGCAGTGACGGAACGCAGGCGAAAAGCGTAAAACAGGTGCCGGATTACCAGCAGCAGGACCGAGGCGCCGATCCAGAAAAAAGCTGTGCCCGTCCAGCGAATAGAGCGAAACTGAGCCGGGTCGAAGTCGCGGAGGAAAAACCAGATGGCCACGCCCAAGCCCACCAAAACCGGGATGACGATGCGTGAAGTCCGGAAGGAATGCAACACTTGCTGTTGCTCTCTTTCACCTCTCAGTACTGGCGTTTCTATCAAAGGATCCATCACAATAGCGCTGCGATTTTGAAGCGGGCGAAGTTCGCATTTGGTCCGCAGCTCCTAAACGTTGTGGCCGGATTTCTGATATGAAAAACACGACTTATTTACTGAAAAACAAAAAGCCGGGCCTTGCGCCCGGCTTTTATAAAACTCAAATCGTATGATACTAACTGTATGAAGTCAAATCAACCGGAGCGCAATTTCCTAACCTGTCCACTCCGGTTTGCCCGGCCGGGGCCGGGCTATTTTTTTTAAGGGAAGTCATTTTTCGTTCAAAGCGCTTCCATGGCAGCTATTCCGTTCAGTTCCGGCAGCACTTCCTCGCGGCGCAGGGTGATCACTTTCGGTTCGCGGGAAGCCACCTGAAGCCGAGGGTTCAGTACTTCGAATTCCGATTCGTCGTATTGATAAATACGCCACGCACCGTCGGCAAATTCCAGGGCCGTCAGGTGCTCCACCCAGTCGCCGCTGTTCAGGTATTTCACTGTTTTGCCGTTCGAGGCCACCACTTCTCGCATTTGCGGCAGGTGAATATGTCCGCAGATAACACTGTCGTAGCCTTTTTCCGCAGCGAGTTCGATGGCCGTGTCTTCAAAATCGGAGATATATTTCACGGCACCCTTGACGCTTTTTTTGACGCGGGCAGCAAAGGATACCGGCGCCATGCCGAACAGCCGGCGGGTCCAGTTGATGCTGCGGTTGATGCGGATGAGCAGATCGTAGCCCTGACTGCCCAGTCGCGCCAGCCAGCGGGCGCGCTGGATGCTGGCGTCGAACACGTCGCCGTGGAACACCCAGTGCTTGCGGCCGTCGACCTGGAACACGAGTTTGTTGCGCAGGTGGATGAGTCCGAAGCTGAGCTCGCCGAATTTGCGCAGCAGGTCGTCGTGGTTGCCGGTGAGGTAGTACACCTTGGTGCCGCTCACCGCCATTTTCAGGATGCGCCGCACCACCTCCATATGTTCTTTAGGAAAATAACTCTTCTTGAAATTCCAGATGTCGAAGATGTCGCCGTTCAGCACAAGGGTTTGTGGCTGAATGCTTTTCAGGTAATTGCTCAGCTCGCGGGCATGGCAGCCATAGGCGCCCAGGTGCGTATCCGAAATAATGACTATGTCCAGCGCTCTTTTCATGACCGGTAAAAGGGTTCAGCAAGGATTGTCCGGTGACCGTCCGATCCTGCGGTTGTATCTTCAGGCAAATCGATTGGATAAAAAGCCCGCGCCGAAAAAATCGAACCATTCGCAGAATAACCCGCCGTGAGCAGGTGTTTGCCGAAGCGGCAAAAAAGAGCGACCGAAACAGGAATGGACGGAGGAGGAGAACTGGCGCGGGGAAAATTCATGGGCTTGTGTCAGTTGCTTTGACGACACAAAGGTAGAACCCCTTGATTTCAAGGGTGTTAAGCCAGTATGAAGTTAGGATTAACTCTGGTAGCCCGGAATTTATTCCGGGCAAGCATACTGCACGAAAAACCACGATCTGCCCGGAATGAATTCCGGGCTACCAGCAAAAAGCCGGAGCGATTCGCAAGGAATCCTCCGGCTCAATTTTTTTGAAAAATGGAAATCGTAGCTGCAATACAAACGGTGGGAAAAGGACGCGGCTCAGGCGGGCGTTTTCGTGATTAGCCTGATTTTGTTCATCAAAGCCTGGGGAGCTTTTTCGCGGGGCAGCCTGCTTTTTATAAAAGCGCGGAAAGATTCTGCTTCGGGCGAGCGGAGTTCGCGGGTGGCGAATTGGGCGGGACGTCGGTTTTCAAAGTGGGTTGGAAAATTATCGGTAGCGGGTTGATCCGGGGTGGACTGGGACATGCCTGCCTGGACGGAGGCGGCGCTGTTGTCTTGTTGCTTAAACGGATTTTTCATTGTCAGAAAATGGTTTGTGCCGACGTTTCGCCGCGAGGCATTGCTGCCGCCCCAACATGAACCATTTTGCGCAGGCGCCGTGCCGCGTTGCTTCTGCCGGGTGTCAACCGGGAGTACGCTATCAAACGCGGAGGTCTTTGAAAAATAATATCCTTGCTGCATTGTGGTTCGGTTGGTGCGGGATCGGGCTTGTTTCAAAGGCAAAGGGCAAAAAACAAAGGACAAAAGAAGAGGAATGTGGGAAAATTTGTCCTGTGCGCTTTGCCGTTGGTCCGTTTGAACCCGATAACCTGCGGGGGAAAACGTTGACGGTGAAGAGTGGGTTGGTTTGGTTTGTGCGCCGAAGCGCGGTTGTTTTTCTAAAAAGAGCATTAAAAAAGGGGTTTATCCGGCACGTCGAGCCGAACAAACCCCCGGGGTTTTCATGCAGAGACAGGGACTTCCTGGTTGTCGGTCGCCTCGTTGGCGGCATCGTCGGCTGCGCTGTAGCCCCGCGTTTCGGCATATTCCCGGAGTTTGTCGGCCAGGATGTTGCGTGCGCGGTGCAAGCGGGAACGGACGGTGCCGATCGGGATGTCGGCGATGGCGGCCATTTCTTCGTAGGTGAAGTCTTCGAGATCGAGCAGCACCACGAGTCGGAATGCAGGCGGCAGGGCGTTGATCGCGCGGACGACTTCGTCGCCGAGCAATTTGCCGCCCATTTCTTCATGCAGGTCGTGGTAGCGCGTGGAAGCAGGATCGTCTTCGTTGTGATAGACGACCACTTCCTCGTAGTCTACCTTGTAAGGCTGACGCACCTTGCTGCGGTACTCATTGATGAATGCATTGCGGCAGATCCTGAACAACCACGCTTTGGCATTGGTGCCTTCGGCGTAGCGGTCCATGAAGCGCCAGGCCTTCATGAATGTGTCCTGCACCAGGTCGTCGGCGCGGTTGCGGTCGTTGGTCAGTCGAACGGCAAACGAGTACACGGCATCGGCGAGCGGATAGAACTCACGCTCGAAGATGCGGTCATACCGCGTTAATGTCAGTTCGGTGGCTTGAATGTCGAAAGTAGCCATTGGTTGGGTTTTCATTAAGCAGCCTTAACTGCCTGAGGAAATGCAAAGTTCCCGGCGTTTGAAATTATTTGCAAGAATTTTTTTTCAACCTCCAAACCCCAACCCTATAAGGGTTTAAAACCCTTATAGGGTTGGGGTTCCTAAGCGGACAAACACCGGAAACCAGATATCCAACTCCTCCTCTTCGGGCCATACCGCCGCTATTTCTGCCGAAAACAGCGCTACAGGGTCTTCTCCCTGGGCCTTGCGGTAGTGCTGCACCGCCGACCAGGTGCCCAGATACCCCAGAAAATGCGCCCGCGTCCAGCGGTAGGGCATCCGAAAGGTCGCTGCTTCGATTTCGGCGAAGGGAAAAGGGATGCTCCGGTAGGCTTCGTCGACATGCCGGCGCTCGGCGTCCCAGTACGGCCCGACCACAACGCGGTAAAAATGATCCAGCCGCTCGTTGACCGCGTCCGAGGCCGTGCGCAGCAGCCCGTAGCCCCAAAGGGCCAACACGCCGCCGGGCTTCAATACGCGCCGCGCTTCCGCGTAAAAACGATCGAAATCGAACCAGTGCGCCGCCTGCGCTACCGTGATCAGATCGAAAACCGCGTCGGGGAATTCGGTTTTTTCGGCGGCAGCCACAGCATATCGGATGTTGGGGCGCTGGATGGCATGTTCCAGTTGCCGCGCACTGATGTCGGTCGCATCCACCTCGTCGAAATGATCGGCGAGCACCGCGGCCACCTGCCCGTTGCCCGTGGCGCAGTCCCAGGCCCGCAGGCGACCGGGCGCCAAAGGCAGCAGGAACTCGTACAATTCGGGCGGGTAAGCAGGCCGGAATTGGGCGTATTGCGCTGATTGTTGCGAAAAATTGTCTTTCATCAGGAGCGGCCGTTAACTATTTATCCGGTACCGAACGTACTTGATCGTCTTGCCATTGGCCAGGTGCATACCCTCGTAGAGGGTCTGGATCTCCAGTTCGGGATATTCCAGCGGGCTGGCATAAATGTCGTCGTTGTGGTACAAAAGTTGGCAACGCGGGTCGGCCTCGATGGTCTCTAACGTGAATCGGTAAAAATCCGGGTCGTCGTGTTTGAGGTGCATCAGGCCGCCCTCCCGCAGGACTTGTCGGTATTTTTCATGAAAAAAAGCCGAGCTCAGACGGCGGTTCTCTTTGCTGGCGCGCGGAAAGGGATCGGGAAAAGTGATCCATATCTCGGCTACTTCGCCAGCCGCTAAAAAATGCTCGATGATCTCGATCCGGGTGCGCAAAAACGCGGCGTTGGACAACCCGGCTTCCAGGGCTTCCTTCGCGCCTTTCCAGATGCGGTTGCCTTTCACATCCACCCCGATGAAGTTGCGGTCCGGAAAACGTTTTGCCAGCCCGACCGTGTATTCCCCGCCGCCGCAGGCCAGTTCGAGGGTGATGGGCAAGTCGTTTTTAAAATGTTGTTCGTTCCAGCGACCTTTCAACTCGACGGGCGTCATGCCGGCGCCCACGAGCGCGGGTTGTTGCACGTTGTAACATTCGTACACATTGGGGAATGCCAGAATTTCGGCGAATTTGCGGAGCTTGTTTTTGCGAGCCATACCAAATAAAACAGGGCCGCAAAAGTCTGCAAATTCCTTCAATCCTGTCAATATTCGTACCGTCCGGTAAACTGGCCGTTGGGGCGGGTTTCGTATTTCACCACCGGCAGGTCGTCGGCATTGTATTCGTAGCGGTACGTGGTGATCAGGGTGTCGTTGCCCGGCGAGTAGTAAAGTTCCTTTCCCGGGTTGTTCTTGTGGAACGGGTATTCCGGCAAATAAGGGTACTGGCATGTCCAGCCCGACCGGTTGATTTTTTGATCAAAATCGCTGTATTCAACGACGTTGAGCAACAAATACGCGCCATCCGGCTCCCTGCGGAGGATTTCCTGCCGGTTCAGGTTGCCTCTGCCGTCGTAAGAAAACGCGTATTTGTACACCGTCGGCGGCTCGCCCGGCCCGTTGGGAGTATCACGGAGTTGCCCGACGATGCGCCCACCCTGGTACAAA
>JBGAJY010000100.1:0-19873 GCA_044224705.1 Saprospiraceae bacterium
CCCTCCCCAAAAGGGGAGGGGTGACATGTTGGTCCGCGCCAGTCACCCCTCCCCTTTTGGGGAGGGGTCGGGGGTGGGGTTCACGCCACGGCCGGACTTTTCAAAACTGCACCCGCCACAAAATATCCGGGAAAAACCCGCGCTGGTACACCGTGTTCACGTTGCCGCGCGCCAGCGAAAAGCGCTGCTGAAATACGTTCTGGTGGTTGGTGACATTCTGGAAATCGAGGAAAAAGTGCTGGGTCAGGTGTTTTTTCCTCGAATTGAGCCGGTAGCCGACCTTCACGTCCCAACGGAAATAGTCGGAGTGCCGTTCGCCGAAATAGTTATCCGACAGGATTTCCCGTTGCGCGGCGATAGACGCGTCCAAATCCACCGGCGTGTACGGCCGGCCGCCGGCAGCGGTAAGGCGGGTATCGAAAGTAAAGGCGTTCTGTTTGTTGCGGCCGAACTGGAATTCCTTTCCGGCCAGCACGTTCACGACATAGTTGCCGTTGAACGCCGTGTTGCGCTCCACGCCGTCGCTGCCCTCGTATTTCGAATCGAACAGCGAAGTGGTCATGAGGCCGTACCAACCGTTGGAGAAGAATTTTTCAAGGGTAAGTTCCAGGCCGAGGTTCCGGCCCGTGCCGGTATTTACCAGCGAGCCGACTTCCGGGAAGCCGAAATCCGCCCCGGTGTTGAGCAGGGAGAATGAACTGGGCGTTCGCTCCACGGGCACGTCCGTCAGGCGCTGGTAGTACACTTCCAGTTTGGCGTGCCACACGGCCGTGGGTTTCAGGTCGTAGCCGATCACGAAATGGTTGCTTTTGGTGAATCCGAGGTCTTTGTTGGTGCGCAGGTAGCTGCCGTCGGGTTGTTGTTCTTCGAATAAAAGAATAGGCAAAGGCTGTATCTGGCCGTGCAGGCCGTAGCCGGCGCTGAGGGTTTGTTTGGGCGCGAGGTGGAAATTGAGCGCCACGCGAGGTTCGATGGAGCTGGTCGAGTTGTAGGTCAGGTACTGGGCGTTCAGCCCGGCATTGACCGTCAGCAAGCTGGTGGCGCGCCACTGGCCCTGCGCGTAGCCCGAAAGCAGGTGCATGCGGCCGTCGAAGGCGCGGTAGGTGATCCAGTCGGGCGTGAATTCGCGGGAGCGGTCGTCCACGTCGAGGTTGAACTGCTGGTACAACACCCCGGCGCGCAAGGTGGTGCGGGCGTCGAATTTGTGGTTCACGAAGCTAGACACGCGGAAATCCGTCGTGGCGTCGTCGATGGCCAGCACGTGTTTGCGGGTTTCGCTGTCCTTGTCGCGGTTCACGTCGTAGGTCGTGGCGGCGTAGGAACCGGACACCACGGTGCGGATGTAGGTGTAGTCACCTAGCAGGAGGTTGTGTTTCAGGCCCACGATGCCGAGTTTGGAATTGGAGTACGAATCCTCGTTCGGCTCGGCCCAGAGGTCGTCCTCGGTGATGTCGTTGCCCAAGAAATCGATGTCGCTCAGGCCGCCCAGACCGAACAGCGAGAAGCGGCCGAGTTTGCTTTTTCCGAAATCCAGGTTGAAGGTCAGGTCTTTGTAACGCGGCGTCGCGGTGGTGCCCACGTTGATGTTGGCGGCGTCGGCAATTTCCACGAAGGAATGGCGGTAGGCCACTACGAAGGAGCCTTGTTTGTTGTTCAATGGGCCTTCGGCCATGGCTTCGAGACCCGAAAAGGCGGCCAGCTGGGCCGTGAATTCGTAGCGGTCCTGGTTGCCCTGGCGCAGTCCGATGTCGAATACGCCCGCTGTGGCATTGCCGTATTCGGCGGGAAAAGCCGAGGTCAGGAAGTCCGAATTACGGATCATATTCGGGTTCATGGCGCTCACCGGTCCGCCCGTAGTGCCCAGGGTGGCGAAGTGGTTGGGGCTCGGGATGGGCACGCCTTCGAGGCGCCAGAGCACGCCCACGGGCGAGTTGCCGCGGATCACGATGTCGTTGCGGGAGTCGTTGGCGGCGGCCACGCCGGCGAAGTTGGTCACGAGCCGGGAGATGTCGTTGCTGCCGCCCGAGAAGCGTTGCACTTCTTCGGTATTGAACTGCCGGGCGCTGATGGTGGCCAGGTCGTTCACGGGCTTGTCCTTGTCGGATGCGGCCGTCACGACCACCTCGTTGAGGGTCGACAGCGATTCTTCGAGGTGCAGGTCGAGTTGCACTTCTTTGCCGGCGGTGACGAGGATATTCGGCACGGTGACGGGCTCGTAGCCGAGGTAGGTGACGCGGATGACCTGGCGGCCGACAGGGACGTTGCGGAGGACGAAAGCGCCGTTGGCGTCGGTCATGGCGCCGATGGGCGTTTGGCCTTCCGGCTGGATCAGTTGGACGGTGGCGCCGATCAGCGGCGTTTCGGCTTGCTGATCCACCACGGTACCGCGGATGATCGAGGTTTGGGCGGAGAGGAGGACGGGTAAAAAGAGGAAAGGGAGGATACGAAGGACAGTTTTCATCGCTTGCATTTTGCTGTGTGATAAAATGGACGATGCAAACTTGGGGGGATGCAGGCGATCGGGCAAGGCGAATGCTGTGGGCGGTTGGAGGAAAGGGATGAGTGGCAGAAGGTAAGGGGTGAATCGAATGTTACATTATTTCCGCCTGCTCATGAATGCATGGAAACTCAACACCATTTCCATGAATTTTTGGATGAATTTCTGAAAGATTGGCATGTGAAATGTTCTAAATTCTTTGTCGTGAAACGGATAAGACATGCGAATTAGTTCTAAAAAACTGTCATTTCCGACGAGGTAGAATTTTTAGACAGGATAAATGTGATCAACAGGAAAAAACTATGCGGCTTCGCCGCCGTGCGTCTGAAAGTCGACGAAAAATAAAGCCCGCAAAGTGTCAGTGCACTTTGCGGGCTTCGTAATTGGACATGCCGTCTAAAATCCTCAGGCGCTCTGTTTCATTTTTCGCCAGCCGTAAATGCCCACGCCGACGACCAGGCCGGCCACCAGCCACCACCACCAGGGCCAGCCGGGAGGCGGCGGCACAGGTGGAAGTTCGTCGGTGTGTTCGGTTTTCAGCACAAAAATCTGGCCACCGACGGGCTTGTAGCCCTCACCGTCGCGGTCGTCGGACTGGATCAGGTTGAGGCCGTACACTTCACGGTAACCGGCCAAATCCGCGCGGGGTTCGAAGTGCAGTTCGATCGGACTCATCTCGCCGGCTTCCGTGGGCAGGTTGCCGATAAAAGCGCCTTCCTTCGTGAGGACCAACTGGGTATCGCGCTGCTCGACCCCGTCGCCCTGGCGGCCGCCCTGCTCCCAGAGTTGCAGCAGGCGCTTGCCGGTGACGACCACCTTGCCGTATTTGAAAACGGATTCCTGGTCCAGCGGGGTGGCGAATTCCAGCCGGGCCTTGGACGGATTGGTCCAGATATTGCCGAAGCGCACGCCCGACATTTTTTTGCTGGGGTCGCCGATGATGTCGACATTGCGCCAGCCCACGTTGTTATTGTTATCAGTGTAGGCCCAAAGTCCTGAATTGCAAGCCCTTGCAGGCGCCGGCGAGCAGGTTTCATTTTCAATCACCGCAACGAAACAATAATGCTTGTCGGCTGCCGGCGCGGAGGCGCCTACCACGGGCGTCGTCCAGGGAAAAGGCACAACGACGCTGCTGCCGCTTGCACTGTGGTTGAATGCCTGAGTGCCTACCACGTTCCAACCGGTGGGCGGCAAGGCTGATATCACGGAATTTTTCTGGTAATACAACGTCACGTTTCGATTGCCCACTGCCGCAGCGCCGCCATAGTTGAAGATCCGGACATTCACGTACACCGAAGCGCCGCTGTTGGGATTGGTAAACGTCATGTTCCCCGAGGTCGGATTGACCGCAATGTCGGGGCTGCGGTAAATCTCCGTGCCCGCAGGAGCGCGAATCGTCTCATCGCCGCCGTCGGCCAGATAATCCCGGATGACATAATCGGCATTTATTCCGCCGCCACCGCCGCCGCCCACGGGCAGAAAGAAAAACATGGGCTGCCCGAAGAAAGACATGGGTCGGAACCGCATCATGCCCGCGTACATCCGGTCGGCCTGACCGGCCGTGAACATTACCCGGCAATCGTCGTCCGTGGCGTCCATAAAATTCATAAACATATCGCCGTAGGGGCTCTCAGCGCGGTTGTGGCAGGGGTATTTCGGGCATCCGCCGTTGGGCCCTTGCTGGGGCGGCGTGTCGGCCACGCCGTCGGAGCCCGCCACGTCGCCATTGCCCCAGATGTCGTTCAGACCCGCCCATTTGGCCACGAGATTGGTCAAGGTCCGTCCTTTGTTCCGGCCGGCCGGGCCTTGCCCGAAATAATCGGCGGAGATCACCACGCCGTCTTCGGCCGGCCGGGCCTCGAAGTCGCCGTGAATCGCGGCATAGCCTTCACCCAGTTCGGGGGCCAGAACACACACCCAAAGGTTCAGGTAGCGGTCGGAAGGCCAGGCATCGCTTCCGCCGGAAGCGGCGAATTTCACCGGGTTGCGTTTTTGCGGATCGCTGTCCAGGGGTTCGAACGTAAAGGGCGTGCTGCGGTTGGACGCCCTGGTGACGATCCCCTCGGTTGGCGCGTGTTCGGGATCCACGTGCGCCAGAACGAACTGGATGCGGGTATCGGCGGCGAGGTAACGAAACGCTTCGGGCACCTGCGCCAGTTCATCCATGTTTTTTCTCCGAAAATCGCGCGTCAGCGCGGCGATTTGCTGTTCAATGACGGCTTTGGAAAGGTTGGGCTTGCCATTTATCTGAACGAGGTGCACCACCACAGGGATCGTAATGACTTCGTCGGGCAGAGCGACCAGACCGCCCTGGCGCATCTCATCCAGCGCAGTAGCGACGGCTTTTTCGTGCTGTTTGTAAGGGTTTGAAAAGCCCGAATCCTCGTTCAGCCTTTTTTGAAAATGCAAAAAAGTGGCGTCGGTCGGCTTGCCGGGTCGATCACAGCCGGGTGCAGCAAACAGCAGCGCGAGTACCGGGAGGATCAGCTGAATTGTTTTCAATCTGGTCATGGTTGCTTGAATTTTTTTGATAATAATCAGGGATGAACAGTACCAGATTCATCCGTTTTGATCAGGTAGCCGGTAAAAAAATCGGCGGTTTCCCGGGTAGAATAGCCCGCGATCAGCAGGCCGCCTTCGGCCGTTTGCACAATCGACTGTCCGGCATCCGGCTTGACGTCACTCAACCCAACAAATGATGTAGAAGTACGTCCCGGCGCGCCCTCCGGCGAAAGCCATTGCAGCGAAACGGATTGGCCCGCGCCATTGCTTTGCGCACCGGTGACGGCCATGCCGCCTTCCTGCAAGGCCGCTACTCCGTAGGCAACGTCGCCGCTCAGGGGTTTTACCCACCTGCCCGATCTGGAACTGCCGATCTTCATGGCCAGCATACGGTTATCGGCAGTCCCGACTGCGTAATAGGCGCCGCCGTCGGCCGATATGGCCACATCGTACAAGCTGCCGCCGCGCAGGGTATCGCGCCATACTTCCTCGCCGTCCAAATCCAGTTTCAGGAGCGTCCCCACAGGCGGTTCGACAAAAGAATTGTACGAGGTAGTGGCGATGACCGCGGCATCGCCTGCCGGCGAAACCCTGATGCCGCTGCTGCCAAAAATGATTTTTTTCGCGGGCGGGTCGAGTGGCGTCAGCCTGCTTTGGGTAAATCCCTGGCCATTATCGATCAGCCGGATATAGAGCATTTTATGCTGGCTGGCCGAGATTTCGGCCACGCCGTACAGGACCAGGCTGCCGTCGGGCGCCAGGTCCATGGCTTCAATAGTGCTTTTGGGATACAAATTGGTGGGGATGGTATAATTGACATCCTGGGGGCGGACCTTGCCGTCGGGGTCGGTACGGATGACGTAGCCGTACTCGCGTTGTGAGCCGGCGATGGCGAGGTCGCCATTGGACAGTTCCCGCACGTTGACCGGGAAATTTTCCCCTACCCCGAGGGGGCGCGACCAGAGCAGGCGGCCGTCGCGGGAATATTTATCCAGGATGATTTTGTACACATCGTTGCCATTGTCGAGCATTCCCAGGGCTACGTATTTTCCGTCGTGGATTTGAATGGCGTCGACATAACGGCGGTTCCAAAAATCCGTGGAGTCGCGCTGCACCTCGAAAGTGGGGTATTCCGGGTCTGTTTTTTCATAATTGCAGGCAGCGGCGAGGATTAGCACAGCGAGGGTAAAGCCTTGAAAAAGAAAACGTTGCATGGTTGGGGTGGTTATTTTGAGTGAATCAAACGGGCCGGTTCAAAACCGAACCTGCAGGCCGACGCCGATGCCGTTACTACGGAACCCGGGTTGCAGCGGGGAAGAAAGTGTTGGTTTATACAGCATTTTCCTGCCGTTTTTAAGGGTTTTGGTCCAGGTAAAGCGTTTGACCAAAAAGCAGGCGCCGCAGGTGAACAGCGTGATGCCGCCGGCTTGCAGCCATTGGCCGGTTACGTGTTTCCGGTTGGCGTCGCGGTAGTAATCGTCGCGTGAACGGGTGTCGTAGATCGACAAATCGCCCGCGTCGGGGTTTTGCTTGTAAAAATCGTAATCGGACTTCGAGTCCTTGTCCAGCCAGAGGCCGAACGCACCGGCGGCCAGTCCGGCGCCGGCGAATACGTAGCCGATGCTCCATTCGCGCCGGGCGATGGCATCCTGGGTGGCCAGGTGGTTGCGCAGCCGTGTTTGGGCGCCGTAAGCGCCTTTGGTATCGTTCCAGTGGCGGGTGTTGCCTTTTTGCACGTAAGTGGTCAGGCCCGCGATTTCCGCCTTGGCGCCGCGGATGGCCATCACCTCTTCCCAGGCTTTTTCGTCCTCGATGATCCGCAGGATGGACGCTTCTTCGGGGCAGGGGTGAGCGCCGCATTCGCGCAGGTAGGCCTCGTACCCGGCGCGGGTGTCGATGCCTTTGGCCTTGTCCAGCGCATCCTGGCGGGGGTCGCGCGGGCGGGGAATACCGACCAGGTCGTAGATGTAAGGACGGATGCTGTTGCGAAGGTTTTCGGTATTCGTTTGGGCGCCGGTGAGCCGGATGGTCAGGTTCAGGCCTTTGCGTTGCGTTTCCAGTTCGTCGAGGTGCAGGTTGACGGCGATGGCGCTGACCACCTGTTCTTCCCGCACGACGGAGCCGAACACGATACGTTCGACTTTAATGGCTTTCAGGTCGGTGCGGGTTTTGGAGGAAAGTTCGTTCACCCCGTTGCGGTTTTTTTCGGACGCTTTGATCTTTTCAAAAGTGGCCAGGCGGCGCTGTTCCAATTGGGTGCAGCCGGGTATTTCGGAAAGAATGGATTCGATCTCGTTGGCGATCTGGTTGGTAATTTGTTCGTCCTTGGCGGCGCAGCTCAGGTCCCAGAGGGCGATGTTCTGGCAGTTCGGGGTCTGGGCTGTTGCCCGTTGAGCAGCGGCAAGGCAGCATAGAAAAAGCAGGAAAATCGGGGGTGATGGTTTCATGGTTGGTTCAATTACTACAGGTGAAATAGACCGTTGCATCGGCGGATACCGAGCGGGATTGTTCGCAGGTTTTGCCGTCGGCCATGCGCAGGGTAATCACATGGGCGCCGGCAGTCAGGCGGATTTTTTTGGTGTAGTCCAGGTCCTCTTCCAGCGGGAATTCCTTTCCATCGACGAGTACTTTGGCGTGGTGCCAGGGACTGTCCATGCGCAGGGTGACGATAAATTTAGACGGCGAATGGGGCTGAGTTGGAGGCGGAGAAGTGGAGTGATTATTCTGATTTGAAGGTGCCGGAGCGTGGGGTTTTTCTTCGTTGCTATTTCCGGAAGCCTGAGCTGCGGGGTCGTTTTCCTTTGGATTTTTCAAGTTCTTGGAAGAGGATGCATTCGAGCCGGGCAAAGGATTTGCATCCGAAATATTCTGCTCAACGGGCTTTGTAACCGGCGGTGTGGAGACGATTTGAGGTGGGTCCTCGGGCAAAAACTGGAACAACAAAAATCCACCGACCAGCGCCATTATCCCCGCCAATACGGCCACCCGCGGCCAAACCGAAGACAAGGGTTTTGGCGGAGTTTCCAGCTGATCCAATAGTTCGACGATGCTGCTGTTGATCTTGTTCATGCCCAAATCCAGTTCGGCCTGGGACAATACGCCTCTGCCGTTTTCGGCGCGTACGCGGCCAAAACGGGCGCGCAGGGCAACCACGGCGTTCACAACATCCTTGCGGCCCTGTCCGATGGCAAACTGGTGCAGCAAATCCATCGCTCCGGGCGTGTCGGCCTGGGCGAGCAGTTGCGATATTCCGTTCCTGAGTTCTGGAAGTGTCATTTGGGGCGACTACGGAAAGTGAAAATACTTCCAAAGATATCGTCAAAAACCCCGGGCACCGGAAGGGATGCGATTAATTCGTAATTATTTATTCCTACTCCGCCCGCCTTACATTCGATACCCAGTCGAACGTCTTCAGCGACAGCATCGCGTGGTTCAGCTGGTCGATGTTGCGCACGACCAGCGACACCCGCCCTTCGAAATACCCGCCTTCGCCCGAAATGGAGAACGAGCGGATGTTCAGCCCGAGGTTGGAAATCCGGTCGGTCAGGCGCTGGATAGCGCCTTTGCCGATGTCGATGCCCGTGATGACGATGTCGGCCACGAAGTCCGATTTGACGGTATTGCCCCAGTCGGCCTTGAGGATGCGGTATTCGTAATTGGCCAGCATGTTGGGGGCATTGGGGCAGGTGGTGCGGTGAATTTTGACGCCTTCCTTGGTGGTGACGAAGGCAAAAATCGGGTCGCCCTGCACGGGCTGGCAGCAGCTGGCGAAGGAGTAGGCGTAGTAATGTCCCGGCTCGCCGTTGATGATGATCTCGCCTTTGGAAGCCTGGCGCGGCGCGGCTTCTTTGCCGAAAGCCGTTTCGGTGGGCGGTTCGGCGGCGTCCACCTGGCGGATGCCTTTTTCCTCTTCGATCTCTGCGAGGCGGGAGCCGTCGGTTTTGAAACGTTTGAAAGCGGCGGCGAGATCGACCTGTTCGAGGGCGATGGCGCTGAGAAATTCCAGGCGGTTGGGGTAGCCGAACCATTTGGACAGCGGGTCGATGTTTTCCTCGACGGGCACCTTGAAGGTGTTCTGGAGTTTGCGTTCCAGGATTTCGCGGCCGTCGGCGGCGAGTTGGCGGCGTTCGTCTTTGAGGGCGGAGCGGATGCGGTTTTTGGCTTTTGCCGTGATGACGAACTGCAGCCAGTCTTCGCTGGGTTTCTGGTTTTTATTCGTCAGGATCTGCACCTGGTCGCCGTTGCGGAGCGGGGTGCTGATGGGCACGAGTTTGTTGTTCACCTTGGCGGCCTGGCAGGTACAGCCGATGGTGGAGTGGATGCTGAACGCGAAATCGAGCGCCGTGGAGCCTTCGGGCAAAACGCGCATTTCCCCTTTTGGAGTAAAAATGTGGATTTCTTCGGCAAACAGGTTGCTCGTGCGGAAATCGGCGAGGAATTCGACGGCGCTGCCGCTGGTGCTGTCTTCGAGGGTTTCGCGCACCTGGTTGAGCCAGTTTTCAAACACGTTGGCTTTCTGGCCGATGCCTTTGATGCCCTTGTATTTCCAGTGGGCGGCAAAGCCGCGTTCGGCGATCTCGTCCATGCGTTCGGAGCGGATCTGGACTTCCACGTAGCGGCCGTCGTGGCCCACTACGGTGGTGTGCAGCGATTCGTAGCCGTTGGCTTTGGGCGTGGTGACCCAGTCTTTGAGGCGCTCAGGGATGGGCTTGTAGTAGTCGGTGACGAAGGAATAAATCTGCCAGCAGGTGATTTTTTCGCGTTCGGGCGGCACGTCAGCGATGATGCGGATGGCGAAGAGGTCGTAAATGTCTTCGAAGGCGACGTGTTTGGTGCGGATTTTATTCCAGATGGAAAAGATGCTTTTGGGTCGTCCGGTGATGCGGGCTTTGATGCCGAAATCGTCCAGCGCTTCGGTCACGGGGCGGATAAATTCGTCGATGTACTGCTGCCGGGCGCGTTTGGTCTGGGCGAGTTTGTCGGCGATCTCGTGGTATTCTTCGGGGTGGGTGATTTTCAGGCAGATGTCCTGAAACTCGCTTTTGATCTTGTACAGGCCGAGGCGGTGGGCCAGCGGCGCGTAGATGGTGCTGGTTTCGGCGGCGATTTTGAGTTGTTTGTGCGGCGCCATGCTGCGGATAGTGCGCAGGTTGTGCAGGCGGTCGGCCATTTTGATGAGCACCACGCGCACGTCGGAGAGCATGGTGCGGAGCACTTTGGCGAGGTTTTCGGCCTGTGGGCTTTCGGAGTCGTGGAGGCTGTCGAGTTTGGTGAGGCCGTCGACGATGAGCGCAACGTGGCCGCCGAATTGTTTGTGAATGTCTTTGAGCGTCACGTCCGTATCTTCCACCACGTCGTGCAGGAGGGCGCAAATGACGGCGGTGGGCCCCAGTCCGATTTCCTCCACACAGATGCGGGCAACCTCGATGGGATGCAGGATATAGGGTTCGCCCGATTTACGGCGTTGGGCCTGGTGGGCTTTGGTGGCCAGTTCGAATGCGGCGCGGATATTGCGTTTGTCGTCGTCGTTGAGCGGCGTGGTGATCGACTTGAGCAGATTGCGGTAGGCTCGTTTGATGAGCGGCCCATCGTCCTCGGGTCGCGGCAGCGGCGTTGGTCTTTCCTGCGACATGATTCCCTCCTGTTGTTTATCGTTGTATGTTTCGCATAAAGTTAGGGCGATACGGCCTCCCGGCCAACTTGTTTGAGGCTTATTAACGGTTTTACTTTTATGATTACCCTTTATTTTCGGGGATAAAAGCCTACTTTTGCGCTCCTTTTGAGCCCCCTGCCCCTTTTGAGAGAAAAGCAGGGGGCAAGGCCCTGCGGGCGTGGCGAAATTGGTAGACGTACCAGACTTAGGATCTGGCGCCGAGAGGCATGGGGGTTCGAGTCCCTCCGCCCGCACTTTTTTCAATGGGTGAATGTGTGAATGAGTGAATGAGTGAATGGCTGGCATTATCAGGTCATTTGCGAGCACTTCAATCACTCATTCGCTCATTCACTCATTCACTCATTGCCCATGCCCAGCATCCAACGCAACGACCTCGATCCAACCTCAGCCCTTCTTACCATTACCGTTCAGCGCCAGGAATTAATGCCCAAAGTAGACGCCGAACTCAAAAAGTTCCGGCAGCGCGCGGCCATCAAGGGCTTCCGCCATGGCCAGGCGCCGATGGATTACGTCAAACGCATGTACGGCAATTCCCTCTTTGCCGATACGCTCAACGACCTGATCTCCCAGGAACTTTCCGATTACCTGCGCCAAAGCGGCCTCGACGTACTGGGACAGCCCATGCCGACCGAGAAGCCGAGCAACTTCACCCACAGCATCAACAGTCCCAACGCCGAATTTTCGGTCGAATACGAGATCGGCTACGTCGCCCCTTTCGATATTAAAGGGCTGGATAAAAACGAAACTTACGAGCGCTTCACCATTGCAGATCTCAACGCGCTGGCCGAAGTGGAGCTCGACTACGCCCGGCAGCGCGTGGGCAAGCGCATCAGCTCCGAAGACCTGATCGGCGATAACGACATCGTGCGCATCGATTCGCAGGAAGAAGGCGGCGATTACGCCACCACCATCACGGTGCTCGTGAAAGACCTCAGCGACGAAGCTTTCAAAGCCGAATTGCAGACCAAAAAGAAAGGCGATCACGTGCGCTTCAATGCCCGCGAACTCGAAAACCGCCACGACGAAAAAATGTACCGCAAGTACATCCTTAGCCTCGAAGACGGCGACGACCGCGTGGTGGGCGACTGGTTCACAGGCACCATCGCAGAAGTCTCGCGGGTAGGTATCGCCGACCTGGACGAAGCGTTTTTCAACAGCTATTTCGGCGGCGGCGTCACCAATAAGGAAGAAGCCATCGAAGAAATCAAAAAAGGCATCGCACAGTTCTACAAACAACGCTCCGATGCCCTGCTCATGCGCGACATGCAGCGGCGCCTGCTCGAACTGAACCGCTTCGACCTGCCCGAACGCTTCCTGCGCCGCTGGCTGCTGGTCAACAACCGCGACACGCTCACAGTCGAATCGCTCGAAAACGAGTTTCCCGCTTTTGCCGAAAACCTGCGCTGGTCGCTGCTGCGTGACCGCCTGAAACACCAGTTCGGCGTAGAAGTAAGCCCCGAGGAAATCCGTGGCGAATATGAACGCCGCGTGCGCAACTACTTCCGCATGGACCTCCCCGACAATATCCTGGCCGACTACACCAGCCGCATGATGAAAAATGAAAAGGACGTGGAAAAGGTCAAGGACGACCTCGAATACGACAAACTTTTCGAAGCGCTCAGCGCCTCCGTGACCCTTGTGGACAAACCCATTCCCTCAGCCGAATTCCAGCAGATCTTCGACGCGATGACCCAAAAGGCGGAAGAAGAGCAAATGGCGGATGCGGAGTTGCGGGAGATCGTCGAGTGACCTTTTTTTGAGTAACGATTGACGATTACATGAGATTTGATTTTTGATGTAGATGGCTGATTGATCCATGTTCGAGTGTCCGTCGACAATCAAAAATCAAACATTACATCAAAAATCAAATCTCATGTAATCGTCAATCGCCACTCAAAAAGGCCTTTCTCGGGCCCGCCGTTTTTTAATCGTTTGAAACCTTGCGTTCATCCGGTATTTCCCCCCGATCATCCAGCACTACAGTTCCATTTTTCAGGTCTGTAACCTTAGGTTCCAATCCTTGTTATACTTGCCTCGAAAAAAACAGTCCATACCATGTTTGACAAAAATGAATTTCAAAAGTATGCTACCCGCCACCTCGGCATGAGCAGCATGCACCTCGAAAAGTACATGCAGGCGGCCGGAGCGGCTGCCGCACCCAACATTCGCGCCTTCACCCCGGCCGTCATCGAGGAACGACCGATGAACCTGGCCGTCATGGACGTATTCAGCCGCCTGATGATGGACCGTATCATTTTCATGGGCGTGCCCGTGACCGAATACGTCGCCAACGTCATCCAGGCCCAGCTGCTCTTTCTGGAATCCAGCGACCCGAAACGCGACATCCAGTTGTTCATCAACAGCCCCGGCGGCTCGGTGATCGACGGCCTCGGCATCTACGACACCATGCAATATGTGGCGCCCGATGTAGCCACCATCTGCACCGGCCTCGCCGCCTCCATGGGCGCCGTGCTGCTCGCAGCAGGCGTCAAAGGCAAGCGCAGCTGCCTGTACCACAGCCACGTCATGATCCACCAGCCCATGGGCGGCGCCCAGGGCCAGGTGTCCGATATCGAGATCACTTACAAGCTGATCAAGAAAATGCAAAAGTCGCTGTACGACATCCTCGTTCACCACACCGGCCAGTCCTACGAAACCATCGAGCAGGACTGCGACCGCGACAACTGGATGAGCGGCGAGGAAGCCAAAGCCTACGGCCTTGTGGATGAAGTGCTGGAACGCAACAATCCGAGGAAAAAAGAGAATTAATGGATTGATTCGATTATTCGATTGACCGATTGATTCGATTATACACGATCGTGGGTAATCGAATCAATCGGTCAATCGAATAATCGAATCAATAAATCAATCAAACACATGATCCGTCGCGGCAAACCCTCCCCCAACCACTGTTCTTTCTGCGGCCGCAGCAAGGACGACGTGATGATGCTCATCAGCGGCATGGACGCGCAGATCTGTGAGCTCTGCGTGGAAAAAGCCGGCGAACTCATCGAACAGGAACTGGGCCGCCCACGCCCCGAGCCCGAAGAAGAACAGCCGAAAAAAAGCGCCAAATACGCCGCACCCCTCCGGCTCATCCCCCCCGGCGAGATCAAAGGCTTTCTCGATGAATTCGTAATCGGCCAGGACGATGCCAAAAAAGTGCTCGCCGTGGCCGTGTACAATCATTATAAACGCCTGATGCACACCCAGAAAGGCGATATCCCGGCCAACAACGAAGTGGAAATTGAAAAATCCAACGTCCTCTTTATCGGCCAGACTGGCACCGGCAAAACCCTACTCGCCAAAACCATCGCCAAACTCCTGAACGTGCCTTTCACCATCGTCGATGCCACGGTATTCACCGAAGCCGGCTACGTGGGCGAAGACGTGGAAAGCATCCTGGCGCGGCTCCTTCAGGTGTGCGACTACGACGTGGAAGCCGCCGAGCGCGGCATCGTTTACATCGACGAGATCGATAAAATCGCCCGCAAACAGGACAACCCCTCGATCACCCGCGACGTGTCGGGTGAGGGCGTTCAGCAGGGCATGCTCAAAATGCTCGAAGGCGCCGAAGTGCTCGTGCCTCCGCAGGGCGGCCGCAAGCACCCCGAGCAGAAAATGTTGAAAGTGAACACCACCAATATTCTTTTCATCTGCGGCGGCGCGTTCGACGGTATCGAAAAAGTGATCGCACGGCGCGTGAACACCCAGGTGATCGGCTACAACAAGGACGCCGAACACCAGCGCATCGACCGCGACAACCTGCTGATGTACGTGAATCACCAGGATGTGAAACAATACGGGCTTATCCCCGAACTCGTCGGCCGGCTTCCGGTGATCGCACACCTCGACCCGCTCGACGTGGCTACCCTTCGCCTCATCCTCACCCAGCCGCGCAACGCACTGCTGCGCCAATACCAGAAACTCTTCGCGATGGAAGACATCCAGTTGGACATCCTGCCGGAAACCGTGGATTACATCGCCGAAAAAGCCCTCGAATACAAACTCGGCGCCCGCGGCCTGCGCTCGCTATGCGAAGCCATCCTGACCGACGCCATGTTCGACGCGCCGGGTGGTGCGGGCAAAACCGGACGCTCGCTGGTGATCGACCGGGCATATGCCGAGGAGAAATTGCAGGGCTCGCGCATGGCGCGGTTGAAGGCCGCGTGAGGGGCCAACCCCGACCTGACAGGTGGAATTTTCTAAAAAAACATGAATCCTTCCGGATTTTGAAGGTTTACCCTTGGAATAAGAAAGAAGAGGCCTGAAATTAGATTTTAGATCTCTCATTGCTTATTTCAAATGAAACATGGTCTTCGAGACCCAACTCAATATCGATGCGCAATCCGATGAAATACCCGGAAGAAAAAGACTTTTACGTCAATGTTGAATAAGAATCATGCAGCTGGAAATAAAGAAACAGGGGCCTCGCAAAACTGATTACGCGGTGCCCCTGTTTTTTATTTCCACTTGAATGATCTGTCAAAAGCCTGCCCGCTTCGTCGAAAAAGAATCCAATTTAACGTTCTTCACTTCGCGAAACGACTATGTTTGTCTTACCATATAATCCACCCAAACCAATGAAACATTTGTTGCAACCTTACTTCCTGTCCTTCAAGACTAATTACCACTCCACGCAGGCCCTACTGCCCACCTTCCAAACCACCGGTTTTTTTTTCGCTAACGGCACTCATAGTAAAGCCGATCCCAGCCATTACCTCCTCCGCAAAACCACCTCCCACATTGCATGTGGGGTTAATGTACACGGACTTGCAGCAGCTATTGCCTGTAACGGTGCTACAAAATCCCTTTTGCCGCCACATCCGCAATTGACCACTGCAGCCGGTCTCCCGGCGCTTTTTCTTGTTTATCCGCTGCTTTTTGACTTTGATATCTAACTCCATGTCGTAGCCAAGAGAGGCCTTGTATGCCCATTATCCATCCTTATAGATTCTCCCAAGGCCATTGAAATTTATAATTGATTAACACGCCAATCAGATCCCTTACTTATGAAACTCTTTATTACGTACTCCCTGTTTAGCGCTTTTTTTTCCTGGCTTAGCCCTGTGGGCCAGCCGGCGCAAGTCGTAGTTTCAGGCTCGCCTGCCGAAGAACCATTGACCACCGAATTAAAACGCCCTGACGGCACCTATTACCGGGTGCTCGACTGGACCCTGGGCGGCATGGTGTATGTCAAACCGGTGGCGCGGCCACTGGTGGCGCCGACTTTGTCGGCGACGAAGGTCGACGAATTGTTCACGGACACGGGCGTGACGGGTTTCAGTCCCGGCGACGTGATCCGCTACACCATAGTGATCAGTAACACGGGCAACATGGACGCCACGGGCGTGCAGTTCAACGACGTGATCGATGCCAACACGACCCTGGTGCCGGGTTCTCTGGAAACCAGCCCGGTGGCCGTGAACGACAGTTATTCCTCTCTGGGCAACGTGGGCATCACGGTTCCGGTTGGCAACGGTCTGCTGGTCAACGACTTTGATATCGACAACGCCCCCAACCCGCTGACGGTGACGGGCGTCAACACGGCCGGCACGCAGGGCCAGGTGACGTTTAATGCCAACGGCAGTTTTACGTTTATGCCCAACGCGGGTTTCGAGGGCACGACGACTTTCACATACACGGTGACGGACGGCACGTTCAACAGCACGGGCACGGTGACGGTGACGGTGAACGAGGTGATCTGGTTCATCGATAACAATGCCGGCGTCAACGGCGACGGACGGCTGGGCACTCCATTCAACAGTTTACCGAACTTTTTTCCCGGGGCAGCCGACGACCCGGGCGACATCATTTTCCTGTACCGCAACACGGCGACCAACTACACGGGACCGTTGACCTTGCAAAACACCCAGGTGCTGATCGGCGCCGGGGCCAGCCAGAGCATCGTGGCCATTACCGGCATCACCGTGCCCTCATTCAGCAACGCTTTGCCGGCCACCGGCGGAGCCAATCTGCCAGTCATCGCACTTGCGGCGGCAAGCAACAACGTGACCCTGGGTTCTGCCAACAAAGTCCACGGCGTGCAAATCAACAGCACGGTGGCGGGCGGCACGGCGCTGATTGGTTCCAGTGTCGGTAACCTGAAGGTGCGCGAGGTCGTCGTCAGCCATACCAACGGCACAGCCGTCAACATCAACGGCGGCGGCGCGCTCGACGTCATTTTCAGAAGCGTTTCGTCTTCCAACGCCAGCACCGGCATTACGGTGCAAAACACGACCGGCAGTTTCGAAATAACCGGCTCGGGTGGCACCGACGGCTCGGGCGGCACGATCTCCAATATTACCAGCAGGGGCGCGCAGTTCAGTAGTGCAAGCAATGTGGCGTTGCGCAACATGACCTTCACCAATGCCAACACGGTGGACGGCGGTGTGTGCGGCGCGGCCGACAACTCGGGTTGCAACGGCGCCATTCACCTCAATTCGGTGACCAACGTAGAACTGGACAACGTCGACATCAACGGCACCACCGAGCAGGGCGTCAACGTCCGAAACGTCAGTGGATTTGTCATGAGTGGCTGTACGCTGATCAATTGCGGCGTGGCCAGCAGCGGCAGCGACACGGAAGAGAGTTGCCTGTACGCGGTCAACATGTCGGGCACGGGCAGCATTTCCGGCTCTTCGCTGACCTTTGCCAGCGAGCGGGCAGCGGTGATCTACAACACCAACCAGACGCTGACCCTGAGCGTTTCGGGTTCCACTTTCGGCCAAACGCAGGCCATGACGCTGGGCGCCGACGCTTTTGAATTCGACGGTTTGGGCTCCTCCAATTCGACGCTCGATTTTTCCTCTTGCACCTTTACCACGCCCAAAACCAACGGTTTGCAGGTTATTTCCGACAACACAGCGCAAACCAGCGTTTGACCTCCTCCACTCAACGACGCTCGATTTTCCTCTTGCTCTGCGCCCAAAACCAACGGGGACAACACAGCGCAAACCAGCGTGGACGTCACCACCTCCACTTTCAACCCCGGCTCGGGCGGCGCCGCGGCCATCGATTTTGTGAGCAACGGCACGGCCACCCTGAATTTCAACATCGACGGCAACCCCTCGATCCAGTCGCGCAGCATCAACTGCGTCAATATTTCGGGCAACGGCAACTCCACTTTTCAGGGCCGTATTAACAACAACCCCGCCATTTCGATAGCCAGTGGCGGCACGGGCAGCGGCATCGGCGTCCGGGTGATTGCCAACGCCAATTCCAACGGCAAAGTGGAAATCCATAACAATACCGTGACGAGCAACCTTGACCCCGGCATTTATGCCCAGGCGGTCGGCGGCACAGGCCGGCTCGACGCCAAGGTGACGAACAACACCGTGACAATAGGCACAAGCGGCTCCTATTACATCGACTGCATCGCCGGGGCATCCAGCAGCGTTTTGACCAATAAAACCTGCGCCAATGTGGCCAATAACGCCACAGGGGCTATTTCCGGCACGATCATCGCCAACTGGCGCGCCCGCTCGGCCACGGCCAGCCACGAACTGCTGCTGCAAGGCAGCGGCGCTACTGCCGCCGCCGTATGGGATAACAACGGCAATACCCCGACGATCGCCAACGGCGGCATGGTCAACCAAAGCGGCTCCGGCGTGTTCACCTTCGGCGCCACCTGCCAACTGCCCACCAACCCGCCGCTGTTCATCAGCGACCCGGTGGACGCCCTCGTGGTGGTCGATTCCAGCCAGGCCGGCGACGGCGGCACGGAAATGACCGAAGCGGGCGATGATGCCGGCAAGTCTTCGGGCAATTCTTCCAACAAAACCGCGCCGGATAACGGAACGGAGGCCTCGACGGCACCGTCCAATTCCACCCCGGTGGAGACCTTCATGTCGGGTGAAACGGTGAGCACCGGTCCGTTCACCCTGCCGGCCAACCAAAATATCACCCTGCGTTTCAGGGTCACGATCGACAATCCCTTCCCGCAATTCGATTGCTCGGTGTCCAACCAGGCCACGATTTCGGGCTCCAACTTTACCAGTGTTCTGACCGACGACCCCGACGTGGGCGGCTCAGCCAACCCCACGGTGTCGCAATTCCCGCCCCTGAGCCTGGGCAACCTGGTGTACAAAGACAACAACAAAAACGGCGTGTATGACGCCGGCGACGCGGGGATCAACGGCGTGCTGGTGCGCCTGTACGCCGACAACGGCGACGGCGTGCTCACGGGGGCCGACGGCGCAGCCCTGAGCACGGCCACCACGGCCGGCGGCGGATTGTACACGTTTGCCAACCTCTGCCCGGGCAATTACATCGTCGAAGTGGCGGCCTCCAACTTCAACTCCGGGGGCCCCTTGTACGACAATGCCCTGAGTTCGGCGCTGCTCAGCAGCCCCATCGGCGGCGCCCCCGACCCGGACAACGACGTGAACGACGACGACAACGGCGACGCGGTGGCCGGCTTCGGCGTGGCCTCGCAGGCCATCACCCTGGCCCTGGGCACGGAGCCCACCACCGACGGCGATGCGGACAACAACACCAACCTCAGCCTGGATTTTGGCTTTAAAACACCCACCTCGGTGACGATCAACGACGTGACGATGAACGAAGGCACGGGCGGCGGTCCCACTTCGTTCAGTTTCACCGTGACGCGCACGGACAATGTGGAGGCCTTCAACCTGACGGTGAATACCATGGACGGCACAGCCACCACAGCCGACAACGACTATACCGCCATCTCGGGCGGCACGGTAGCCTTCACCGCCGGCGGCTCGCTCACGGCAACCGTGACGGTACTGGTCAACCAGGACAACAAGGTGGAAAGTAACGAGACCTTCACGGTGGTGCTCTCCGGTGCGCCCTCGGGGGTGATCCTCACGGACCCCTCCGGCCTGGGCACGATCACCAACGACGATGCGGCGGTGGTGACGCTCACCGGTGCCGTTTCCCAGCCCGAAGGCAACGCCGGTCCTACTTTCTACATCCTCACCGCCACGCTGAACAACCCCGTCCAGGGCGGCTTCACTGTGGCGTATACCCTCAGTCCGGGCACCGCCACCTTTGTCGATGGCGATTTATCCGGGCCAAACAGCGTCCTGACCTTCGCCGGCAACGCCGGGGAAATGCAGACCATAAACACCGTACAAATCAACGGCGACGTGAAGGTCGAACTCGACGAGAACTTTACCGTGACGCTCGGGGCGCCCAGCGTCGCTGGGGTGACCACGGCTGGCTCGCCCTTC
>JBGAJY010000101.1:0-19922 GCA_044224705.1 Saprospiraceae bacterium
GATGATCCAACCCTCAAACAGGTTTTTTACATGAATCAACAAAAGGAAGCTTCGCCCTCCGACAAAGTGTTGGTGACACAGGTGCTGCGCGGCGAGAAACGATATTTCGGCGACCTGATGCATAAATACAACCGCCGGATTTTCCGCATTTGCCTTTCCGTTCTGCAGGATGATCTGGAGGCAGAAGAAGCCATGCAGGCAGCGTATGTGAGGGCTTATGAGCACCTCGCACAGTTCCGGTTTGAATCAGATTTTGCTACATGGCTGACGCGCATCGCGCTCAACGAGTGTTATGCGCGGCTGAAAAAGCGCCACCGCCTGGTCTCCGACGCTCATGCCGGGCAACATATACAAGATACGCAAACGCCTTACAACATGTTGGTCACCAATGAATTGCGTTTATTGATGGAGGCTGCGATCAACGCATTACCGGAAATTTACAGGACGGTATTCATCCTGCGCGAAATAGAAGGCGCTTCGGTGGCGGAAACGATGGCCTGCCTCGACCTGAGCGAATCCAATGTCAAAGTCCGCCTGAGCCGCGCCAAGGAAATGCTCCGAGACGCGCTCAGTGATTTTTACAAAAGCCAGGAATTGTTTCCCTTCCATCTTACACGTTGCCATCGCATGGTGGCTTCGGTGCTGGCTTTGGTCGAGGCTTATCCCTCTTTGACCTGACAGGTCACAAATGAACACCCTGAACAAACATTGACCAAACTTTGATCTGGTAGCCGGGCAGTCCCGGAAAAGACTTTTGTCCCATCAAAAAATAGATGAACAAAATCTTTTCCACCATGCGACTGCTTACTTACCTGCTATTGCTCGGCGGAAAAGACTTTTGTCCCATCAAAAAATAGATGAACAAAATCTTTTCCACCATGCGACTGCTTACTTACCTGCTATTGCTCGGATGCTTCGTTTCCGCATCCAACTCCCTGAAAGCCATCACCTTCGTGGGTGGCTATGCAGGCAACATCTGGACCGATTACCGCAACTGGTCGCCTCAACAGGTGCCCGGAGCGGGCGATGAAGCCACCATTCCTCAGGACCGGGGCGTCACCATCAACGGCCAGATCACCGTCGGATCCCTCATTCTGGCCGGCGGCGTCAACAGCGACGGGAATCCCAATTCCAGCTTGACCATTGTGTCCAGTTTCAGCTGGACCAGCGGCGGCGTCAGCGTGCCGGTTATACTCCTGCAAGGCTGCTCGGGTCTCTGGCAGGGCGGCCTGGGCATGGGCGCCAACATCACCAATTACGGCGCCATCACCTGCGACGCGGGTATTACGCTCAGCAATTCGGCCATCATCAACTACGGCGAATTCGACGTGGTCGGAACACACAGCATGGGCGTTTACTACGCCCCGGCAACGTTCGAAAACCACGGCCTGCTGAAAAAACCGGCCATCGACCCCAGCACCTACTCCATCGGCATTCTTCTGCTCAATGCCGCCGACGGCGACATCCAGGTCGAGAACGGCGAACTCTATTCCTCGATCCATTGTCAGCAGTACGGCCACGTGAGCGCACTGGCGGGTTCGACCTTTCACACGCACACCCTTCAGATTTACGACAACGCGACCTTTACCGGTACCGGCAAACTGCTCATTACCGGCAACGGCGCCGAAGCCGACAACACTAACCCCGTTTCGATCGACATCGCCGACGTGGAGCTCAATTCCAACGGCATCGGCGGTACGGGCTCATTGACCATTACGCAGCATTTTATCCTCATATCCGGCGCCATCACTGCGCCGATCACGCTTTCCCAAACCTCCGTGACCGACGTCAACGGCAACGGCGGGCACATCATCAGCAATTCCTTTAACTACGGTACCTTCAGAATCAACGCGCAGCTGACGTTCAGCTACGGTTCGCTGACCAACTACGGCGACATCGTGCTGACCGGTCCCTACGGCATTGGCATTTACGCGGCAGCGGCGGGGATTTACAACCACGGCACGGTCACCAAGCCCCTTGCCTCCTCGGGGGTATTCAATTTCAACCTGCCGCTGTACAACGAATCCGACGGCGACCTGATCGTCCTCGGCGACGAACTGCACATCGGCAGCGAGCTGTACAACAGCGGCTCGGTCACAGTCGGCTCTGGCGCTACGCTGCGGGTCAATAGCACCCATACCCGCAACGGCGGCACCTACTCGGGGGCCGGCACCTATGTCATTTTTTACAACGGCTTGTATGCCGAAAATACGAGCCCGGTCTCCATCGACGTGGCCGAGGTGCAGATCACGTCCAATATAAACGGGATCGCCGGAGCGGCGCCACTCAACTTTACCCAGCACGTCGTTTGGACGGCCGGCACGCTGGGCACGCCCGTCGTTTTCGCCAACAGCGCCGTTGTCGACGTGAACGGCGGCACGGGCATCACCACGACGGCGACCAACAACGGCACCATGAACGTAAACGCCGACATGACCTGGAGTTACGGCGGGCTGGACAACTACGGCCTGGTTTCGCTCAACGGCGAGCATTCCATCGGCATTTACGCCGCTTCATCGGGCTTGTTCAACTACGGCACGGTGCAAAAACCGGCCAGTCCCGCGGGCACGTTTCACCTCAACCTCCCCCTGCACAACGAAACGGGCGGCGAAGTACACGTCCTGGGCGGCGAATTGTCCATCGCCAGCGACCTGTACAACAGCAGCGCCATCGACGTGAGCTCGGGCGCCACCCTGCGCGTCAACCAGACCCATACCCGCAACGGAGGCTCTTTCACGGGGGCGGGCACCTATATCATTCAATACAACGGCGTGTATGCCGAAAACACCAGCCCCGTCTCGATCGACGTAGCCGAGGTGCAGCTCAGTTCCAGCATTAACGGAATATCCGGGGCCGCATCGGTGAGCTTTACGCAACACGTCGTCTGGACAGGCGGCACACTCGGCACGCCGGTGATCTTTGCCGCCAGCTGCGTTGTTGATGTGAACGGATACGCCGGGATCAGCTCGACGGCGACCAACAACGGCACGATGACCATCAGCGCGGACATGACCTGGAGCAGCGGCAGCCTGACCAACACAGGCCTTGTGACACTCAACGGCGCACACACCATCGGGATTTACTACGGCTCTACAGGCCTCGACAACCACGGCACGACGAAAAAAACGGGGGCTGGCACGTTCACTCTGAACCTTCCGCTGAAAAACGAAAGCGACGGCATAGTGCTCGTCGAGGGCGGCGAACTGTTCTGCGCCGGCGGCCTCGAAAATTCCGGCAGCATCGTGGTCTCAACCGGCGCCGTGCTGCACTCCAACCAGACCACCTTGTTAGACGGCGCTTCCATCAGCGGCGACGGCACCTTCCAGATCACTTACAATGGCCTCAATGCCAACAACACCAGCGAAGTAACCATCAGCGTGGCCACGACGGAAATCGAATCCAGTTTCAACGGCAGCGGCCCCGTCACCTTCACCGCACATGTCCTCTGGGGCCTTGGTTCCATAGCCAATCCCGCGACCTTTACGGCTGGCGCCGTGCTGGACGTGCTACCCGGAAACTATCACAACAATTTCGGCACGATGACCATGAACGGCACGATGAACGTGGGCGGCCCGCTGACCAACAACGGCACTATCAACAACAACGGTACGGTCAACCTCAATGCCAACGACGATTTCGGCGGCTACGGCACGCTGAACAACGCCGGCAGCCTGCTCAAAAACGTCTCGGGCGACCTGAGCTGCACCATGGCGGTAGTCAATTCGGGCACCATCGAATGCCCGAGCGGCAACTTTTATTTCACCAACGGCCTGTCCAACAGCGGCGTTGTGAACGTGGCCGCAGGCGCCAACGTGCAAACCCTCAACTACGGCAACTACAGCCTGGAGGCGGGCGGCACCATCACCGGCGCCGGCACCTTCACCTGCTCGTCCAACCTGTCGATCAACGCCGACGTCAGCCTGGATGTTGAAAACTTCGTGCTCGACGGATACCCCACCCTCGACGGCACGGGCGTGCTGACCGTGAACCACAACATGGACTGGAAAGGCGGCGCGATCAACAATACCGTCGTCATCGGCGCTACGGGGCATTTGAACATTGCTCCCGGCACCTACGGCCAATACCTCTACGGCACCCTGACCAACAACGGTACCGTGGAATGCAGTACCGACCTGACCGTTTACGGCACGGTGAACAACAACAACCTGTTCAACCTCAACAACGGCACGACCAACATCGGCTCTTCGTATTACTACTACTCATCCGGCCAATTCAATAATGCCGGCACGCTGAACAAATTTGCCGACGGCCTGCTGAGCTTCGGCGCCTTCCTCAACAACCTGTCCGGCGGAATGGTAAACGTGACCACCGGCACCCTGGATGCCAGCAAAGTAGACAATGCCGGCACTCTTTCCATTGCCTCCGATGCCACTATGGTGATCAAAGACGGCAGCAACCTTCCCGGCGGCACCGTCGGCGGCGCCGGTACGCTCCACCTCCAGTACAACGGCTGGCACCTGTCGTCCACACTGGCCACGGCCTCCCTCACCCTCGACATCGACGGCACGCTCAGCGGCGAACCCGGCGCTTCGCTCATTATCCAGGGCGTTGCCAATTGGCTCTCCGGCTACATTTCTGTGCCGGTCGAAGTGACGGCCATGAACGTGCTCAATATCAACGGCTACGGCTACCGCACGCTCGACGCCCCGCTGACCAACGAAGGCACGGTCAACCTGAGCAGCACTTTCAACTGCTATGGCGACATCAACAATTCGGGTAATTTCTTCCTGGCCGGCGACTATTGCGGAATCAATGGCGGCAGCGACCATACTTTCACCAACACGGGCCTGATCCAGTCGACCGCCACCTACGGCGCGAATATCTATTTGCCGACGGTCAACAATGGCACGATCGACGTTCAGGTCTCCAGCCTCACCTTTAACAATGGCCTGACCAACAACACGACCGTGGACGTGGCATCCGACGCCACCCTGACCCTATACGGGACCTGCGTGTTCAACGCCGGTTCCAGCGTGAACGGCCCCGGCAGCATCTATTCCGGCGGCGAACTGACCCTGGTTCCCGATTTCAGCTTCTCCGGCCAACGGTTTACCCTCGATGGCGACCTCGTCGGCCCGGGTACCCTGACGATCAACAGCGACATGCTGTGGTCGGGCGGCAACGTCCAGACCGACGTGACCATTATCCCCTCGGCCACGCTGACGATTGGTTACGACAATGGCGGCGGTGGTGGTAGTGGCAACAGCTCCAAATCTGCGGCGGCGACAGCCAAGAAAAAACACAACAACGCCGGCGCCGCTTCCAAATTCGCCAAGAGCGCTACCCAGCCCGGCGCCGAAGCGATGGCCGCTCCCGCGACCAACGCCCCCGTGGCAGCCAGCTCCTCCTACTACGGCCAAATCCTGTCTGCCACTTTTACGAACAACGGCACTGCCCTGCAGAACGGGTCGTACGACATGGACAACGGCGTTTTCATCAACAACGGTACGATCACGATGGACCAATACGCCGGCATTTACGACGGCGCCAACAGCGGCACTTTTACCAACAACGGCACCTGGAGCGTCGACTATTATTTCGACTGCTACGTGCAGGCTGTGAACAACGGCACCTTGAAAGGAAGCGGGGAGGAACTGACTTTTTATCCGGATATGGAAAACAACGGCACCGTATCGCCCGGGTTTTCACCCGGTAAAATGAAATTTTTCGACAACTACGCCAACGGAGCGGAACTCGACATGGAAGTTGAAAGCTCCGACGGCCCCGGCATAGGTCACGATTATGTGGAAGCCGACCAAAATATTCAGCTTGGCGGCGCGCTCGTCGTCACCGAAACCGGCAGCCCCCTCGATGGCAACTACGTCATTCTGCATTGCGACGGCAGCCCCGACTGCCTGAGCGGAACCTTCGCAACGGCTTCGCTGCCAAACGATTACACGCTTTCTTACACCGGAAATGAAGTGATCCTGACTAAAGGCCAACCCGCCTCTGTCTCGCCCGCCGACACGACGGTTTGCGCCGGCAATCCGGTCACCCTCACAGCCTCGGGCGGCGATTCCTACCAGTGGAGCACCGGCGAAACGGACCAGTCGATCACCGTGTATCCCTACCAGACCGAGACGTTTTATGTCACCGTGACCTATCCGGGCGGTGGGGGCAGCCTGGGCAGCGCGACGGTTCATACGGAACCACAGCCCTACGCTTACATTTATCCGGGGTACGTCACAGTCTGTCAGAATGAGTCCGTCGAATTGACGGCTTATTCCTACGACGACGTGAGCTTCGAATGGAGCACGGGAGAAACGACTGCCTCCATTACCGTCAGCCCCACGGAAGAAACGAATTACTACGTCACGGTAACCAATGCGGGCGGCTGCACGGCCAGCGCCGGTACCACGATTTACGCCAATCCCAACCCGCCCATTACGCCGGACATCACGGGCGTGCCCTCCACGGTTTGCCAGAACGACTACGGTTTTTACCTGCAAACTTACCAGGACGGCATATCCGGTTACTGGAGCGGCCCGGGCGTGCTCTACGGGTATTATTTTGAGCCTTACAATTTGTCCGGACCGCAATTGCTCACCTTCACCCCGTACCCCGGCCAGTGCGCGCTTCCTGCCGAATGGACCATCGACGTCACTTCCGGTATTTTCTACGAAGACGCGGACGGCGACGGCTACGGCAACGCGGCCGTGTCGCAAACCACCTGCACGCAACCTCCCGGTTACGTGGCCGACAACACGGACTGCAACGACGGCAACGCCGCCCAAAACCCCGGCGCCACCGAAATCTGCGACGGTTTGGATAATGATTGCGACGGCCTGATCGACGAAGGATTGCTGGTCACGTATTACGCCGATGCGGACGGCGACGGCTACGGCAATGCCGCCGTGTCGCAAACCACCTGCACGCAACCCGCTGGTTTTGTGACGGATAATACCGACTGCAACGATGGCAACGCAGCCGTCAACCCCGGCGCTACCGAAATTTGCAACGGCCTGGACGATGATTGCGACGGCCTGATCGACGAAAACCTCGGCACGGTTTGGTACGCCGATGCCGACGGCGACGGCTACGGCGACCCGGCGGTTTCCCAAACCGCCTGCACCGCCCCGAACGGTTATGTTTCGGACAATACCGACTGTAACGACGGCAATTCCGCCGTTCACCCCGGCGCTGCGGAAGTCTGCAACGGTTTGGACGATGATTGCGACGGTCAAACTGACGAAGGCGTTCAGATCACTTTTTATGCCGACGCGGATGGCGACGGCTATGGCAACGCTGCCGTTTCCCAACAGTCCTGCATTGCCCCGGAGGGGTATGTTTCGGACAATACCGACTGCAACGACGGCAATTCCGCCGTTCACCCCGGCGCTGCGGAAGTCTGCAACGGTTTGGACGATGATTGCGACGGTCAAATTGACGAAGGCGTCCAGATCACTTTTTATGCCGATGCCGACGGCGACGGCTATGGCAACGCGGCCGTTTCCCAACAAGCCTGCAGTGCCCCGGAAGGTTATGTTTCGGACAATACCGACTGCAACGACGGCAATTCCGCGATTCACCCCGGCGCCGCCGAAATCTGTAACAACCTCGACGACAACTGCGACGGCCAGGTCGACGAAGACCTGGGCATCACCTGGTACATCGATATCGACGGCGATGGCTACGGCAGTCCGGCTTTAACCATTGTGTCCTGTATGACTCCCGACGGCTATGCCGCCACGGGCGATGATTGCGACGACGATAATCCGAACGTGCACCCCGGTCTGCCGGAAATCTGCAACGGCCTGGACGACGATTGCGACGGTCTGATCGATGACGCCGACCCCGACGTCACGGGCCAGCCGACCTGGTACGCCGACGCGGACGGCGACGGCTACGGCAACGCGGCCAGCACCCTGGCGGCCTGCTCGCAACCTGCAGGATACGTTTCGGACAACACTGATTGCGACGATGCGAACGCGACCGTTCACCCGAATGCCCCGGAAGTCTGCGACGGTTTGGATAATGACTGCAACGGCCTGACCGATGAAGGCGTGCTCTCGACCTTTTATGCCGATGCGGACGGCGATGGTTACGGCGATGCTTCCGTTTCGTTGCAAGCCTGCTCCGCTCCCGCCGGCTACGTATCCGACAATACGGATTGCAACGACTCCAATGCATCCATCCACCCGGGCGCCACGGAGCTGTGCAACGGCCTGGACGATGATTGCGACGGCCTGGTGGACGAAAATCTCGGCTCCCTTTGGTTCGCTGACGCTGACGGCGACGGCTACGGCAACGCGGCCATTTCCCTAACGGCCTGCGCAGCGCCGGCCGGCTACGTGTCGGATAACACGGATTGCAACGACTCCAACGCCTCGGTCCATCCCGGCGCCACAGAACTTTGCAACGGCCTGGACGACGATTGCGACGGTCAAATTGACGAAAACCTCGGCTCCGTATGGTATGCCGATTCCGACGGCGACGGCTACGGCAACCCGGCCGTTGCCCAAAACGCCTGCACCCAGCCCGCCGGTTATGTGAGCAATAACACTGATTGCAACGACTCGAATGCTTCGGTTCACCCCGGCGCAACCGAGATCTGCAACGGCCTCGATGATGATTGCGACGGCCTGACCGATGAAGGCGGTATTTGCGACGCCGACGGCGACGGCTACACGGTCGGCGACGGCGACTGCAACGACAACAACGCCTCCGTCCATCCCGGCGCCCCGGAACTCTGCAATGGCCTCGACGACGACTGCGACGGTCTGATCGATGAGGACGGTCAATTGCTGATCGATCCCGTCATCGTGACTAACGTGGGCTGCGGCGGCGGCAATACCGGCGCCATCGATATCACGGTCAGCGGCGGATCGGGAACTTACGGCTACCACTGGTCGAACAACAAAACCACGCAGGATATTTCCAACCTCGCTGCCGGCACGTATTCCGTGACGGTCACGAGCCCCGGCGGTTGCAGCGCTACGGCTTCGGCCACGGTGCAGCCCAAGTTGAAACTGACGGTGACCAAGACGAATACCAACTGCAACGGCGGTTCGGACGGCACGGCCACCGCGCAGCTCAGCGGCGGCACGGCGCCATACAACATCCTCTGGAGCAACGGCGAAACCACCGAAACAATCACCAATTTGTCGCCCGGCACCTACATCGTAGTGGTGGTGGATGCGGCCGGCTGCGTGAGAAGTTCATCGGCCTACATCGGTCAACCGCCGGCCATCGGCATCTCCGGCCAGATACAGCACGTCAATTGCAACGGCGCGGCCGACGGTTCGATCAATGTCACCATAGTCAACGGCACGGCCCCCTACACGTATCTGTGGAGCGATGGCGCCACAACCCAAAACCGCAGCGGGCTGTCGGCAGGCGCGTACACCCTGAGCGTCACCGACGCCAACGGATGCGCCCGCCAGAAGTCCTTTACCGTGAACCAGCCCTCGGCGCTGAGCGTCAGTTTTGCGATCGATAACGTCAGCTGCAACGGCGGCTCCGACGGCGAGATCAAGGCCACGGCCGGCGGCGGCGTCAAATTCCCGACCTCCGCTTTGTGCAACGGCGAACGCTATTGCTACATCTGGAGCAACGGCGCCACTACACGCACCATCAGTGGATTGGCGCCCGGTACGTACACCCTGAGCGTCACGGATGCCAATGGCTGCGTGCTCGTCGGATCGGCTACGGTGACCCAGCCGGCTCCGTTGGTCATCGCGGGTGTTGCGCAGGAACTGTTGCCCAATGGCAAATACCGCCTCACCGTGATGGCTACCGGTGGCACGACGCCTTACAAATACAAGCGCTCGCCCAGCACGAGTTTTCAGTCGTCCAATGTGTTCAACAACGTACCCGTTGGCAGCTATACCATCACGGTACGCGACAAAAACCTGTGTGAAACGAGCGTCACAATCAATGTGCCTTCGGGCGGCGGCTCCAAACTCCAGTTGGAAACGGAACAGCAAATGTTCGAATCTACGGATGATCAGGCCATTGCTACCGAACGTACAGCGCAGGTTACATCGTCCAGACTGTACCCCAACCCGGCCAGCGAAGTATTCAACCTGGTAGTGGATGGCGAATACGCCTTCGGTATGGTGCGCATTTTTAACCTGGAAGGCAGGATGGTCCTTGAAGAAGAACTGGAACCGGGCAGCAGCCAGCACACGTTCAGCCTGAATGGCTGGGCCGCGGGTATTTACCTGATCCGGATCGAAACGGACGGTGCTGTGGAGATGAAACGATTGATTGTCGAGAGCCTGTAGCGCCAACCTCCAGGTTGGCGCATGCCCAGTGCGCCACTCAACTATAGCGCCAACCATCAGGTTGGCGCTATCTTTTTTTTCAACAACACGCCAACCTGATGGTTGGCGCTATTTTTTTTTCAACAACACGCCAACCTGGAGGTTGGCGTTACTTTTGCCCCATGATCGGATACAACAACCTTGCCGGACAAAAAGTCCAGCGCATCGAAGCCCTCAGCGACGGCGTTTTCTCCATTGCCATGACTTTGTTGGTGATCGATCTGAAAGAACCGGTGGATCATGTGATCACCTCGAACGCTGACCTGTGGCATGCTTTGGGGGCGATGACGCCTCAGTTTCTCACGTATTTTATGAGCTTTATCACCCTCGGCATTTTCTGGACGGGGCAATCCACGCAGTTCAGTTTTATTGAAAAATACGACCGTAACCTGAATTGGTACACCCTGTTTTTTCTGCTTTTCGTCAGTCTGCTGCCATTTACCACGGCCCTGCTGAGCAACCATATCGAGCGGGAGTTGGCCCTGGGTATTTATTGGCTCAATATTGTTGCACTGGGTTTTATGCTGTTGCGACACTGGAGCTGTGCAGCCCGGCACAACTACCTTTCCGTTTCCGGTGAAGAAAAAAAAGCCGTGGTCAGGGTAGTGCGCCGCCGGATTATCATTGCGCAAAGCCTGTATGCAGGGAGCGTTTTACTATGTTTTATCAGCCCTTACCTGAGCATTATTGTCATTATCGCCATTCAGTTGAATTATGCTTTCGCGATTTTCAACAAAAGGATGGGCAAGTAATTTTGATCCAACCATTTCACACAACCCGATTCGGGGACTATGAAAAACTTGACCTGTATCATCTTGTTGACCGGAATGTCGCTCGGCTTGTACACCAGTTGCGTCGACACCCTGCCAGATTCTCTTTGCGGCGATACACTGTCCGATCTCACCATTACCGTTTTGCCGGATGCGAGCAGTTTTGCCGTGATCGCCGCCGACACCACCACTGATTCAGTGACCATCCGCTATACCTCGCCCAGCCTGGTCAATGTGTGCCCTTTGGTCGATGTAGGGATGCAGGTAAGGGCTGTGGGTAACTTTTCCAAGGTCGGGGCCAGCCTGTGGTGGACGAGCACGGACAAGACCGATTTTGCCCTGACCCGGCAGGACAGCACCTGGACCGGCTCGTCTTCAAAGGTGGACATTTCACCGGTGTACGGCGACGGCGCCGGAACGCTCTGGGTGACCGTGGATTTCACGTTCCCCTATACAGGCGACGACACGAGTGTGGCCGCGGTGTACCAGGAACTGGGCAATTTGTTTGAGGGCCTGTATTTTAAACCGGATGCGTTTCGGTTGAATCCGTAAACCGTAAAGCCACGCTAGTAGTCGACCAATTTAGTATCTGAAAATATCCGGCATACCAACCGGCCTATCGGGCCGGCATCTTTGTAGAAACCGGCGTGTGTATAAATGCAGACGGCCCGGAGGGCCGCTATCTGACGGATTAGATACCGGCCCGCTGGGCCGGATCATCTTACTCATTGTGTCGTTACTACATAGATAGCGCCCCTCCGGGCCGCAAGGTCTGTGGACAGGGCAAGCCTGGATAGTTTCAGACGGGCCGCAAGGTCTGTGGACAGGGCAAGCCTGGATAGTTTCAGATACTAAGTTGATTCACTACTAGCTGAACCAGCGTGTTGCGAAGGGTAGCCTGCGTTCCATTTTTACTGTGAGATCAATTCGTGCGGAATGACCTGTTATAGAGTTTTCCAATCATCCACCCCGCCAGCAACCCCGTCACAAAATGCCACCCCATATCGACCAAAGTGACGACGACGGGCCAGGCAACCAGCGTGGCAGTATTGGCGAGGTTCCAGCTGGCCGCAGTGGACAAATAAAAAAGCCCGCCGATCAGGACGGCGTCGCGAAGCGCCACGGGCTCGTTTTTGCGGCGTGTAATGATCAGCACGAGGCAGAGATCGAAAAGCAGTTCCAGGATCACAATCGGCACGGGATTGAAATCCTTCATTTTTACGGCGGCGCTCCCGAGACCGGTCATGTTGCGGTCAAAAAAATCCGCAGCCACTACGCCGTGAAAAATACCGTTCAGAATGAAGAGCACCAAGGCCGTCACCAGCCAGGTCAGCAGAAAGGGTTTGAGTTTCATGATTGTTCATTTAGTAAGTTAAACTGACTACAAAAGTCAGTCAGACTGACTAAATTTGCAAATCAAGTTTTCTTTTTCATGAAAATAAAAGTTCTCCTCAACGAGCCGAACCGTCAGCTCATCAAGGAATTGCACGAGGGATTGGCTGCCGAGGGCTACGGCGATGTCCGCCAGGCGCATTCGCAGGTTTTTCAATACTTGAGCCCGGAGGGTTCCCGTATCACCGAACTGGCCGACAAGGCGCAGATGACCAAGCAGTCCATGAGCGTACTCGTGTACGACATGGAAAATGCGGGCTACCTCCAGCGCCTCGAAGACCCCGCCGACAAAAGGGCCTACCTGTTTAAAATGACGCCGAAAGGGCAGGAAATGTTCGCCGTGGCGGGCCGCATCATACAAGGGATTCTGGCCTCCTGGGAGGTGCGGATGGGAGCCGAGAAGATGGAAGCTTTGCTGGCTTTGCTGACGGAATTGAACGGACATATTCAATCGGGGAAATAGGACTGGAAGCCGCATGGACAGAATTTCCCCTAAATTCCCCACCTTAGCCGCCGAAACAACGACCCATGTCCAGGACCCTCCTGCTATTGCTACTGCTCCTGCAACTCTCCTGCACCCGCCACTTTCACCCGCCCGCCATGTCCGATTTTAAGATCCCTTTCGAGACAAATCCCAACCAAACGCTCACCTACGCCGAAGTCATTGCCTGCTACGAAAAAATGGCCGCCGCACATCCCGGCATTTTTCAACTGACGACCGTCGGCAGCACCGACATTGGTCTGCCGCTGCACGTCGCGGTGGTGTCCAAAGACGGCGTTTTTGACCCGGAAAAAATCCGCCGCTCCGGCCGTCGCATCCTGCTGATCAACAACGGCATCCACCCGGGCGAACCCGAGGGCATCGACGCCACGGTAATGATGCTGCGGGACCTGCTCAACGACCCCGCCCGTCAAAAGGCGCTCGACCATGTGGTGCTCGTCGTGATCCCGGTGTACAACATCGACGGCTGCCTCAACCGCAACTCGTTCACGCGGGCCAACCAGGACGGCCCAGAGTCCTACGGCTTTCGCGGCAACGCCCGCAACTACGACCTCAACCGCGATTTTGTCAAGTGCGATTCGCACAACGCCCGCACGTTCAATCAGATTTTCCAGACCTGGATGCCCGACGTGTTCGTGGACAACCATACTTCCAACGGCGCTGATTATCAGTATGTCATGACCCTGATCGCGACCCAGCACAACAAACTGGAAGCTCCGCTGGGCGAGTTTTTACAGAAAAAAATGTCGCCCTTCCTCTACGCCGAAATGGCCCGCCGCGGCTGGGAAATGATCCCCTACGTGGACGGCCCCGGCGAAACGCCCGATCAGGGCATCAGCGATTTTTGCGACTACGGACGCTACTCGACGGGCTACGCCGCCCTGTGGAACACCATCGGCTTCATGCCCGAAACCCACATGCTCAAACCTTTCGCCGACCGCCTGCACAGCACGCGGGCCTTTATGGAAACGGTGATCCGGTTTGTGGACGAAAACGCAGCCGCCATCGGAGAGGCCCGCGCCAAAGCCTGGGAAAAGACCCGGGAAAAGAAGGAATTCGTGCTCGACTGGAAAGCCGACCTGACCCATACCGACTCTTTGCAGTTCAAAGGTTTTGCCGCCAAATACAAACCTTCCGAGGTCAGCGGGTTGCCGCGCCTGTGGTACGACCGCAGCGAACCGTACACCAAAAACATCCCGTATTACAACCAGTTTGTCCCCGCTTTGAAGGTGGATAAACCGGTCGCCTACCTCATTCCGCAGGCCTGGGAAAACGTTCTGCAACGCCTCGAACTCAACGGGGTCGCCATGAAACGCCTCAGCAAGGATGTCGAAGTCGAAGTCGAAACGTACCGTCTCGGTGAATTTCAAACACGCAATGCCTGGGAAGGCCATTATTTCCACTACGGCCTGAAAGTGGAGGCAAAGACGGAAAAACGGAGCTTCCGGGCCGGCGACTACGTCGTCTACTGCGACCAGAATGCCAACCGGTATTTGCTCGAAACGCTCGAGCCGCAGGCGCCGGATTCCTGGTTTGCCTGGAATTTTTTCGACCCCATACTGATGCAGAAGGAGTATTTCTCGGCCTACGTATTCGAAGACCTGGCTGCGCAGTTTTTAAAAGAAAATCCTGCGGTGAAAAAGGAACTGGAGGCCAAAAAAGAAAACGACGCCACTTTCGCAGCCGATGCCTCCGCGCAGCTCGATTGGGTCTATCGCCATTCGCCCTGGTACGAACCTTCGCATCGCGTGTACCCCGTGGCCAGGTTGATGAAATCAACCGTCTTTGAATAGAGTAGCAGTCGCACCCGGCAGTCAGTAACGAGCGGCAGATTTGGTGGTCAAATGCCATTGGTTGATACTACCCACCAATATTGCTCGTTACCGACTGCCGGGTGCCACTGCTTCTGCAACTTCAACTGCAATCCCGGATTTTCTAATTTTCATCTGCCGAATTTTATCTTTCATATAAAATCCGACGCCGGCCGTCGCCGGGCCGCCTAACCTTGTGCCCGTGAAAATGTCCGCCCTCGGCTTCAACTTCCCATTCAGCATGAAACGCATTGTGACAACCACCGCCCTCGCGCTCGCCTTCGTCGGCTTTACCTTCGGGGTACAAGCGCAGGAAGTGTGGACACTCGAACGCTGCATCCAGTACTCCCGCGACAACAACCTGACCGTCAAACAGGCCGAAGCTTCCGTTCGGACAGCGCAACTGTCTGAAAGCCAGGCCAAAGCGTCGCGATTGCCCAATGTGGGCGCCTCGTTCAGCGCCAATGAACAATTTGGCCGCACCATCGACCCCACCACCAACTCGTTCAGCCAGCAGAACATCGGCTCGAACAGTATCGGGCTGAACGTGGGCGTGCCGCTCTTCGCCGGCGGACAAATCCACCACTCCGTCAAACAGGCCGGCTGGAACTACAAGGCTGCCGGCGCCGACGCCCAACAAAGCGTCAACGACCTGGCCCTTATGGTCGCGCAGGCTTACCTGACCATCCTGCTCAACCAGGAACAACTCGAAAGCGCGCAGCAACGCGTCGAACAAAGCAAACGCCAGCTCGACGTTACCCTCAAACTCATCGACGCCGGCAGTGCGCCGCGTGCCGACCGGTACACCATCGACGCCCAGATCGCCCGTGAAGAACAAGCCGTCGTAGTGGCGCAGAACAACGTCGAACTGGCTTACCTGAACCTGAAGCAACTGCTCCAGCTCGAACCCGACTACGATATGCAGATCGAACGGCCGGCGTTTGAAATCCCTTCCGAAGCCAACCCTGACGTGCTGGCCCTCGGTCCGGTGTACGACCTCGCGCAGAACACGCAACCTTCCGTCCAGGCTGCCGCCTATCGCGTGATGGCCGCCGAAGAAGGCGTTAAAATCGCCCGTTCGAACTACTGGCCCACCGTATCCCTCGGCGCCAACCTGAACAGTTATTTTTCCACGGCCGCACAACGCGTAAGTGTGGTGCAGGGCCCCGATGAAAAGATCATCCAGCAGGTGGAACTCGACGGCCAGATCATCGAAGTCGGCTTTTTCCAACCCACTTACACCCAAACCTTCAGCGACGTGCCGTACTGGACCCAAATGGACCAAAACTTCGGTCAGGGCATCGGACTCAGTATCAACATCCCTATTTACCAAAACGGCCGGACGCGGCTCGGCGTGGAACAGGCCAAACTGGGCATCATCAACGCCCAGTTGCAGCAAAACCAGACCCAACAGCAACTCAAAAACGATGTCCAGACCGCCATCGCCAATGCCCGCTCGGCCCGCCTGCAACTGAACGCCGCGCAAAAAACCGCCGACGCGACCCGCATCGCTTTTGAAAATACCGAAAAACGCCATACGCTCGGCGCCGTCAACACCCTCGAACTGACCACGGCCAAGAACAACCTGGACATTGCCGAAAACGACCTGATCGTCGCCAAGTACGACTACCTGTTCCGGCTCAAGATTCTCGATTTCTACCAGGGAAAGCCGCTGAGTTTTTAGTCTGTTAGTCTGTTAGTCGGTTAGTCCGCATTCGCTGGGCTGCAGTGGTAAGTTGATTCAGTTTTTGATAAACCGACTAACCGACTAACCGACTAACTGACTAACCGACTAACTGACTAACCGACTAACTGACTAACCGACTAACCGACTAAATTGAATTGACTAACCGACTAAAAATTACAACATGACCGCTACGCCAAAACCCAAACGCCGCAGGACATTGCTCTACGTGCTGATCGGGGTCCTGGTTCTGCTCATTGCCGCCGCCGCATGGAAGGCCCGGCAAAAACCCAAGGGAGAAGAAGTGACCGCAGAAGCCGTCCAACGCCGCACCATTCGCGAGAAGGTGAGCGCCAGCGGCAAAATTTTTCCCGAAACTGAAGTCAAAATCAGCTCCGATGTGTCGGGAGAAGTGATCGAATTGTACGTCAAGGAAGGCGACTCGGTCACGGTAGGCCAGGTTTTGGCAAAAATCAAGCCCGACGAATACCAAAGCGCCGTGGAGCGCGGCGAAGCAGCCGTCAGCAGCGCACGCGCGCAGCGCCAGATTTCCGGCACCAACGTGCAGAGTTCCAGCGCCCAGATCGAGCAGCTGCGTGCCGACCGCAACCGGATCGCGGCCCAACTCGAAGCCGGCCGCAAAACCCATGAGCGCAACGAAAAGCTGTTCAACGACGGCGTTATTTCGGCCGCCGACTACGAGGCTTCGCTGAGCAACTTCCGCGGTCTTGAAAGCAGCCTGGCCAGCGCCGACGCCATGCTCAAATCGGCCGAAAGCAGCCTGGCCGGAGCCAAGGAGAATGTCCGCGTGGCCGAATATGGCATCAACAGCGCCCAGGCCAGTCTCAAGGAATTGCGCACGAGCCTGCAAAAAACCATCATCACGGCGCCGGTAAGCGGCATCATCAGCAAACTCAATGTCGAAAAAGGCGAACGCGTACTCGGGACCATCCAAATGGCCGGCACCGAACTGATGCGCATCGCCAACATGCACTCCATGGAAGTACAGGTGGATGTGAGCGAAAACGACATCCTCAAGGTGTCCGTCAACGATGCCGCCGAAATAGAGGTCGATGCTTATTTAGGCCGAAAATTCACCGGTAAAGTGACCGAAATAGCCAACTCTGCCAGCAATGTGGGCACTTCAGGCGTCAGCCTGAACACCGATCAGGTCACGAATTTTATTGTCAAAATCCGCATCGACCCGGCTTCCTATGCCGAGCTGATGACCACGACGCACCGCAATCCGTTCCGCCCCGGCATGTCGGCGTCGGTGGATATTTTTACCCACGACGCGGAAAACACGCTCAGCGTGCCGCTCATCGCCGTTACGGCCAAGGAAGACGAGACCGGCAAAAAGAAAACGGACAAACCCAAGGAGAACGAAGGTTTGGCCACGGATGAGAACAAAAAGGACGACGCGGTCGTCAAGGAGATTGTCTATGTCGTCAGCGGCGATACAGTAGGCGTTCGGGAAGTGAAAACCGGCGTTCAGGACAACGACTATATCGAAATTCTGTCCGGCCTGCAGGAAGGCGAAACCGTGGTCACCGGCCCCTACTCGGCCATTGCCCGCAAACTCAAAGGCGGCAGCCGGATACAGATCGTAGACAAGGACAAAGACAAAAACGAAAAAAAAGGCGGCGTCAAGGTCGAAGTGGACTGAGCCGCATTTGCTGCGGATGCCCTCAAATCGGCCGGCATCTGCTACCTTTGCCGCGCAGCGCACAAGCCGCTGCGCGGCATTTTTATGGAACATCAACAAACCGTCGTCACCGATACAGCCCAGTTGCCCGGCAATGGCCGGTCCAGACAGGCCCAGCTTTCGTCGAATTCAACCCTGTTCTGGCGCATTTTTGTACCCATTTTCGGTTCAGTTTTCCTTCTGGGTTTTCTGGGCGCTTTTCTTTTCACGGCCGAGGAAGAATTGTATTTGCCATTTCCGGCTGTCTGGGCCCGCCTGGTTGTTGCGACGCTGCTACTCGGCTGGGTATTGCTCGTCCGCCGTACCCTTTGGCGCCTCAAGCGCCTCGATGCCGACGACGCTTTTGTGTACGTGACCAACTATTGGACCACCGTGCGATATCCGTGGAGCGATGTCCTTCGTTTTGAAGAAAAACGCCGCCTCGGCCGCCAGATCATCGATCTGTACCTGCGTGCCTCCGGCCGTTTCGGTCAAAAAATCTCTTTTCTGCCAGGCTCGCATTTTTTTGAATGGTTGAAAGAACACGAAAAGCAGACCTATCTGCTGGCGAATTGATCCTCACCGCCAGGCATCATTGTAAGGTTTAATAGCATCTGAACGGATATTTTCACCGTTAAATGCTATTCGATCATGCGTTTCTGCTTCCTGCTTGCCTCGTTTTTTACCTGCCTTTGCCTGCACGGCCAGTCGGCGCGTCTCGACCTGGGCCTTGCCCACCAGTGGAATTCGCTCGACCGCGATGTAGCGCTCACCGCGACCCAATACTGGGACGATAACGGCTTCCGGATCGGTCTGCATTTTTTTCAGCACACGGCACAGGAAAGACCCGAATGGTACCGCCCGCGCGCCCGTACTTTTGGTCAGCACATCGGGTTCAGCATGGCTTACGAACGCCGTATCCGGCTGCCGGAAGGCGATCTGGAATTGTACCCGTTTATCGGTGTGCAGTATTTTACCATCAGCTTCGTCTCTCAAAACGAGCACTTTGAACAGTTCGTGGAAGAACCGTCCAGCCACTTGCACTTGGCGCCCGGGGTGCTGGGAAAGGTCAAATTGCATCGCCGGATTTACCTGCAGGGCTCGGCGAGCCTGGGGCCGGACCTGAGCTGGCAACACAACAAAAACGTCGTTGGGAACCGGTTGGAAATGGGTGGATTGCCCGGCGCTTTCATGCTCGGCGCGTTGTGGCGGTTCGGACAATAAGATTTACCCTTCCATCAAGGCAATACCCTGGTCGCGTAAAATGGCGCGGATGGCGAAGCGCAGGTCGCTCTGGATCTCGTCGGCCTCAAATTTACGGTGCGTCCAGAACTGAAGGCGGAAAATCATGCCGCTTTTTTCATGAAAATCAAGGAGTTGCACCTCCGGCGCGACGGATTTGTCGCCGCGTAAAACGTCCGGATGGGCCTCCGCGCAGCCCAGGAGGAGCCGGCGCACCTGTGCCGGGTCGCAGTCGTTGCGCACCGGTACGTTGACGTAAAAAGCCGAGGGAACGCCGTTTTCGTAACTCCAGTTGAGCACGTTTTCGGTGATGAATTTGTGGTTGGGCACGATCATCATGGTGCCGTCGCGCCGTTGCAGCTTCGAGGTGCGCAGCCGGATTTCCTCGACGCGGCCCACTACGCCATCCACCTGCAGCACATCGCCGATCTCGATGGTGCCTTCGAACAGCAGAAAGACGCCCGATGCGATGTCGCGGAAAATCTGCTGAATGCCCAAACTGATGCCAACGAGCAAAGCCGCGGAGCCCGCCACGAGCGCCGTGATCTGTA
>JBGAJY010000102.1:0-19679 GCA_044224705.1 Saprospiraceae bacterium
CACCACATCACCACATCACCACATCACCGCATCACCAAATCACCGCATCACCAAATCACCAAATCACCACATCACCAAAAAAAATGGCTTACACCGAATCCAACATGCTTCCGCTGGGCACCAAAGCCCCCGATTTTACCCTGCCCGACACGCTCAGCGACCGGATGCTTTCCCTCCGTGAAATGGCTTCGCCGCACGCTACGGTGATCATGTTTTTGTGCAACCATTGTCCGTACGTCCTGCACGTCAATCCTGAAATTGTACGGCTGGTGAAGGAATACGGTCCCCTGGGTGTGTCATTCATCGGCATCAGCAGCAACGACGCGACAGCCTACCCCGATGACGCTCCCGACAAAATGAAGGAGCATGCGCATGCGGTCGGTTATACCTTTCCCTACCTTTACGACGAATCTCAGGCCGTGGCGCGCGCTTACGATGCCGCCTGTACGCCCGATTTTTATGTGTTCGACGGCGATCTCCGATTGGCCTATCGCGGCCAAATGGATCCCAGCCGCCCCAAACGCAATCCTGTCCCGCCCACCGGAGAAGACCTTCGCACCGCCTTGGATGCCGTTTTGGCCGGACACCCGGCCCCCGAAATACAACGGCCGTCGGGAGGGTGCAATATCAAATGGAAGACCGAAGAAGTTTAAATGATAATGGTATTTGATTGACGAGTACAGGATGGTTGATTTTTGAATGCAAAGGGGTAATCAGGCTTCCCAGGCAACCCTTTTTCTTTCAAAAACCAACCATCCTGTACTCGTCAATCAAATACCACCCAACAAAAAATTACCACACAACATGATTCCATTGCCCATCACCGGCGCCCAGATCGACGAGTTTATCGAAGCGGCCATCTACGAAGACGTGCACGAAGGCGACCACACCTCGCAAGCCTGCATTCCGGCCGACAGCCGGAGCAGAGCGGTGCTGAAAATCAAGGACTACGGCGTGATCGCCGGCGTGGAGCTGGCGCAGCGCATTTTCCAGCGCGTCGATCCTTCCAGCACCATCACGGTCCATAAATCCGACGGCGCCGACGTATTGTACGGCGAAACGGCTTTCGAAGTGGAAGCCAATACCCGCGCCCTGCTGCTGGCAGAGCGCACCGTGCTCAACACCATGCAGCGCATGAGCGGCATCGCCACACTGGCCAGCCGTTTTGCCTTCGAAGTGGGCGACCTGCCCGTCAAAGTGCTCGATACCCGCAAGACCACCCCGCTCATCCGTTTCTTGGAAAAATGGGCGGTTAAAATCGGCGGCTGCGAGAATTACCGCTGGGGCCTCTACGACTGGATCATGGTCAAGGACAACCACGTCGACGCCGCCGGCGGCATCAAAGCTGCCCTGGAACGCGTCAAAACTTACCAGGCGGAAAAAGGCCTCAGCCTCGGCGTCACCCTCGAAGTACGCAACCTGGTAGAAGTGCACGAAGCCCTCGACACCGGCGGCTTCACCCGTCTGATGTTCGATAATTTCGAAATTCCGATCCTCCACGAAGCCGTCGCCACTGTCGCCGGTCGCTGCGAAACCGAAGCCTCGGGCGGCATTACGCTGTTCAACGTGCGCAAATACGCGATGACCGGCGTGAATTACGTTTCCGCCGGCGCCCTGACCCACTCGGCCCAGCCGCTGGATCTGAGCTTGAAAATTGTGCGGGGCTGAATGAGGATTTGAAGATTTGAGGATTTGAATACGCAATCTGGAATATGGCTTGGCAGTATCGCATATTCAAATCCTCAAATCCTCAAATCTTCAAATCCTCAAATCTTCAAATCCTCAACAAAAATGTCAGCCGACAACTTCTACTGGTACTCCACTGTTCTGATCTTCATTCCCTGGTTGTTGATGGTATTCATGCCCAGCTGGCGCCATACCGAGCGGATTGCTTTTGGAGCAGGGTTTATTCTGATGCTCGCAGCGGCGTATTTTACCATCGCCTATTTGTTGAACGGCGGATCGGACGGCGGCAGTTTGTTCTCGCTCGACGGGCTCACACACCTGTTTCGGAGCAAGGAAATGTTGCTGACCGGCTGGCTCAATTACCTGTCGTTCAGTCTGTTCGCCGGCGCTTTTCAGGTGCATGATGGCCGGGAAAACGATATTCCGCACCTTTGGGTGATTCCCTGCCTCTTGCTCACGTTTGTAGCCGGACCAAGCGGTCTGCTGTTGTACTTACTTCTGCGCTGGGTAAAAACCCGCAAATGGGAAAGCCGTTGAGCGGCCCCCGATCATTTTTATAAAAAACAAACCATTGGACTTTTCCGAATTTGGGCTCCACCCCGACCTTCTGGACGGCATCGACGCCCTCAATTTTAAATCTGCCACGCCCATACAGGAGCGGGCGATCCCCATCATTCTGGAGGGCAAGGACATCATCGGCGTAGCGCAAACAGGTACCGGCAAAACCGCCGCCTTCGTGCTGCCCATCCTCAACGAAATCCTTTACGGCCCTCCGGGGCATTTTACGCACGCCCTGATCATTGTTCCCACACGCGAACTGGCCGCTCAGATCGACCAGATGATCGGCGCATATTCCTACTTCACCGGCATTTCTTCGATCGCTATTTACGGCGGCGGCGACGGCAAGGAGTTTGCCCAGGAAAAAAGCGCGCTGGTGCAAGGCGCCGATATTATCGTCGCCACCCCGGGCCGGCTGATCGCCCACATGCAGCTGGGCTATGTCGACTTTTCCCGCGTGCGTTTCCTCGTCCTGGACGAGGCCGACCGCATGCTCGATATGGGTTTTCAACCCGATTTGCTGGCCATTATCAAAAAAGTCAATCCGGACCGCCAGGGCCTTCTGTTTTCGGCGACCATGCCGCCCACTGTGCTGAAACTGGCGCGCACCTTGCTCAAAGACCCGGTGACGGTCAGCATTGCCCTCTCCAAACCCGCCGCAGGCGTGACGCAATCGGTCTATTTTGTCCACGACAAAATCAAAATTCAACTCATTACCGAACTGCTCAAGGACCGCAGTGGCCAGCGCATCCTGATTTTCAGCTCCACCAAACTGGCCGTAGGTCAATTATACCGACAACTCGCCAGCCGAAAACTGCCTGTGGCACAGATCAGCAGCGACCTTGAACAGGCCGACCGCGAGCAAACCATGCTCGATTTCCGGAATCGCAAAGTGGACATTCTCGTCGCCACCGACGTGCTTAGTCGCGGCATCGACGTGGAAGGCATCGACCTGGTGATCAATTACGACATCCCCCGCGACGCGGAGGATTACGTGCACCGCATCGGCCGCACGGCCCGCGCCGAGCGCAAGGGCGAGGCCATTACTTTTGTGGACCCCAAGGACCAGGGGCGTTTTCTGCGAATTGAAAAACTAATCGGCAGAACCATCGACCGGATCCCCTTGCCCGCTCACCTCGACGGCGCCGCCAGGCCCGAGCATCGACCACGCCACGAAGCGCGCCACCACAAAAAAGGCAGCGAAGTAGCCCATAAACCTGTCGAAAAATCGGCCCCGGACGAAAAACGCGACAAAAAGCGCCGTCGTCGCGGCGGTCGAAACCGCGGAAAAGGCGGCGGTGAAAAACCTGCCCCGCCGCCTTCAAACTAAACCTTCCAGAATGTTCCGGACCAACGCCGGGCCCTCGTACACCAGGCCGGTGTACACCTGCACAAGGTTGGCGCCAGCGGCCAGTTTTTCCCTGGCCGCCGCTGCCGAACCGATACCTCCAACGCCGATAATCACTGGTGCCGGACCGAGGCGTTCGCGCAGGTGCTGAATCACGGTGGTGGCCCGTTCGCGCAATGGCGCACCGCTGAGTCCGCCTGGACCCATGGCGGCAATTTCACCCGCTGCGGTGGACAAATTTTCCCTCGAAATAGTCGTATTGGTAGCGATGACTCCCGCCAGGCCCGTGTCGCGCACGATGGTGGCGATGTCGTCCAGCTGCTCCACTGTCAGGTCGGGCGCGATTTTGAGCAGGATGGGTTTCGGGGCTTTTTGCGCTTTATTTTTTTCCTGTAAAAGATTCAACAGGCGGGTCAAGGGCTCTTTTTCCTGCAATTCGCGCAACCCGGGCGTGTTGGGCGAGCTCACGTTGACGACGAAATAATCGACCCACGGAAACAGCGCTTCGAAGCAGAGCAGGTAGTCGCTCTCGGCGGCTTCGTTCGGGGTAGTTTTGTTTTTTCCGATGTTCCCGCCAATTAAGGGGCCTCCTTGCTGAACCCTTGCGCGGTATTTTTTCAATTGGTCCACGAGGGCATCCAGTCCTTTGTTGTTGAAGCCCATGCGGTTGATCAGGGCCCTGTCGGCGGGCAGCCGGAACACTCTGGGGCGTGGGTTGCCATCCTGCGGTTGGGGTGTCACGGTGCCTACTTCGATAAAACCGAAGCCCAGGCAGGCCAGTCCGCGGATGTGGCGTCCGTCTTTGTCGAAACCGGCCGCGAGTCCGACCGGGTTGGGGAAATGCAGTCCCAGGACATTGCGTTCCAGCGCACTGTTTTGCAGGCAAAAAAGGCTTTTCAGCAACCAGCGGGTTGGAGGCAAGGCCACGGCCAGATCGAGGAAAAAATAAGTGATCCGGTGGGCGGCTTCGGGGGAAAGGGCGAAGAGGAAGGGTTTGAAGATTCGGTACATGTCTGTAGCGCCAACCTCCAGGTTGGCGTAGTTGTAATGCCAACCTCCAGGTTGGCGTAGTTGTAATGCCAACGTCCTCCAGGTTGGCGTAGTTGTAATGCCAACGTCCTCCGGGTTGGCGTGCTGGTTTTTTAAAAATATCCGGTTCGAGTAGTTCAAACCGCCAACCTTGAGGTTGGCGTTACCAACCGGGAAGTTGGTTATAATACTTCCTGTTGGTGCTGTTCAAACCGCCAACCTGGAGGTTGGCGTTACTCCTCCAGTTTCAAATCGAAGCGCTGCACCAAATCATTCACCAAAGGATTGATTTCCCGCATTTTATCAAACTTCTCCTTGGTCGTCAGCGGCTTGTTGGAAGCCGTAGCAGCCTGGAGTTCGGCTTGTTTGACCTCGTCGAGTTCGAGCCGGATTTTGACCTGCACGTCGTGCAGCTGCTGCCGCAAATAATCGAGCAGGCGCATGCCTTCCTCCCGGATGTAGCCCTGGTGCACCGACGACCCGATGCGGGCCACGATGGTTTTTTCTTCGAGGCGGAGTTCGGCGCTTTGCATGGCCTGGCGCAGCGTTGGAGTGCGCGCCGATTCCGCGTAGCGCTCCCATTCGGCCTGGGCGTTTTCCAGCGACACCCGGCTGGTGCGGGCTGCGCGGGCTTCTTCTTCCACCTGCACGGCTTCCTCGAACGCTTCGAGTTTGAGGGAAATCTTGTCGGCCTTGCGCAGGCCCAGGCGAAGATCGACCGACAGTGCGGACAATTCTTCGGGTTTTAACGCCTGCGCATTGCCTTCGGAGCGGCTGGCGGCCGATCCGGAGGGGGCTGTTGCCACCGGAGCGGGGGCTTCCGGTTGCGGTTCGACCTGCGAAGTGTCTGCGTTCAGCCGGTTGCCGTCGTCAGGAGTTTTTTTTTCAGGGAAAACCGATGCCGCCCTGACCGCCCGGCCGATGTGGCACATTTTGATCAGGGCCATTTCGACGTGCAGGCGTTTGTGGCGTGCCATGCGGAAATTGACGTCGCAGTCGTTGGCCAGGTTGAGGGCGGTCAGCAGGAAAGACGAGGGCGCGAGGGCTGCCTGGCGGCGGTAGCGTTCGCGCAGGCCTTCGCCGACTTCCAGGAGGCCGAGCGTGGCCTCGTCCTTGCAGACGAGCAGGTTGCGCAGGTGTTCGGCGAGGCCGTTGACAAACACTTCGGGTTCGAAGCCTTTGCGCAGGATTTGGTCAAAAAGATTCAACAGTGCCGGCAGGTCTTCGGCCAGCAGCGCTTCGGTGATCTGGAAATAATAGTCGTAATCGAGAACGTTCAGGTTTTCGATAACATCCTCGTAGCGAATGTTTTCGCGGGAAAAACTCGTGATCCGGTCGAAGATCGAGAGGGCGTCGCGCAGGGCGCCATCGGCTTTCTGGGCGATGATGTGCAAGGCGTCTTCTTCGGCGGTAATACCCTCTTTCTGACAAATATTTTTGAGGTGCAGCACCATGTCGCCCACGATGATGCGGCGGAAATCGAAGATCTGGCAGCGCGACAGGATGGTCGGGATGATCTTGTGTTTTTCCGTGGTGGCGAGGATAAAAATAGCGTAGGGCGGCGGCTCCTCGAGGGTTTTGAGGAAAGCGTTGAAAGCGGCCTGCGAGAGCATGTGCACCTCGTCGATGATGAACACCTTGTACCGGCCTTGTTGGGGCGGGAAGCGCACCTGTTCGATCAGGGCGCGGATGTGTTCCACCGAGTTGTTCGACGCGGCGTCGAGTTCGATGATGTTGAAAGACGCGTTTTCGTTAAAGGCCTTGCAGGAAGAGCACTGGTTGCAGGCGTCGTGGTCTTTGCTCGGGTTTTCGCAGTTGAGCACCTTGGCGAGGATGCGCGCGCAGGTCGTTTTACCCACGCCGCGGGGCCCGGTGAACAAGAATGCATGCGCCACGTGGTCGGTGGCCAGGGCATTTTTCAGCGTGCCGGCGACGTGCTGCTGCCCCACCACGTCCTCGAAACGCTGCGGTCGGTACTTGCGGGCGGAAACGACGAAGTTGCTCATGTTGTGACAAAAGTACGGCGGCTGTGGCGAGAAAACGGCGGGAAGTTTTGCACAATTTCGGGTTTACGTTTACGAAACCTTCAAGGTTTCGTAAACGTGGCCACGTAAAAATCTTTGGGCATTGAGAACCCAATCGTAGAATTAATGATATTTGTCAAGCCTGCCAGCTTTTCTCAATTCAAAAATGTATTCATGAAAACCAATTACTGGCAGGACCTCGAACCCGAGGTGATTTATCACATTTACAACCGGGCCGTGGGGCATGACAATTTGTTTTACAAGGAAAGTAATTACCAGTTTTTCCTGGAAAAATGGAAGGAATATCTACCCTATCTGGATGTTCTGGCGTTTTGTCTCATGCCCAACCATTTTCATTTCCTGGTAAAAGTTAGACCGCTAAACAATGCATTGCAAAGACACCTTGAAGCGAATAACACGGTAAAGAGCCGGCAATTATCCTTTGGCCAGATTTCTTATTCGTGTTATTTGGAAGACCAATTCAAAAGACTGTTTAGCAGTTATGCTTTGGCGCTCAACAAACAGCAAAACCGAACAGGGGCTCTGTTTCAAAAGAGGTTTAAACGGATTTCAGTGCAGGGAGAATTCAAACTTCATTATTTGGTGGCTTATATTCATCATAACCCCATCCATCATCGATTTTGCACCCGATATTCGGAATGGAAGTATTCATCGTGGATTGCTTATCAAAACCTCGGTAGCCCATCCGCGATCAATAGGGGCGAAGTGCTGAACTGGTTTGGCCTTGATACAAAGCAGGCTGAATTCCACTTTTTGCGTTATCACGAACATTTCCGATTGGATCATCGTGTAGTACCGGAGATTGGATAGACGAACGTTTACGAAACCTTCAAGGTTTCGTAAACGTGGCCACGTAAAAACCTTCAAGGTTTCGTAAACGTAGCCTCCTTGCCTTACACCATCACCACATATTTCCCCAGCACCCAGCGTCCGTCGCCTACGCGTATCCACCCATCTGCTGTTGTTTCAAAAATGCTCACGACTTCGCCCTGTTTGAGTTCTCCGACTTTGGCAAAATTCACCCCGGGGCCCGAACGAACGTTGAGAAACGAATTGTTTACCCGTCCTTTTTTTGTCGAAACCGGCGCCGGGGTGGCCGATTGCAGCACCTGCACAAAATCGGCGCTGACAAACTGACCCGTGGCGATGCGCCAGTAATTGGACACTTTTTCCAGCAAATTGACCAAATCGCCCTGTTTCAGTTCGGCGACTTTGGCAAACGAGGTGCCCGGCCCCGAACGCACATTGAGGAATTTTGACGCCACCCGCCCGCGAATGGAAGCCGCACTGGCGGATGCAGTTCCAGCACTTCCGCTACCGCCGGTGCTACTGCTGCTGCCACTTTTCAGGCTCACCGCCATTTGCACGGCGCGCAGGGCATTGATCCGGCCGTAGCCGAGGAATTGGGAATGGCCGTTGGCATCGTAACCGCCGCCGATTTTATCGGCCGACTGGCGGAAAATCTTCCGGATATCGTCGAGCGTCAGGTTCGGGTTGGCGGAAAGCATCAGGGCGCAGACGCCGGCCGTGAGTGGCGCAGCGCTGGATGTGCCGCCGAAGCCGCTGGTGTACGTCAGCACGAGCGACTGCCCGCTGGCGTCGAGGTCGACGGTGGCGGTGGTGATGCCCACGCCATTGTTCCCGTTGGTGGGCGCACAATTGTGGGCCTGGGGGCCATAGAACGAATAATCGGAGCGCTGGTCGAGGCTGTTGGAAGCCGTGATGCAAAATACTGCCGGGTGCGCGCCGAAATCGCTGATGGCCCGCGGCTGGTTGTTCGAGGCCGGATTGGCATTGCCGGCCGCGATAAAGATCGGCAACCCTTTGCCGCCGCGGCCGTTGCGCGCCAACTGACTGATGTAATTGGTGACGTAGGTGGACAAGGGGACCGGTTTCGGATAGCCCAGGCTGCAGGTGATGATATCCGCCCCGTTCAGCGCCGCGTGTTCGAAGGCATTTCGGATGGCTTCGTCGCTCAATACATCCAGCTTGATCGGGATGATGCGGGAGACCGGCGCGGCGCCGAGCACGCCCTGTACATCCAGCGCCCCGGCGGCTACCGCTGCGCAGGAGGTGCCGTGGCTATATACCTGAAAAGAGCCGTCGGACAGGGCGATATAGGGTGAAACGTCGCCCGTGCGGGTGGCGGCGTTGTACGGATTGCGGATTTTGGTGCCGTCGCCGCGCAGCTGGGGGTGGTCCACGGCGAAACCGGTATCGATCACTGCGATACGAATCGCCGGCGACCCGAGTGACTGCATGTATTGCCATGCGGCTTTCACTTTGGCGTCGGCGCCGGCTTTGAAGTGTGTGGTGCCGTACACCGAATTGGGCACGTCGATGATCGGAATGGGCTGACCGGTATTTTCGAGGTGCCATTGCGAAGCCATAAAACGGCCGGTTGGCTGAAAAAACTCCCGGGTGGCGGGCAAGGTAGCCAGTTCGGGCTCCGCTACGCGCACGAGCTTGTTCTTTTGCAGGTCCATGGCACAGCGGATGGGGTTGGGCGAGGCGGGGGTCACGCTGACCCGGAAGGCACCCGTTCCGACGATTTCCTTGATGCTCAGGTGCAGGGATTCCAGGATTTCCCGTTGTTTGGCCTCATCGGCTTTGAGGTCAAATTCGACGTACAAATTGCCTGTTGGCACGAAGGGCGTATCGTCTTCGCCTTCAAAATTCCAGACATGGGTGCCCACGGCTACGTCCGGCCGGGCGCGCAGAAGATCGAGTTTTTGATCGATGCCGCGCATGCTGTGCACAATTTCAAAACCTTCAACGGGGGGAGCCGCTACATCGCGGTTGGACTTTTTGGCAGAAGATTTTTTGGCGCCGGGATGGTACTGTACGGCAACGGAGGTTTTGCTTTTGGACAAATTGATCTTAATGCCCCCGTAGTTGAAGCTGATTTTGTTGAGTTTTTTCGCCATTTGGGATGGAAATTGGGTGAAAAGGGTTGCGGGCCGAATGCCCGGAAAAAAGTTAAACGACTTGTTTTCTCAGAATAACGAAGGAAACCCATCCGGTCGGGGCGTTCGCCGATGGCTTTGCGGACGCCTTCGATGCCGCGGGCGCCTTCGATGTAGGTGATGCGGGCATCGGTGCGCACGTCGCGGATGTCGAGCAAATCGCGCAGCACGAGCTCGTTCAGGAGCGTGGCGTCGAGGGTCACGGGCGCGTGGGCCTGTGCCAGCAGCACTTCGGGTTTCCAGCGCAGGGCGTAGGTTTCGCCGTGTAAAAGCAGGACGAGTTCGTGTTTGTCTACGGGCTTTCGCGGAGCGGGCAGCGTGTCGATGTCGGCCAGCCGGGCCAGGCGCACGATGAACTGGATGGGCGTGAGTCCGCCGGGCATTTCCACCACCCGGTTAAAATCGAGGATGTCCAGTTGGTCGCTGGAAAAAAAGGCGCAGAACAGGTTGGCAAAATCGAACACCGGATTTTTGTCGCGCAGCCGTTCGTGGAGCAGGGCCACAGTGGTGGTGCGGTGGTGGCCATCGGCGATGTAGGTGCGCGGAATGAGCCTGGCGTACAATTCCTGAACGGCGGCCACGTCGGACGGATCGGTTACCGCCCATGCGCGGTGGGTCTGGCCGTCGCGTTCAAAATGGGTGACGAAAAGCGGTTCGTGCGCGGTAGCGTAGGCGTGGAGCCAGTCGCTGATCTCGGCCACGGGGCCGAAAGTGAGCAGCACGGGTTTCAGCACGGCATGCCAGTGCAGGAACATTTGCATTTGCTGCTGTTCCTTTTCGCGCAGGGTGTTTTCGTGTTTGAGGATATGGCCTTCAAAAAAATCCTGCACGTCGTTTTGCGCGACCAGGCCCAGGTGGCGCCGCCCTTCGGATTCGATTTCATACACGAACAAGGCCGCCTGCGGCATTTTTTCATAAAAACCGTTTTTCTGAAAATCACGAAAACGGTCTTTCGCATCCGCGCAAAACGAATCGGGCGAGGCGATGAAGTCGAAATTCGGGTAAAGCGCCTGGAAAGGTCGGATGCGCATGGCGGTAGGGCGGTAGGCGAAAAGAGGCCGGCAAAAGTAGCGCCTGCGGCGGGCTTTTTCAAAAAAGCAGTTGCCCCCGCGTTTTGGCATTCAAATACAATCTTCGACCTTTGGCGGTTCCGTGCCGAGAAGTTTTTGCATGCCGGAGCCCAATAATTTTTCATTTCAGGCATTTTTATGCCTCACCTTTACTCCTCCCCGAAACCGGCTTTGGTATGAGATATTACATCTTGTTTCTTCTTTCCTTGTTTTTCCTTTCTGGTCAATCGCTTCACGCTCAGTCTGTTGGCGAGTTGCAATCGAAGCTCAATCGCTCCAATTCCAAGAGCGAAAAAATGAACCTCTGTTACCAGATCGCCGAAAAACTGCTGAATTCCAACCCCGCCCAGGCCGCCGATTATGCCCACCGGGCCAGCCTGCTCGCCTCCGAACTCGGCGAAAAACGCCGCGAAACCGACGCTATTTTCCTCGCCGGCGAAGCCTACTACCGCCGCCGCGATTACGTCAACGCCGCCGGACGTTTCAACCAGGCCTGGAACACGGCCCGCAATTACGGCATCCGGGATGTGGCGCTCAATTCCATGCAGCGCCTGGAAGACATCGCGACCAAGCAAAACGACCTGCGCGAAGCCCTCAAATGGAGCCACGAAACGGTCAATTACCTCAAAAATTCCGGCGCCGGCGGCACCCGCACCTCTTCGAGCACGGCCGAAACCCGCCTGCTTGAAGCCCGCGTGGCGGCCCTCGAATCACAAAACGCCAACCTGATCAATCAGCTCCAGAATACTACGGGGCAGACGCAGAACCTCGAAACGGTGTACCAGACCCAACTCAGGGAAGTCCAGGAAAAAAACCTCGAAGAGATCAACAAACGCGAACAAACCATCACCCAGATCTCCCAGGAAAAACAACGCTCCGATTCGGTCAGCCGCACGGCTTCACAAATGGTACAGACGATGACCAAGGAGCAAATGGCCGCCTCTATCGTGCGTGTGGAGCAGGAAAAAGAGATTCAGGACCAGAAACGCCAGCTGGCGGAAGCTGAACTCGCGCAGAAAATCAGCGACAACCAGCGCAACCTGGCGGCTATGATCGCCTCCATCGTATTTGTCTTTGCCGGCGCATTTTACCTGCGCTACCGCGCCAAGCGCCGCACCGCCGACGACCTGGCGGAGAAAAACAAGATCATCGACCTCGAACAGAAAAAGAGCGACAACCTGCTGCTCAACATCCTCCCGCCCGCCATTGCCACCGAATTAAAGGCAAACAACAAAGTGGCTGCCCGGCAATACGACCAGGCAACGGTCATGTTCATCGATTTTACCGGCTTCACGTATGTGGCCGAACACCTGCCGCCGGAAGGCCTCGTGGAAGAACTCGACTATTGCTTTTCCAATTTCGACCGCATCATCGGCCAGTACCGCATCGAAAAAATCAAAACCGTAGGCGACGCCTACATCTGCGCCAGCGGTTTGTCCGATATGAATGCGAGCCCTTCCGACATGGTCAAAGCCGCCCTCGAAATCCAGGACTTTCTGCTCCACCACAAGGCCGAACGGCAAAGCCAGGGGCTCCTGCATTTCGAAGCCCGCGTGGGCATCCATACCGGCCCGGTGGTGGCCGGCGTAGTGGGTAAAAAGAAATTTGCCTACGATATCTGGGGCGACACGGTGAATATTGCCGCCCGCATGGAAGAAGCCTGCGAGCCCGGCCGCGTCAACGTCAGCGAAGCGGCCCACTGGCTCGCCAAGTACGAGTTCGAATGGCAGTACCGCGGCAAGATCGCCGCGAAAAACAAGGGCGCAATGGATATGTATTACGTGACGGGGATGAAGGCGTATTGAGTGAGCTTCACTCCATTTCTACCAGCAAATGCCCTTTTTCCACCGCCATGCCTTTTTCCACCGCCACCGACTTCACGGTACCGTCGCCGATGGCCTTGATCACATTTTCCATCTTCATCGCTTCGAGGATGAGCAGCGTGTCGCCTTTCTGAACCTGCTGGCCGGGTGATACGTGTACATCCAGCACCAAACCCGGCATGGGCGCCTTCACCGTGTTCTGTTTCTGGCTGCCGCCCACCGTCAGGCCGAGTTGTTTGACGAGCCGCTCGAAATGGTCGTTGATGTGCACGACGTATTTCGTCCCGTCGACGCGGATGGTATAGGTATGAGCGTAATAATCTGCTTCGATCAGTTCGGCCCGGTGCGCCCGTCCGTCGGCAAGCAGGTGATGCATGCCGTTCTGTTCGTGTACGACATCGAGTGCCGCGGCATCTTCCGGGGTGATGTTGAATTCGTACTGGCCGTTGTTGACGTTGAGCTGAAAGGGTTCGTTCTTGTTCACGGGCAAATGGATTTACGGGCGAAGATAAGCTGAGCGGCTCGGCTGTATTTTCAAAAAAAACATCGCCGGCCCCGAGCGGGGCCGGCGATGCAGGCAAGCCGAAAATCAGGTAGCCATTATTTGTCGCCGCCGCCGAACATGTAAGCCACGTTCACGCTGATGACGCCGTGTTTGATCGAAGTGTCGCCGCGGTTGGCTTCCGAAATCACGTTGCTCAGGCCGAGGGCGTAGCCTGCACCGATGCGCAGGTTGGCGGGCAGGTCCACGCCGGCTTCGACGTTCACGCCGAAGTCGAGCGGAGCGTAGTTGTCGTCCACGTCATTGCCGAAGCTGATGTCCTGCGAGTCGGAGTCGCCGCCGCCTTCCGTTTTGTTTTTACCGAAAAGGCCGAATGCCGCGTACGGGCCTGCGCCGGCGTAGAACATTTTGCCTTTGTACAGGAAATTGACGGGCACTTGCAGGTAGAACGGGTTGCTGGTGGATTTGAAATTGGTGCCCAGGAAATCAAAATCAACCTTGAACCCCTTGCCCACCAGCAGGAGGCCGGGCTGAATGGCGAAGTTGTCCGAGATATTGATGTCGGCAATGGCTCCCGCCTGGAAGGTAACGACCATGCTGGGATTGGGGTCTTCTTTCGGATCGACGAAGACATTGGCCAGGTTGAGGCCGGCTTTAACACCAAAGTTGACTTGGGCGGAAGCGGCATGGATGAAGCCGAAAAAGGCTGTGCTGAACAGGGCGATCTTGAATAAAGCTTTCATAATGAGTGCGGAATGTTAGAAAAATCGGGTAAAAATTGAAGGAATTGTCAGGGCCAAAGGTAAAAGCAGGGTGTTTGCAAAAAAGTAATTTTCAAAAAAACATCGCCGGCCCCCATAGGGAGCCGGCGATGCGGACAGATGGGAATTCAGGGTCAATTATTCACTTTTGCCGCCGAACATATAGGCCACGTTGACGCTGATGACGCCGTTGGTGACTTTTTCATCGCCTTCACGGGCACTGTCCGGAATAACGTTGGCCAGGCCGAGGGCATAGCCTGCGCCGATGCGGATCTGGTTCAGGATCACGCCGGCTTCCAGGTTGGCTCCGAAATCGAGCGGAGTCCAGTCGTCATCTTCTCCTGTTCCGAAGTCGATGCTTTCGGATTCGCTGTCGCCGCCGCCTTCGTATTTAAAGTTGCCAAACAGGCCAAAGCCCACGTACGGGCCTGCGCCGACGTAGAATTTGTCGCTTTTGTACATAAAATTGACGGGTACCTGGAGATAAAACGTGGCAGTGGTTTTGTAGGTTTCTCCCAGGAATTCATCTTCTATTTTGAAGCCTTTGCCCGTGAGCAAAAGCCCCGGCTGAAGCACAAACTGGTCCGATATGTTGATATCGGCGATTGCCCCGACCTGGAAGGAAACGATAAATTTGGGGTCCAGGCCTTCGAGGTTACTGACGTTCACCGTTGAGAGGTTCGCGCCGGCTTTGACGCCGAAATTGACTTGTGCGGAGCTGACATTGAGGCAACCGATGAAGGCTGCGCTGAGCAGGGTAATTTTGAATAAAGCTTTCATAATGAGTGCGGAATGTTGGAAAAAAGGGTGAAAGTTGAAGGAATTGTCGGCGCCAAAGGTAAAAGCCGGGCGTTGGCAAAAAAGCAATTTTCAAAAAAAACATCGCCGGCCCCGAACGGGGACCGGCGATGCAGGTAACTGAAAATGCGGTAGAAATTATTCGTCGCCGCCGCCGAACATGTAAGCCACGTTCACGCTGATGACGCCGTGTTTGGCGGAAATGTCGCTGCCTTCGCGGAAGTCGGCCGGGAAGATATTGGCCAGGCCGAGGGCGTAGCCTGCACCGATGCGGATCATTCCGAGGTCCACGCCGGCTTCGATGTTGGCGCCGAAGTCCAGCGGCGCATAGTCGTCATCCACTTTGTTGCCAAAGTTGAGGTCCTGGTCGTCGGCGCCGTCTTGCTTGACTTTGCCGAACAGGCCGTAGCCAACATACGGGCCTACGCCGGCGTAGAACATGTTGCCTTTGTAGAGCACGTTCACCGGCACCTGGAGGTACATCGGGCTGCTGCTGCCTTTTCCAGCGAGGTCGTCGTCGATTTTGAAACCTTTGCCGACGAGCAAGAGGCCGGGCTGGATGGCGATGTGTTCGGAAATGTTGATGTCAGCGATAACGCCGGCCTGGAAGGTGATCAGCATTTTCGGGTCGACCAGACCGTCAAATTCTTCGCTGAAATTAACGTTGGCCAGGTTCAAACCGGCTTTTACGCCGAAATTCACCTGAGCGGTGCTGAAATTAACGCAGCCAAAGAATGCTGCGCTGAGCAGGGTAATTTTGAGTAAAGTCTTCATACGTACAAAATTTGGTTTAAAAAAATGATTGGTTGGCTCTTGTCAGGTTTTTGCGGCTTAGACAACAAGTGGTGGTGTATTGTTGCAAAGTAAAAGTGATTTTAGAAGAATTTGCAAGTCAGTACGGTGATATCATCGGGATAAGCCTGTCGTTCGCGAAAAGTTTCGATTGCAGCAAACAGTCTGGTATTCAACTCTTTGGCATTGCATTCATGTGCGTTTTTCAGCAAAAATTTCAGCAGGTTTTCCTCGCCGTATTCTTCTCCGGCGCGATTCTGAATGTCGGTCAGGCCGTCGGTATAGGAGAAGAGCACCGACTCGCCGGTAAGACACACGCCGCCGATCTCGAGAAAAGGCAGTTCGGGCATCCAGCCCAGCACGGTGCAGCCGTTTTTAAGGCGCGTCACTTCGCCGTTGCTGAGCAGCAGGGGTGGGGTGTGGCCGGCGTTCACGTAGTGCAGGGTGCGGCTGGAAGCGTCGTATTTGGCCAAAAAGAGGGTAATAAACCGGTCGCCCTGCGTGACCCGGTACACGGCTGTGTTCATTTCCCGGACGATCTCTTCGAGGGTTTCGCAGCGGGTCACCAGGGTGCGCAGGTTGGCCTGGAAGTTGGCCATGAGCAGGGCTGCCGAAACGCCTTTGCCCGTGATATCGGCAATGCAAAAAGCCAGGTTTTCTTCGGGGAATTCGATGACGTCGTAATAGTCGCCGCCCACCGCGAAGTGCGGTTTGTAAATACTCGACAGTTGGTATTTGCTGCCGGAAGGCAGGCGGGAAGGCACCAGTGTGCGTTGGATTTCGGCGGCCAGTTCGACCTCGCGGTTGAGCACTTCCTGGCGCAGCTGGGTTTTGAACAGGCGTTTGTTTTCGATGGCCACAGCGATCACGTTGGTGATGGTGGTCACGAATTGCACCTTGTTGTACACGTCGTCTTCGTCCGTAAAACCGCCAAGGAAAGTATAGGCGATGGCCTCGTCCTTGTGCATCACCGGGATTACAAGGTCGAATTCGCGCAGCAAGGGGTTCTCGTCGTTGGGGTCGATGCGTTGTTTGGAGCGGAAGCGATGCAGTTGTTTGCTGATGTCAGACTCCAGCAGCGTGGCGTCCACACCCAGCGAGGTTTTGCATTCCCAGTAGCCCGTTTCGTGGAAAAACAACGCCATGCGTTTGATCCCGATCTCCCATCGCAGAAAGGAGTTGTACATCTCGAACAATCCCTCAGCCGACACATTTTCATTAATGGCCTGGGTGATCGCCAGCAGGCTGGTGATCTGCAATTGTTTGAGATGCACCTCGCGCTCCAGTTTTTCAATCTGGGAGAGGGTGCGTTTAATTTCCTGTAGTTCGGGCATGGCACGTAAAGCTAGCGGGAAGGTACGCACATTTGACTATTGCCGGTGTGCCAGCGGCGCTCCGCTGCCGCAACAAATCAAAAACCGACATTTTCCGGCGGGTTTTTTCCAAAACATCGAAAACTTCGGAACTTTGCCGCCCAAATCAATGAGTGATTGTGTGAATGAGTGAATGAGTGAATAAATGAACCGCTCTTGTCTGCTGGGCATCGGTTCGTTTTTCATGGTTCACTCCTGAAATTCACTCATTCACTCATTCACCCATTCACTCATTACTTTATGGAAGACGTCAATCACACAATGGCCGAAGCCAAGGCCTCGATGGACAAAGCGCTCGAACACCTTGAGCATGAACTCCTCAAACTCCGCACGGGTAAAGCCTCCACGAATCTGTTGCAGGACATTCACGTTGAATACTACGGCACGCCCACGTTGCTTGCCCAGGTGGCGAATATTCAGGTATCCGATGCCCGCACTATCGTCATCCAACCCTGGGAACGCAATATGCTCGGCCCGATCGAACGCGCCCTGATCAACGCCAACCTCGGCATCACACCTGCCAACGACGGCGAAATCATCCGCCTGGCTGTGCCGCCGCTCACCGAAGAACGACGCAAGGAACTGGTCAAAAAAGCCAAACACGCCGGCGAGGAAAGTAAAGTGGGCGTCCGCAATTCCCGCCATAAAGCCCTGGACCACATCAAAAAAGCAGTAAAAGAAGGTCTGCCCGAAGACCTGGGTAAACGCAAGGAGACCGAATTGCAGGACCTCGTCAACAAATACGTCGAGCAGGTGGACAAGATCGTCGGCGTGAAGGAAAAAGAAATCATGACCGTTTAACCAGAATGATAAATGATAAACGATGAATGATGAATTTGCCGACACGGCAAACCTTCATCATTCATCATTTATCATTCATCGTTCATCATTTTAAAAAAGTGAACTTAGACAAATACCTCGTCATCGCCGGTGTGCCAGGCGTACACAAACTCGTCACTTCGCGCAGCAACGGCCTCGTCATTGAAGATCGCAACGAGGGCCGTACACGTTTCGTAGCCGCCCGCCAAAGCCAGGTCACCCCCTTGGCCTCGATTGCTATTTATACGGAAACCGAAGAAGGCACCGTTGCCCTGACCGACGTTTTTCAAAAAATGCTCGATCAGCTCGACGCCACGCCGACACCCGGCCCCAACGCTTCCAGCAATGAATTCCGCGCCTATTTCAGCGCTATCCTGCCGGAGCACGACCACGACCGCGTGCACATTAACGATATCAAAAAGTGCGTGAAGTGGTTCAATTTCATGCGTGAAAAAGGCATTTTTGAAGAAGCGCGGCTGGAAGCCGAAGCGGAAAAAAATGCTGAACCTGAAACCAAGACAGAAGCCTGAACCGACCAAAGACTTCCGTTACCTCGGGTTTATTACCACATAAAGGACACATGAAGGGCACATAAAGAAAAAGGTAACAAGGCATTACATGGTACGTTTGGCGTCAAAGCAAACTGCCACTAAAATCCGCTCACCTTTTTCTTTATGTGCCCTTCATGTGTCCTTTATGTGGTTAAAAAAATCCAAGGTGGTCATGTCTCTGTTTTCTAATACCCGCCCTAACTCGAATTTATGTACAAAGGAAAAAAAGTCGTCGTGGTCTTGCCCGCCTACAACGCGGCAAAGACGCTCGAAAAAACCTACCGCGAAATCCCTTTCGACCTCGTGGATGAGGTCATTCTCTGCGACGACCACAGCCGCGACAACACTGCCGAAGTAGGCCGCGCACTGGGCATCCAGCACGTCATCGTGCACGAAAAAAACAAAGGCTACGGCGGCAACCAAAAAACGCTCTACAACAAAGCGCTGGATATCGGCGGCGATATCGTCATCATGCTGCACCCCGACTACCAGTATACCCCCAAACTGATTCCTTCGATGGTGAATATCATCGGAGAGGACCTGTACCCGGTGGTGCTGGGCTCCCGCATCCTGGGCATGGGCGCGCGCAAAGGCGGCATGCCGCTGTACAAATACGTCGCTAACCGCTTCCTGACTTTTGCGCAGAACACGCTGATCCACTATAAGTTGTCGGAGTACCACACGGGCTACCGGGCGTTCAGCCGGGCGGTGCTCGAAACCATCGACTACAACCAGAACTCCGACGATTTCGTGTTCGACAATGAAATGCTGTCGCAGATCGTGTACGCCGGCTTCGATATCGGCGAAGTGACCTGCCCGACGAAGTATTTCGACGAGGCGTCGAGCATCAATTTCCGACGCAGCATGAAATACGGGCTGGGCGTTCTGAGGGTGTCGTTCGGACACTGGTTCCAGCGGCTCGGCCTTGTCAATCTGCCGATTTACCGCCGCCGGACGGGTTCGGGGGCATAAAATTTATTTTTCGCGGCCGACTGAGTCTGCGGTCTGTTTTTTACAGAAAAAGGTTTTTTGTAAATGTCAACGGGTAGCAAACCTCCGCGCTTATTGCGTCCTTAACGTTAATGTTTACAAAAAAATCCAAAGGCGGGTTGTCCGATCGGTGTAATAATCCCTATTTTGCCCACGAAAACAATTATCCAAGCTGATTTTGCCGATGAAAAATACTGTACTCCTGATCTTTTTCGTACTCGCCGGTTTTGCTTTGAAGGCTCAAAGCGTCAATCGCCCCGAGCTCTCCGTGTTCCCCAATCCGGCTACGGAATATTTTTCCGTGAACGACAACAACGATCAGGTGTCCCAGGTCCTGGTGTTCAATCTCGTCGGCAAACAAGTCAAGACCTACGAATTCGTCAAAGGCGAACGCTATTCCATTCTTGATCTTCCCAAAGGTTTCTATCTCGTTCAGCTGCTGGACCGTAACCACAAAGTGCTGACCACGCAGAAGGTAGACAAGCGATAGGCAAGAGGCAAGGGGTAAAAGGCAAGGGGCAAAGCGACCGATCTGGTTGTTTTGCCCCTTGCCTTTTGCCCCTTGCCT
>JBGAJY010000103.1:0-20166 GCA_044224705.1 Saprospiraceae bacterium
AAGTCGGTCAACTCGCCACCAATCTGGTACATGCCAGTTTGCTGGTTCGTTTGCGGGTCGAACGTGATGATCATGCCGCTGATGTTGTCGATCCGCGAGCAGTTGTCGGTGATGATCACGTCGGGCAGGTTCGTCGAACCACAGCACACGAACGGATCGGTCGAGATCGTGATGTTGGCCGGGCAGTCGAAGGACGGGCCCTGGTCGTCAAGCACTTTGATGATCTGGTTGTATTCGAAACCGTCGCCGATGCACCAGTCGATGATCGTCCACTGACGGCGGATCTTGTAGGTGCCGTCGCAAACATCGAGCACGATGTCTTCGTAGGTCCAGTTGATCGAGCAGCCGCTCGGTTGGCCGAATACGTGCGGCCAGCCCTGCAGACCCTGACCTTCGATCCAGTCCGGAGTCGGGTAGGCATTGTCGGTGCAGTGGAAGTACGGAGCGTCGATGCCGTCGTAGTCAACAGGCAGCACAACGTCGGCGAGGGTCGGACGGAGCAGGTTGATCTGCTGGATGCAGGTCGAAGTATTGCCCGAAGCGTCTTTGGCAGTCCACTTGCGGTTGATCGTAGCGGTCAGGCCCGAAGCGCAGTCTTTCGGAACTTGCGTGTCGATGTAGGTCAGCGTTACGTCCGAGCAGTTGTCCAGTTGCGGAACACCTGCGCCGGCAGGCACGACGTATTGGTTCGGGTTGCCGGTCGAGAACACGTTGGTGTTGTAAACCAGGCCGTTCGGGAAGCCGGGAGTGAAGTCGCCGGTGATGTTGATGTACAGTTCGGCGATATCAACGATCAGGGACTGACCGAAGCCGAAGAGGTCGATGTTGGAGATTTTGACATTCCAGTTACCACCGGAAGGACCGTTGTCCAGCGGGTTGAGTTGGTCCCAACCGAAGAAGGAAGACTCATCCAGGTTTTTGTCAGCATAGAGGTCAACGCAGAGGTTGGAAGCAAGGCCTTCGTCGTCGAGACGGGTCCACAGCGGGCCAACCAGGTTGCAACCGCCGATGCCTTCCTGCCACGGAGCAACCGTAGTTGCGTTCGGGCTGGTGATGTCAACGCGGAGGTTCCAGTAGAATGCATTGGTGATCTTCGTGCGGAAGTCAACGTCGTTCACGTTGCCGTCAACGCCAACAGGAATGTTGAAGTTGAAGTTGGAGCCGGGAGCGATCGTTTTGGGCAGATCCGAAGCGGCAGCAGCAAATTTCAGCGTCAGCGTGGCGGATTCTACGTATTCGGGAGCGAAGCTCGGGAAGTTGCAAGGCAGCAGTTTCGTCGGGCAGTCAAGAACCGGAGCGAGTTTGTCTTCGATTTTCACGTTGCCCCAGCATTTGTTGCCGGTATCCGGGTCCGTTACGCGAACCTGGTAGGTTTTGCCGATATCAGCGGGGCCGAAGCAGGCAGGAACCCACGGACCGTTGCCGAACGGAGCATTTTTGTCCACTTCGACGATGTAGTCGTCGTAGCAGTGATACGGGCCACCTTCGAGCACGTCGTCAGCGCCGAGGCAGAACTGGCAGGTTTCGTCGAGCGAAACATACACGAGGTCATTGCAAACCAGCGAGGAGATCGGGTTCGGATATTCGTTCACCACTACATTGAAGCAGCAGGAAACGTCGGCCGGGTTCAGCTGGGTGTAGGGCGGGCCCAGTTTCACTTTCCAGCAGTTGGTCGTGGTGCCGATGGGGAAGAACTCACCGCTTCCGAGACCGGATACGAGTTCCGGAACAGCCGTAACAACGGAGCCGGAGGTGAAGTTGGTGATGTTGATGGTAGCAGGACCGCCAACAGCGTCAGACGTGTAAGCAGCCAGAGCGAGGCGTTGGCCGGGCAGCAGGTGCACGGTGACGTGGCCGTTCTGGGCGTTGGCGCCGTTGATGTTGGTGATCGTCTGCCAGTTGCCCACCTGGTTGCCAAAGTTGTTGTTGGCAAAGTTGTTGGCAGCGCTGCCAACCAGCATTACGAAGCGGTCCCAGAAGGCGCCGTCGTTGGTGGTGTAGGTCCAGTCGAAGTTGATATCCGTTTCAGCGTTGTTCACCCATTGTACACCATAGAAGTAGTAGTAGATGGACTGAGCCTGCGAGAAGTCTGCAGAAACGAGGGTGAGTTGGCTCGGCGGAGCAGCGGCGTTGAACACAATTTCCGGAGCGTCGTTAGCGAACGTGCTGGGCGGGTTGGTGAAGATGCCGTTGCCGGTTTGCCAGTATTGGATGGCGCTCGGAGCGTAGTTGCCCTGGAAGCCGGAGATCAGGCTGGAGATAAAGCAATCGCCAGTGGTGGTCACGTTGTAGTTCACGTACTCGCCGCAAGCACCCGGATCAAGGTTGATCGTGATGTTGGAGGGGCAGTGAATGGCGCAAGGCACCGGAGGAGTTACCGTGGTGATTTCCACCGTAACGGAAGAGAAGTTGCCCACGTCGCCACCGGCGCCGTCGCCGATACCGATGATCCAGTTGCCGCCGTAGGGAGCATAAGTGGTGCCGAGAGCGGTCACCAGGGAAGCAAAGGTGGTGTAAGGCGAAGAGATGGTGCCTTTGGCAGGCTGCCATTGGGTCGTGCCGGAAACGTTGCCGGCGGAACCCATGTTTTCAGCCGAGTTGCCACTGGCATCGTCATACTGAAGGATGGCATTCTGCAGGTCGGCGCTGAAACCGCAGCAGGTAGCGCCGCCGTCGCTCGGCTCAGCGAGACCAGCGCGGCTTTGCAGGCCGAAAACAGATGCGTTGGGCAGCTGCACCTTCATGGTGAGGTCGCCAACCCAGGTGTGGTTGATGTTGTTCACAAAAACGCGCACTTTGGAAATATTCTGGCCGGCAGGCAAAAGAGCGGTATTAACATTCACCGTCTTGGTAGCCATGCTGGCGAAAGTGCCGTTATAAGCGGCATCGGGAATAGTTTGTGAAGCTACCGCCGACGTAAAAGTGGTGACCGTTTGGCCAAACGAAGTGGCCAGCCCCACCAGCAGAAGAACCGGAACCAGGGTCGCGGCCTTCCAACAGTTTAGCGTAGTTTTTAACATTCTCATGAGACTACGATTTAAATTTTGTCTTTCAATGAAATTAATAAAGGGAGTAGAATTACTGGAGCAAGTTTTTGACCCAGTTGTAGGTCGCATCCAGATTCGTTGTGGGACGGCCGTTGAGCATGCCGGTCAGCCACGTCTTGGTGTTCTCGATAGCGCCACCGGTGGAAAGGTTCGAATCAGCTTTGAGCTGACGCTTCACTTCGTTCAGGTAGTCAATTTTCAAGATCGTCAAGGACATTGTGCTGGTAACCTTCGAGCTGGGAGCGCTGCTCGTTGCGGATTGCAACGTGCCGTTCGAAGCCGGAGGTGTAGGGTTGGTGAGTGAGGGCATCGTCTGGTCAATCTTATCGATTGCCGCGGCAGGCGGCAGATAATTTTGAGCAGTAGCGCTCATCCCCATGAAAGTCATGAACACCAGCACTGCCAGCGTTTGCATGACGCGAATGGAACTTATTCTTTTCATGATGTTAAAGAAATAGTTGATGAAAAAATGGTGAAATTGTTTTATATTCTAAGCCCGGCGGGCAGAACATCTTATCGGGCGAACAGGAGATTCAAGGTGTGTTTTGGGCAATAAAAAAAGCATTGATAGCAGGGCATCACCTCTGCAGTCAATACTTTACTTATTTAAAACCGTATGGCGTAAACAGCAACTGGTATCAGTTTTTTTCATGAGATTAAAATGGACTCAAAAGGCAATGCCTGAGGATTAACAAGATCGGTTGTGCTTATATATGCACCGGACGTGCCGGGTAGCAGACAGCAATGGGACAGAAAGCGCGTCCTGTCAAAATCGGTTCTGAGAAAAGAGCGAGGGGAGAATTTGCCTTCGAGTCGGGCGGTAATTCTGGCGTGAACGAAGAGTTGTTCAAGCGCCGATCGCTCATGAGATTATTACGGATTAAACGCTGCGGCAGGATTTTTTCCGCAAAGCGTGCACAAATATACGTGGGTCTTCGAAAACGGTTGCATGGGAAATGATTTTTTTTTCAGAAAAATGGAACGGCGGTTTCATGTGAGAATGCGGCGGAAAATGGATCGTTTGAGAACTGTGACAATTGTTTTTCCGCCATTTCGCTGCTATTTCAATGCTTTTCCCAGCCCCACGCGGCTCATTCGTCTGTGAGAATAAAATCTCCAAAAACCGTACCATTCTGCCCTGCCGTTGTGATTTGGTAGTAAAAAAATCCGGCCGGTGGAAGTTCCGCGCGATGCAGACAATAACGGGTGCCGCCCGATGGAAAATTACCCCGTTTGTTGAGCACTGGTCTGCCCAAAACATCCGTGATCTGCAATTCTACACAGGCGTGTTCTTCCTGTTGAAAAGGGAAAATGATCAAGGAGCCCTCCATGTGCACCCGGTCATCCGTCGCGGGTCGCGCCGCAGACGGATCGGCGGAATTGTTCACATCGCCGGTTTTGATCCCGATAAAATCAAGGGACGGCAAGATGCCGTCCAGACTGTCCAATGAAATGGTTTCCGGAAAGGCCGCCGAAAAGGGATTGTCCGGGTGGTCAAATACAAACCCCGCATCCACAAAGCGCCAGGAAGTATTGCCCTCCACCGTATCGCTGACGCCGAGCAGGAGCTTGCGCAGCAGCACGATGTCGAATGTGGTGATCGAGTTGGAATGGTTGGCATCGGCCGCGATCATTTTATAAGGCGAGTTCAGCGGCTGAATACCGAGAATGTGTTTGGAAATGAGTGCCAGGTCGAATGTCGACACCCCGTTCATCCAGTTGGTATTGTTGTGGGGTCGCAACACAGCTGCCGCATCGGGCAGATCATCGAACACAAACGCACCCGTGTTGTCGCAACTGACCTGCTGAATCGCTGTGCCTTGCATCAGTTCCACCGGCACCGAAGCGACCGGAATCAGGGTTTCCGTCCGGATTGTTCCATTTATTATATAGGTGTCGCCTGCGCAGACGCCTGGAGGCGCTTGCACCGACACAGTGGCCTGGCAAGCGGCCACGTTGCCCGCCGCATCGGTGACCGTGAGCAACACGGGCTGCGCAGGGGTTTGCGCGCAGGTAAAGGTTTGCGGCACTACGTCCAGCAACAGTTGTCCGGACGGGGTGCATTGATCATACGATCCTGCGTTCAGCTGCGTAGGAGAAAGCGTGGCCGTTCCGGAAGCATCCAGCGTGAGCAGCACGTTGTTCTGACAGAGCGCAACCGGAGCGATCTGGTCACGAACGAGCAGCTGCATCGTCTCTTGCCTGGTGTTGCCACAGGCATCTGTTGCCGTAAAAACGATTTGATGCAAGCCGGGCGGGTAAATGCCCGAAGCATTGGCGCCTGGCGCGCTGGCGAACGCGCTGTTGTGTGTGATGACGACATTGCCACTGCAATCCGTCGCAGTGGCGGAAAGCAGCGTTACCGCAGCGGTACATTCCGACGGGGCCGCATCCACGGTCATATCCGGGGGGATACCCAGAAGGGGTGCGGTATGATCGCGCACCGTAATGAGTTGTACGTGTTCCCAAATACCCGAGGCGCCGCCGTTGTATGTGCACCATTCTATTACCTTCCAACTGCGAAGGATGCTGAAGCATGCGGGCGGCGGCGGGGTGGCAAACACCTGATCCGTGAAAGTAACCGATACCGTCGAACAGGCCTGGCCCGTTATAATGGGCTGGCCGGTAGCAGCAGGCTGCAAGGCGGCGACTCCTGCGCAATCGTTGATGGTCAGGTCGGAAGGAAATACGACGGCAATGGTATTGACTGGCTGAAGCGTGATTTGCTGAACGCAGGTTTTGGAATTACCATGGAGGTCGGTTGCCAGCCAGGTGCGGGCGACAGTTCCAATGTTGCAGGCATTCAAATTGACCACATCGGAAAATACGAGGTTTAAGAGCCCGCAATTGTCGGAAACCTGGGCCTGACCCGTCAGTTGCAGGTTGGAAAAGTCCGCTCCACAGTTCAGGGTCACATTGGCCGGACAATTCAGGGCCGGTTTGATAAAATCGCGGACCGTGACCTCCACCTGGCAAAAATTCTCCAAACCCGCGGCGTCCGCAGCGCGGAGGTAAAGCATCAGCGGTGGCCCGATGTCGGCGCAGGTGACCTGAGCCGATGGTCCGTACATATCTCCATCCCGGCTGATACTCAGCGCAATAGCATCGCAATTGTCCCAACTGCCGGCGTCCAGGGTTTGGGGCAGCACTACGCCGGTGCCGCTGGCTGAAACGGAGACCTGCAGGTCGGCGTTACAGATCACCTGAGGCGGGTCGTCGTCTTCTACCGTCACCCGCGCCGTGGCGCTGGCGGTATTTCCACAGGCGTCGGTGGCTGTGTAGGTGACGATGTGGGCGCCTTTTGGCACAAGATAGACGCCGTATCCGGCTCCGAACGACCAGGAAGGCACAATGCTGACGGATGAACAATCGTCGGTCGCCAGGCCCGGAGGCAAGGTTACGTACCCGGCGCAATCGAGATCAGTCGTGCCTACCGTGAAGTCGTCGGGCGGGGTCAGTTGCGGCGGCGTGAGGTCCTGCAATTTGATGACCTGGATGTGTTGCGTCGTACCGCCACCACAAAAGTCGCTGATCGTCCAGGTTCGCAAAACTGTATAACTTCCTGATCCACAAGCATTTATTATTTGATCACTGTGCAATACAGCCAGATCGCAAGGGCTGTTGGCCGCTATGGGCTGGCCTTCAAGCGTGGGTTCGCCGGTAAGACCCAGGTCGTTAGGGTCTTGTCCGCAGTCGAGCGGTTCGTCCTGAAAGCCGTCGAGGTCGGGCGGGAATCCGACGTCGGAGAGCACGGCCCGTTTCACCCAGATCTTTTGAATGCAGGCGGAGGTATTGCCGTTTTCGTCGCTCACCTGCCAGCTGCGATCAATGCGGGCGGTCACCTGTTGGCCGCCTTGGGAAGTATTGCAGGGGAGGTCGGTAAATTGATCGTCGTAATTTACGCTCATGGCAGCGGCAGGCGTGCAATTGTCGCTCATGAGAGGCTGTCCGATGAGGTCTGGATCGGTGTCCTGGCTGCAAAGGACAAATTTTTCGGGGCAGTTCAGGTAGGGCGGCAGGTAATCGCGCAATTCAATCGTACCGGTACAGGAGTTACCCGTCGCGTCATGTTCGAGCACGGCGGTGATTGTTTGTCCGGCATAATCGCAGGTCAGCGGATTGGGCGCGGGCTCATAATTTTCATCAAAAAGGCTGATGGTAATGGGTCCGGGGCAATAGACGGGGGCAGTGGGAGCGATCACCTGCTCGGTAATAAGCGCTTGCCCCAGACCATTCAGGACGACCTGAACATTTGTTTTACAGATCAAGGCGCAGCTTTGAGCCTGTAAATCGAAGCAGGAGGCCATAAAAATGCCGGCCGTCAGCCAGCATCGGAACAACATGGGCAATCGGTGAATGAGACCATCGGACATGGGCAGAAGCGGATTAGAAGATTAAAAAGAGATGAATGGCGGGCAAAATTAGTGCCAGCCCCCGCCCCGGGATAGTTAAAATTCGGGAACGGCGGGTTTGGGCAAGGGGAGGTCGGTTACTTACACGATTTCGCCATCCGACATGATTTCCAGGTCATACGTTTTCGACGTAGTCGGGTCAAACAAATCATTGCCCCCGCTGGAATCGCCCTCCGCGATAAAAATGACCCAGTCTTCGTCGATGGTGGCCACGCCGCGGCTCACTTTTTGATCATTTACCCGGGTAAAAGCCACAACCTGGCGGCTGATCAATTCACCTTTTGCGGAAAAAGTGGCCAGTATGTATTCGTAATTGAGCAACCCGGCCTTCCACCAGACGAGGGCGATGAAGTTCTCCGTATCGTCGATGGCAAAACAGGGGACGTATTCCGTGAATTCATCGTCCTGGGTGTCCGGCGGGTTGGTCGGAAGGATGAATTGCTCCACCATTGCCAACGGAATCGGCTCATTTTCAGTGCTAAAAGTGTGGTGAGTCTCTTCGCCCAGGGTCACTGGCATAGTGATCGGGGGAAACTTGGCAACAAAATCGGAAAACTTGTAAGGCATCGGCAGTCGGTAATAACAGTGGACAGTGGCAATTGGAAGTGCCCGTTTCAGTAGCAACGGGCGGTTAAAAAAGAGATCGCAAAGGTCTGGTTTTATCCTGAAAACGAAGCGGGCAGACAAAGCTTCGTATCGCGGGACGCCAAAACCTTTAAAGTAACTTAATCCTGGTTTGCCGGTTCGCGAAAACAGCGGCTCTACTTTTGTGGCTCAAAAATCTTCCCTATGGGCCTGGCCAGTGCCTTACACGACACCATTTTCAGCCAAATTCACAGCCGAACGCTGGTGTACAACACCTGCTGGGAGGATCCGCGATGCGACCGCATCCTGCTTCAACTGACCGCTCAAAGCCGTGTGGCCATGCTGACCAGTGCCGGATGCAACGCACTGGATTACTTGCTGGACGACTGCGCAGAAATTCATTGCGTGGACCTCAATCCGCGACAAAATGCCGTATTGCATCTAAAAATTGCCTTTTTGGAAGCCGGCGACCATGAGGCGCTATTCGAATTTTTCGGCCGCGGAGCGTCGCCACGAGCCAGGGAAATCCTGAACGAACTGGTTTTTCCGCACCTGAAGGATGCCTTTTCCCGCGACTATTGGCAACGCAACCTGCACTATTTCGAAGGCCGGGGACTGCGGCCTTCTTTCTACTGGCACGGTAGCAGCGGTGCGGTCGCCTGGCTGGTGCGACAATGGCTGCATGCGCAGCCCGACGCGCTGCGGCTGGCCCGCCGCTTGTTTGAAACGGAAACGTTGGACGGCCAAATGGCCTGCTACGAACAGTTCGAACCGCTTTTTCTCAACCGGTTCGTGCGCTGGCTGATGCGTCAACACCTGATTCAGAGTATGTTAGGCGTCCCTAAAAGCCAGCAGCACCTCGCTGCCGGGTATTTTGACGAAGGCATGGCCGGTTATCTGCGGCACTGTTTGAGGCAGGTCTTTGTCACCCTTCCCATACAGGACAATTACTTCTGGAAACTCTATTTTTTCGGTCAATATTCACCGGATTGCTGCCCGAATTACCTGCGCCAGCAACATTTCGAACCGCTGCGGGAACGCTGCGGACGCATCCGAGCCTACACGGGATCTTTCAGCAGTTTTCTGCGCGACAATCCGGGATCGTACACCCATTTTGTGCTGCTGGATCACCAGGATTGGCTCGCCGCTCACTTGCGGCCGGCCCTCGATGAAGAATGGCAGCTGATTTTTGACAATGCCGCTCCCGGCGCGCAGGTATTGCTGCGCTCGGCAGCCTTTGAGCCTTATTTTTTATCGGATTTCGTACGCGAGCGTGTTCGTTTTGACTTTTCAGCCGCCGCGGAGGCGCATGCCGTGGATCGCGTTGGAACGTATGCCAGTACGTGGATTGGCACGATTACCGGCTAGTTTTGGTGCAGGTCGCCCTTGCAGGGGAACGGTTTTTTTTGTAAAATTTGTTCAAGGAAGCCCCATTTAAACCCATTCTCTTAGTCTCCCTTCAACACTTCAAATATCCTTACACAATGAAAACCGCTCCTGTCATGATCCACGGCGCTTCCAGCCCTCAGCCAGAAACGATGCGGCAGTTTTACCGCGTCCATGCGATGATTTATGACGCCACCCGCTGGACCTTTCTCCATGGCCGCGGCGAGGTCATTCAACGCCTCGAACTTCCGCTCCTGAGCGAACAAACCTTGCTGGAAGTTGGCTGCGGCACAGGCCACAATCTGGCACTGCTGGCGCGGCAATTTGCAGCAATGCAACTGATCGGCGTGGATGTGTCGCCCCACATGCTGACCCGCGCCGCGAGCGCTACAAAACGGTTTTCCAGTCGTGTCAGGCTTTTTGAAGCGCCTTATGCCCCTGGCGGCTTTTCCTTGCAGGAACCGGTGGACGCGATCCTTTTTTCCTACTCCCTGACCATGTTCAACCCTGGCTGGGAAACCGCGCTCGACCGTGTCCTGACCGATCTGCGCCCCGGCGGGCAAGTGGCCGTAGTGGATTTTCACGATACCCGTAGTCGCCTTTTTCGCCGTTGGATGGACCTGAATCATGTCCGCATGGACGGGCATTTGTTGCCGGCTTTGCAGGAGCGTTTCCGGACGGAATATTTGAGCGTCCGTTCGGGGGGGATCGGACTTTGGCAGTACTTTTTATTCGTAGGGCGGAAGGTGCAATCCTGAAAAGGACCTGAGTGTCCTGCAACTTGCGTTGTTTAGCACAATTTTTTCCGAACATACGCCGTCATGTCCAAACTGCTCGCCTTTTTTCTCCTGCTTCCGCTCCTCGCATTTGCCCAGCAAAAGCCCGGAAAACAACCCCGCAGCGCCGCCATGCTGCTCCCCAACGGCTGGATGCTGACGCCCGCAGGCCGCTCCCTGCCGCTCGGCGATTTCCCGATGAATCTAGCGTTATCGCCCGACGGACAATTCCTGGCTGCCACCAACAACGGTCAGGGCGAGCATTCGCTGCAACTGGTCCAGGCCCGCTCAGGCAAACTCCTGCATTCCATCGAAATCCCCACAGGCTGGCTGGGACTGGCATTTGCCGATGATTCACGTACGCTGTACGTCTCCGGCGGCAATACCAACGCCATTTTGCGCTACAACGTCCGGAACAAGCAACTCCTGCTGCGCGATACGCTGACGCTGGGCACGCCCTGGCCCACACGAATTTCACCGGCCGGCCTCTGCGTCGACGACCGGCGCAACCTGCTGTACGTCGTCACCAAAGAAAACCACAGCCTGTACGTCGTGGATACCCGCAGCAAAGCCGTGCTGTACCGCGATTCGCTCGGGCACGAGCTCTATACCTGCGCCCTCTCGCCCGACCGCCGTCGATTGTACATCACCCACTGGGGCGGCAACGAACTGATCGTTTGGGACACCGAAAAACGCCGCACACAGACCCGGATATCCATCGGCGACAACCCCAACGACCTGGTTATCAGTCGAAACGGAAAATTTGCCTTTGTCGCTTGCGCTGACGACAACTCCGTCAGCGTCGTGGATTTACAAAAAAACAAGGTCGTGGAAACCCTTGTCGCAGCCCTGTTTCCCGACGCGCCCACGGGCTCCACCAGCAACAGCGTAGCGCTTTCTCCGGACGAAACAACGCTGTACGTGGCCAATGCCGACAACAACTGCCTGGCCGTTTTCGACGTGTCGGCGCCGGGCCAAAGCCGGTCACTGGGTTTTGTCCCGACGGGCTGGTACCCCACCTGCGTGCGCACCCTGGGCAAAACCATTTTCGTAGCCAACGGCAAAGGGTTTTCTTCTTTCCCCAACCCCAACGGTCCCAACCCGCTGCGCCGCGACGATGAGGTGGTGTATCAAAAAGGCATTCCCCAAAAGGAAGAATACATCGGCAGCCTGATGAAGGGCACGCTCAGCATCATTACAAAGCCTTCCGAGCGGCGCCTGACTGAATATTCACGGCAGGTGTATCAAAATTCGCCTTACACGAAGGAACGCGAAATCGTGGCCGATGGCGAACAGGGCAACCCCATTCCCCGGCGCATCGGCGAGCCCTCCCCGATCAAATACGTGTTTTACATCGTCAAGGAAAACCGCACTTACGACCAGGTGCTGGGCGACATGCCGGAAGGCAACGGCGACAGCAGCTTGTGCCTTTTTCCCGAAAAAATCACCCCCAACCAGCACGCTTTGTCGAGGGAATTCGTGCTGCTGGACAACTTCTACGTCGCCGCCGAAGTGAGCGCCGACGGCCACAACTGGAGCACCGCCGCCTACGCCAACGATTTTACGGAAAAAACCTGGGTGACCAGCTACGGCGGCCGCGGCGGCGACTACGTATTCGAGGGCCAAAACCGAACCGCCTGGCCCAGGGGCGGATTTATCTGGGACCACTGCCAAAGGGCAGGCATCACCTACCGGACCTATGGCGAATTCGCCGACGACTACAAGCCCAATATCCCGGCCATTGAAGGGCATTTCTGCCCGTATTACACTTCCTGGGACACGGATGTGCGCGACACCACCCGCGTACGGCAGTGGGCCCAGGAATTCGACTCGCTGGTGGCGGCGGGCGCGCTGCCCCGACTGAGCACCCTGCGCCTCATCAACGACCACACCGTCGGGCTGAGTCGCGGCAAATGCACGCCATACGCCATGGTAGCCGACAACGACCTGGCCCTGGGGATGTTCATTGAACACTTGTCCAATAGCCCCGTATGGGCGCAATCAGCCGTTTTCGTATTGGAAGACGACGCACAAAACGGCGCCGACCACGTGGACGCGCACCGATCCATCGCTTTCGTGGCGAGCCCTTACACCCGCCGCCACTACGTGGACCACACGCTGTACTCCACCAATTCGATGTTGCGCACCCTCGAACTCATTCTCGGCCTGCCGCCCATGAGCCAGCACGACGCGGCTGCCACACCCATGTGGCGCTGTTTTACGGAAAAAGCCGACTTGACGCCTTACAAGGCCCTCACGCCGGCCATCAGCCTCGATGACCGCAACGCTTCGGTCAATGCGCTGAGCCGCCGTTTTGAAAGTTTCGACCTGACGCAGGAAGACCGCGCGCCCGACCGCGAATTCAACGAACTGCTTTGGAAAGCGCTGAAAGGCGAAGATTCAGACATGCCGGCGCCGCGGCGCGGGGCGTTTCTGACCAATATTGAACAAGACAACGATGAAAAATAGGGTTACCGCAGTGCTTTTAATCCTCTTCGGCGCTTTCCAGGCCGCGGCGCAAACGCCTGACAGCAGTGCGCAAATTTTACCGGAGGTGGAAGTCCACGCCAATTTTCCCGCCTACCTGTCCGCCCTGGAGCAACAACGGGCGACCAATGGCGTCGTCCACATCCTCAACCTCGACCTGCCGGGGCGTTTTCCTGACCTCAACCCCGCCGAAGCACTCCAAAGGCTTCCAGGTATCGCTATTCAGCGCAGCAACGGCGAAGGCCGGTTTGTACACATTCGCGGCGCCGATCCCTCTCTGACCACTACGCAACTCAATGGCGAGCAGATCGTTTCGCCCGAAGGACGCAACCGTTTTTTGCAATTCGACCTGCTGCCGGTGGACCAATTGCGCGCCGTGGAAGTGTTTAAAACCAACCTGCCCGACCAGGACGGCGACGCCATCGGCGGCAGCATCAACCTGCTGACGGAAAAACCGCGCGCCGGCCGGCCCGAATGGCAAGCCGCGGTGGCCGGAGGCTGGAACCCCGCCGCCAATTTGCCCAATGTACAGGCTCAAGCGTCCTTCTCAGGGTATAACCTGCTGATCAACGGCAGTTTCTGGCAGGACCACCGCTTTACCGAAAACCTGGAAACCTTGTGGCAACCGGTCGAGGTCGGCGGACAGGATGTACTGACGGTGAGCGATCTCGAACTGCGCGGACTCCAGGTATCCCGTCGCCGCACCGCACTCAGCGCTGAGTATGATGTCCCGTTGAGCCGCGACAATGACCAGTTGTACTTCCGCGCCCAATTCCTCGATTTCGAGGAACAAAACCTGCGGCAACGGCTGCGGTACCGCCCGGGAAAAGGACTGCTGAGCGGTCCGGCCGACACTGTTTTCCAGGCCGCCATCGGCAGGGACATCAGCTACAACCGCGAGACCGAGCGTTTTTTTGCCGCGCAAAGCGGGTTTTCACGCGCTATGCCGCGCCTGACGCTCGACGGCGCGCTGGCATTTTCCTATGGACTGGAAAGCGAGCCGGAAGGTCGGTCGCTGGATTTCAAATGGTCCGACGTGACACTCGTGCCCCAGAGGGGCGGCGCCGATTTTCCGCAATTCGAAGTATTGAACGGTACCGCGGAAAATTATAACGCCTTCGTTTTGAACGAGTTGGAGACCGAAAACGACCGCTCTACTGACCAAAGCACGACCGGCAAACTGAATGCCCGCTTTGCGCTCCCCCGCGCTGGCGATTTTTTGAAATTTGGGGTAAAAGTGCGTCTTCGCCATAAAAAGACAACGGCCGCAGAGCGCATTTATGACGAATATACTGGCGCTTCCGAACCACCATTGAGCAGCTTACTGGACGGCGGCGACCACAATTTCCTCGACGCGCACTACCGATTCGGACAAGGGATGGACTGGGACAAAACCCGCACTTTCATCGATGCACACTATGCTGATTTTCAACTGAATGAAACGGAAACGGCCCTGGAAAGCACCGCCGGAAACTTTGACGTTCGCGAAAGCACAGGCGCCGCTTACGCCCTCTTTTCCCGGCAGCAGGGACCCTGGTCGTGGCTCGCCGGCGCCCGCCTCGAACTGACCCAGTACGACTACCGTGCCGACCAGGTGGATGTGCAGGACAATGCCGTGCTGCGCCGGCCCTTGGCTCAGCGATTCAAGGGTCAGTATGCTTACCTGCTGCCCACCCTCGCCTTTCATTACCGTCCGGAAAAAGGGCTTTCCTGGCGGGCCGCACTCAGCGCTTCCTACGCACGGCCGGCTTTCGATCAGCTGGCGCCTTACCAGTTGTTCAACCAATTGGACGACGAACTGCTGAGCGGCAATCCCGATCTCCGCCCTGTTTTTGCCTGGAATGCCGATTTTTCAACAGAAATAAAACTGCACAATGGCGGGGCCTTGTCGGCAGGCGTATTTGGCAAGCGCCTCGATCACTTCATTTACACCCAGCAAAGCCGCGACACGATTCTGTGGAACGGCGTTCCTCGTGGCGTGCTCAAAACCGCTCCCTTCAACGGTGAAGGCGCCTGGCTGGCCGGACTGGAACTGGGCTGGCAGCAACGGCTGCTTTTTTTGCCGGGCGCATGGTCGGGCCTGGGCATTTTCGCCAACTACACATACACCTGGTCGAGGGCGCAATTCGAGGAGGAAGAAGGCGGCGGCGAAGCAGAGGAAAGCATCCGGCTGCCCGGTCAGGCGGCCCACACCGGCAATGTGGCCCTGTGGTACGACCGCGGGCGCTGGTCGGGCCGGGTGGCGCTGAATTTCCAGAGCGATTTTCTGTTGCAGGCCGGGGAGCCGGAGGATGCGGCTACACAACTCATCTACGGCAGCAATACCCAACTCGATGCCACGCTGAGCTTCCGGGTCAGCCCGGCCTTGCTCCTATTTGCCGAAGGCCTCAATTTGCTGAACACGCCCTTGCAGTATTTCAGCGGCGACGAAGGCCATCGGTCGAAATACGAGCGGTATGGGGCCTGGGGGCGGGTTTGGGGTGAAGGTGGTCTGTAGCGCCAACTCCTCCAGGTTGGCGCACAAATCAGGGTTAAAATGCCCCCCTGGGCTTGCTTGTTCCTTCCCGCCTTGCCAGCAGGCCTTGCAGCCTGCTCTCGCTGGCGGGACTTGAGGACAAGCAAGGCATTCGCTTTCCCTAACCCCTGATTCGCATGACACCAGGTTAGTGGCACAAATTCACAATGATTTCAACTAAAATCCCAGGCCGCCAAGCCCGAATCCGGACCTTCGCCTGCAAAGCGACACATGAAAATCCTCTGCGGTGCTGGCGCTGCTCTTGCCTTGCCGCCTGCTGCTCCACCCAAAAATGGGTCATCGACTCCCCGCCGGCGACCGCTATTGCACCATCGACCCGGCGGGCGAAACCATCGTACCCAACGGCCGCATCGTCAGCCCTCTCGGACAAAGCTTCCGCATCGCGCCCCACCCTTACGGACTCACCCTCTCCCGCGACGGTAAAATTGCCGTGACGGCCAATTCCGGCAACCGCCCTTTTTCCATCACCATTTTGGAAAATCCGGCCTCCGGCAATCCGACTGTCCGACAGATACCCGAAGGCCCGATGGACGACAAAAACCTGCTCCAGGACGTATTTATGGGCCTGGCCATCACACCCGACGACCAGAGCGTGTGGGTAGCCGGCGGGCAGTCCAACAAGATTTTCCTTTTCGATCTGCGCAGCGGCGCCAAACTGGATTCCATCGTGTGCGCCCAGCCCGACAACCCCGACGGATACCTGGGCGACCTCGTCCTGAGCCGAGACGGCAGCCGGTTATATGCCTGCGACCAGAGCAATTTCCGCCTCCTGGTAGTCGATACGCGTACCCGGAAAGTGCTGCATTACCAGCCTGTGGGGCGTTATCCCTTTGGCGTGGCGCTTTCTCCGGATGAAAAAACGGTGTACGTGGCCAACGTGGGCATGTTCGAATACAACCCGCTGAAAAGCCTGGATTCCACCAAGGGTGTAAAAAATGCGGCCGATTACCCGACTTCGGCTTTCGGATCGAAGGAAATGCGCGAGGGCTACAAGACCGACCGTTACGAAGTGCCCGCGCTGGGCGACCCCAATGCCCCGGAATCCTTTTCGGTGTGGGCAGTAGACGTGTCGGGCGCCGCACCGAAAGTGACCCACCGCATCAAAACCGGCTTTCTGGTCGGCGAAACAATCGAGGGCATCCCGGCCGTGGGCGGCGCCGGCCCCAATTCACTGGTGTGCACAGGCCGCAATGTTTTTGTGACCAACGGCAACAACGACTGCGTATCGGTCATCGATCCGGCGCGTGGCCGGGTGGTCAAAAACATTTTCCTGAAACCCCTGCCTCAGCTGACCGGCAAACGCGGCGTCATCCCCTTCGGATTGGCCCTTTCACCCGATCAAAAGCGCCTCTATGTGGCCGAATCCGGCATCAATGCCGTGGCGGTGATCGACGTGCCAAGCCTGAAGGTGCTGGGGCATTTGCCCGTGGGCTGGTTCCCCTCCAAACTGGCCGTAACCCCCGACGGCCGCCAACTGATCGTCGCCAATGCCAAGGGCTACGGCAGCGGACCCAATGGCGGCTACACCTTCCGCGAAGGACCGGAAGGCAGCTATGTCGGCCACCTCATGCACGGTTCGGTGACGGTGCTGGACATACCGGCCGACGCCGAACTGCCGCGGCACACCCGGCAGGTGCTGGAGCAAAATTTCCGCGTCCGGGCCGCAACCGATCCGGCTTTTTCCGGTCGGGAAAACAACCCGGTGCCTCTTTTCCCCGGCCAGAAAAAAAGTCCGATTCAGCACATTGTGTTCATTTCCAAGGAAAACCGCACTTACGACGAGGTGTTCGGCCAGTTGAAAAACGGCAAGGGCGACCCCGCCATCGCCCGCTACGGCTACCAGCGCACATTTTCCAATCACAACAAAACGGTGACGGTAAAAGACGCCACGATCATGCCCAACCACCTCGCCCTGGCGCAGCGTTTCGGGGTGGCCGACAACTTCTACGTGGATTCCGATCACTCAGCCGACGGCCACCGCTGGCTGGCCAACACCTACCCGAACGAATGGATGGAAACCAATGTCGCGGCCGAATACGGTGACAGCCGTGGGGTGAATTCTGGTGGAAAAGCCAAAGGCGAATACGCCTGGACGGGTGGCGCAGGCGCTATTTTCCCGGAAGATTACAACGAGGCAGGGTCGCTCTGGGACCACCTGGAGCGCAACGGTATCGAATTTTACAACTTCGGGTTCGGCACCGAAATGGGCTCCAATTTCACAGATTCCACCATGAAATACTACGGCCAGAAAGTGCTGGTCAATTTCCCTATCCCGGGCCCTTTGTACAACCGCTCCTCGCGGCGCTATGCGACCTTTAACATGGCCATCCCAGACCAGTTTCGCGCCGAGGTTTTTATGGATGAATTCAAAGAAAAATGGTTGTCGGGAGCGGAGAAAATGCCTGCCGTGGTCACCCTCATGCTGCCGCAGGACCACGGCGCCGGCGAGCGCCCCGAAGCAGGGTATCCGTTCCGCGAAAGTTACATGGCCGACAATGACCTGGCCCTGGGCCGGGTGGTCGAGTTCCTGTCGCATACCCCGTATTGGAACAACATGGTCATCGTCGTTACCGAAGACGATGCACAGGACGGACGCGACCATGTGGACGCCCACCGCAGCGTGCTGATGGTGATCTCGCCCTGGGCCAAACGAAACTATGTAAGCCACCAGCATTACAGTTTCGGCAGCATTTTCAAGACCTTCTGGAATGTGCTGGGCGTACCGTATCTGAATCAGTACGACGCGGCGGCCAGTGACTTTGCCGATTTTTTTACCGACCGGCCCGATTTTGCGCCTTACTCTGCTTTACCCGCTGATCCTCGAGTGCTCGACCCTCAGAAGCTGCTCACGCCATTTGACGAGCGCTTCGAATGGAAGAGCCTGCTGGAATCGCCGAAACTGGATGACGTAGAGGATTTTTTGAGGAACCGCGACTGAACACGGGTTAATTCCAAAGTTACACGGCCTTTACAATTAATTTACACAACCATTTGAAATTCAACAACTTAAAGCAAACTTAAAATAGGTCAGGCAACGGCGCTTCGGCGCCGTTTTACTTTTGCCCCCGATATCGCGGAACGTTTCGCCTGCCTGTTGAACAACACTCCCGCCCATTCGGGCAGAAGGGTTTTCTCCGTATTCCGCACGCTGTTTACACTACATCGACACCAAACTTTTCCCATTGTTATGAAGGCTTTTCTCCACACCTTCAAGGGTGCATGCTGTGCCCTTGTGTTCACACTTTTGGCCCTCAGTGCGGTTCATGCCCAGCGCGTGAACGGCCGGGTTCGCGCCAGCGACACCCAGGAGGCCCTGCCCGGCGCCACGGTAGTGGTACAGGGCACCAACCGCGGCGCCGTAACCGATGCCGAGGGCAATTTTCAACTCAATGCCAACCCTGGCGAAACGCTCCTCGCCACTTACGTGGGTTTCGCGCCCAAAACCGTTGTCGTCGGTACGGCGCGTGAAATCCTCATCGACATGTCGGTCGACAACCAACTGGAAACCGTGGTGGTCACTGCCCTGGGCATCAACAAAGAGAAAGACCGGCTGGGTTATGCCACGCAGGAAGTCAAAGGCGCCGATCTGATCAAGGCGCGTGAACCTAACCCTGTAAATGCCCTTACCGGCAAAGTAGCCGGCCTCACCGTAGGCGCCTCCCCCGAACTGCTCGGCGCGCCCGCCCTGAACCTCCGGGGCGCCGGGGCGCCGATTTTTGTCGTCGACGGCGTTCCGATCAACTCGGACACCTGGAACATCAGCGCCGACGACATCGAGTCGTACCAGGTGCTCAAAGGACCGGCTGCAGCGGCGCTTTACGGCGTGCGCTCGCAGAACGGCGTCATCATGATTACAACCAAAAAAGGTACCCGCGACCACCGGGGCGTAAGCATCGAGTTCAATAGCAGCCAGATGTTCGAAGCCGGCTTCAACGCCATTCCCAAAGTCCAGAATGAGTACGGCCCCGGCGACCACGGTCGTTACTACTTTGTTGACGGCCGCGGGGGCGGCGCCAACGACGGCGACTACGACATCTGGGGCCCCCGCTTCGAAGGCCAGCCCATCACGCAATCCGACAGCCCCCTGGATGCCTCCACACCCGACCTCAACGACCGCATTCCGACCCCCTGGGTATCGCGCGGAAAAGACAACCTGGAACGTTTCCTTCGCCCTGGCTTCCTGAGCACCAACAACATCGCCATCAGTACCAGTTCGGAAAAACTGGACATGCGTTATTCCACCACCTACGGCTACCAGCAGGGCATGGTGCCCAATACCAACCTGAACATCCTGAATTTCAACGTGTATGGTGGTCTGAAATTCAATGAAAACGTAAAACTGGAAGCCAACATCAATTATAATCGCCAGTTCACCGAAAATTTCCCCGACGTGCAATACGGCCCCAACTCGATGATTTACAACATCATACTCTGGGGCGGCGCCGACTGGGACGTGGATCAATTGCGCGACTACTGGCAGCCCGGCAAAGAAGGCGTTCAGCAGATCTACGCCGAATACCAACGGTACAACAACCCCTGGTTTCTGGCTTACGAATGGCTGCGCGGCCATTACAAAACAGACATTTACGGCCAAACGGCCCTCACCTGGAAGATCGCCCCGGGACTGAGCCTTAAAGTGCGTACCGCTATCACGACATACGACCTGTTCCGCAGTGAAAAATTCCCATATTCCGCCACCGTTTACGGCCGCGAAGAGGCCCGGGGCGACTACCGCGAAGACAAACGGACGCTGTTCGACAACAATACCGACGCGTTTTTGCAGTATGACACCAAAATCGCTGGCGATTTTAACCTCAACGCCATCGCCGGCGGCGCCGTGCGTGCGTTCCGCTATTCCAGCAACTACACCACGACGAATTACCTGAACGTACCGGGCTTGTACTCTTTTACCAATACGGCCAACCCCTTGTACGCGA
>JBGAJY010000104.1:0-19771 GCA_044224705.1 Saprospiraceae bacterium
CATAAACCTTATAAACCTTATAAACCCTCATCAACCTTTTTTATTTCGAATTCGCCATTGCCCCGGCGGCTGCCGTTTTGGGTTCGTGGCGTTCGTTCCAGTCGCTTTGGGTTTCGGCGGCGTTCAGGTCGGTGCGCGGGATGGCCAGCGGGCTGAGGCCCGTGAGTTGGTTGCCGGCGAGTCCCTGGCTGGGGTCTTTGGCCCAGGAAACCTGGAATTCCTGCATGCTGGCGTGCAGGTTTTCGTCGAGCACGGCGCTGACCACGAGGTTCGGGTTGGCGCCGGCAAGGAATGTCGTGGAGATGTGGTTGCCGTCGCGGTCGAACACGGCCACGTAGAGGGCGCGGTATTGTTTGGCGGCTGCGCGGGGCAGGTTGTAGATCACGGCGTAGCGGTCGGCGGTTTCGAAGCGGGCCACGGGCTGCGGGTGAGCCGGGATGCGGGTAGCCACGGCGCTGCGTTCGAGGTCGGGCAGGAAGTCGTAGGTGTCGGCGTCGAGGAAAGCGGAGGCGCTGGGGCGGATGCCCTGGGCGCGCTGTTCGAGTTGGGCGCTCAGTTCGGTTGTGCCGATCACATAAGGCAGTTCGGCTTTCGGAAACTGTTGCAGGAATTGCTGGAAAGCGGCCGGATCGGGCGCAGCAGCGGTTTGTGCGGAAAGGGAATCGGTGGTCAGGATGAAACTGGCAGCAGCCAGGAACGAAAAGAGGATTACGGATTTCATATCGGTAAGTTTTGGTGATGAATAGTTGATTTACAAAAAATTAAGGCTTGAAAATTTTTTCAAAAAATTTTCAGGCCTTAACGAAAAAAATTACCGGCAGGCTAGCCCAGTTTCTCCAAAAGCCATTCCCGCGCAAAAACGCTGGGGGTATTTTTGATCTCCTCCACCAGTTTGTCGCGCTTGGGGCTCGGTTTCTGCCAACCGTATTTGATCACCTTGTCGAGCTTTTTGAGGAAGTTGTAGTAGCCCGCCTTGGTCTCGGCGGAGATTTTGGAGCGGCGCACCTTTTGTTCGAGGGCTTTCATGCGGGATTCGAGCAGTTCGCTGCCGGTCTCGTAGTAGATTTTGATGAGCAGGACGTCGGCGGAGATGCTGAAGTTGGGGTTTTCGAAAGCGCGGTAGGTCAGCTTGGCTTCGGCTTCGGCGTATTCTTTTTTGTGGAAATGGTATTCGGCGACGTTCAAGCTGTGGGCCTCCACGGGGTATTTGGTGCCGCAAATGCGTTCGGGGGGGTGGTCGTCGAGGAGTTTTTTGACCCAGGCGAATTGACCGACTTTGAGGCCGGAGTTGGTGAGGACACGGAGGGCCATTGGAGTGAGTTTGCGATCAATATATAGATAGCCCGCTTTTAAGTGTTTGTCATAAATTTCGAATAGCTTTTCACGATAATATTCTGACCCTGCTTTTAAGTAATGTCTCCCCCAAAACGAACGATGATATGCTTGCAGGTCTCTATATTTATCAACAGGAATTTGGTTTTTCCCTTGCTCTAATAAAGATCCTAATTGCATTAACTGTTGTTCATTGTTAGGTTCTTGAAACAGATAAAGAATTAATGAATAAACCTCTGTAAGAGGATTTTCTAAGTAATTTTCTTCTTTTAATATAGACAAAACAGCCTCAGTAAATTTAGAAGAAGGGGGAGTGCTTATTTGAGAAAGCTTCTGACGGTGGTTGATTGCACAAGCATATTCAAGCTTTTGTATTGAAAAAAAATTATCTAAGTATACATGAACATTTCTCAAGTTGGCGTCATCCTCATGTGTATTATATGTTCCTTGAAAGTTGGAAATCTCTTCTTCGACTCGGAACTGATCCAGAAAATATTGGGCTCCACGGAGCTGAATGGACTCCTGTAATTTTCGAACAGTAGTAGCTGTTTGCCAGAACCTTTCCTCCAAGCCGTTTTTACGGTAGAATTGCATCAGGGGCAAAAAAGATAAGGGGCTGTCATTATCCTGCTCAACTTGCTTTTGAAAGAGAAAAGTTTTTACTAACCTGAATAGCTCTGATGCTAAAGAATCAAGTGGACCCTTTTCCTTTTCCTTAAACAAACGCCCAGGAAATATTTTAGGAAAGACAACCTCTTTGCTCAATTGCGGGTGAGCCTCATTGGCTCCATTAACCATGATCAGGTCGTATAAAAGCAAAACTTGAGAACCATTCAAACCTTGTGTAAAATAAGGAGACTCCAGAAAAAGCCGCAATTGCCGGTGTTCCACCGGTGTCAGACGACTAAGCACTTCCAATAATTTTCGATGGAGCATGGCTGGTTGAAATAAACACGGAATTTCAAAGGTACTGGCTGCCGGAAAAACGCAAAAAATCGTAGGGAAAATGCCGGACAAAAACGCGGAATCTTGCAGTTGGATTTCACATCCAAGGTATTTATCCCGTGGCCCATCTCAGACACACAAAATTTATTTCCGAAACGATCATGAAGAAGATTCCTTTTCTGCTCCGGGCGCTCCCGCTGCTGGCCCTTTGGCTGCTGGGCGGCAGCCTGCTCGCCTCCACACCTGTTCCAGGCCCCGTTTACCCTACTGCCGCTCCCGCCGATATCTGCGAATTACCACCTCCCGACACGGTCTGGATTGTGGGCGCCACCACCAACAGCATCAAGATCGGCTGGACACCGGTACCGGGCGCGTACAGCTACCAGGCTTCGGTAACCAACCTGGATGGTGGCGGGGCGCCGCCGCCCCAGACCATACTCGCGCCCCAGACTGACGCTACCTTTTTTGTCTCACCGGGTAAATACAAATTTGAGGTAAAAGCCACCAGTTGTCTGGGTGGTAGTTACGGCGAAGGACGTACGGTAATTGGCAGTACGGCTATCATAATTGACGAAATAGTGATTGAATTCTGCACCCCCAACCCCAACAACTTCAACAACTTCCCGCCCAACGACATCACTGTCTGCCTGCCCTACGGCCTCGATCCCGAACAGAGCGCCCCCGTGCGGATCACCCACATGGAAGGCAGCCTGAAACGGACTTACCCGCCGGCCAATGTGAACTGGAAGGTAGAATTCAGCCTCATGATGCCTTGTCCGGGCGGCTGGGCCTATCAAATTGACACTGCCAACACGCAGAACGTCGTGGTCGCAGGCATTCCCAATCCGAACGGATCGTTCTCCGAACTGACCTTCAGCGTGCAGGGCTTCGACAACGCCACGATCTTCAAGATCAACGGCCTGAGCTGGTGCACCTCCGACCCGGCCATCGTGTGCCCCGGACAAAACGGCAACAACGGCTGCGGCCACGGCAAAGGGTCCTGCATCCTCGATTATCAAATCGCCCCGGGCAGCGGCATCGCGGTCAGCACCGTGTACGACAACCGCGGGCCAACCGACGCCAGCGGTTACTGCTACGGCAAAGCCCCCAACTACGGCTGGTGCATCAACTCCAACCCCAAAGCCAAGAGCGGCCCCGGCGGCGACCATGACCCGCACACCTTCACGCCATCCGACGACAACAATGCCGGCGGCCTGCTGCGGGTAGCCCCCAACCCCTTCACCCACGGCGCCACCATCACGTTCGACCTGACTGAGGATACTCCGCTCCTGCTCACCCTGTATGACGCCATGGGACGACCGGTGAAAACACTCGAACAAACCGATACTGCCCTCGCCGGCGTGTACCACAGCGACCTGGACGCCGACGAACTGCCGCCGGGGGTGTACTACCTCGTCCTGCAAACGGACCAGGAACGACGCATCACCACACTGGTGAAATCCGAATAACTGAACCTACCTATTCAAGCACGAATACAATGCCCTGCCCCGTGGCCCTTGTTGGTCACGGGGCTTTTTTATGGAATTGCAGTTGCAGTCTTTCGGAACAGCCCCAAAACCTGCAACTGCCACTGCCGCTGCAACTACTCACTGCCTTACGGAAGATGCCCAAAAACCGTAGTACTTTATAATATGTACCCACCCCCACCTTTGCTTCAACGATTGCGCAACTCGATGACCGATTGTTTTTTTAATCCTGCTTGATTGGCACACCTATCAACGCCTGTTCAGTTTCACATTAAATCTATTCACACCATGCAAAAAAAGTATTTCTTCTTTCTCCTCATTGGACTGGCAGGGTTGTTCGCCTCCTGCCAGAAGGATACGCCGGTTGAATCGGCCATTCCGGAACCTGTTTCCGATACACAAACCGCTGCCGACCGCACCGGGCCTACCACCACCACCTCTATTTCCCAAGCCATATTGAACGGTTCGCTGCCCGTTTCGGCAGTATATCGCAATGGCCGGGGGCGGGGCGGCACCACGGGACCGGGCAATCCGGAAGGTGGCGGCATGATGAGCGCTCCGGCGCCGGAATATTCCTGCTTCCCGGGTATCCGTATCAATAATGCCGCGGCGCTGAGCGCCGGCACCGACGCGTGGGGTATTGGCGTGGTGCGCCTCGACAACAACCTCAATCCCGTGTCGGAAGCCTTGTACGGCGACTGCCCGAATTGTTTGCCATTGGATCAAAACAACGCCTTTTTCTGGCAGTTGCCGGGGGCTTCCACACGCTGGGATATTTTCCTGATCTATTTCGATACGGAAGGACTGGAATATTCCGCCAACGTGACCGAGATGTTTCCCTGCAACTGTTCCGACCCTGGCGGGAACGATACTTACGGCATCTGGTCTTCCGACGTCCATCAGTTCGACACCTGGATGGGCTGCGGCGCATGTCCGTAAATACTTTTTACCTGTTGCACAATCAGGTCTGTCGAGGCCGACAATCCGCGTTTTTTAAACCTTTTCACCATTAATTCACTATTCATCATGCAACGTTCCTTCTTTCAGCGGCTTTTGGCAGTCGCCGTTTTTGCCGCTCTTTTTTCCCTCAACGCTTGCCAGAAAGACGCCGAACTGACGCCTTCGACGGTAACGCCCGAAGGCATTGCCACCCAGCGGAACCAACAATTCTACGGCGTGACGGTGTATGGCGGCGCCGGAAACCCCAGCCGGGTGCTTCAGATCGACCAGAATACGGGTTTTGTGATCGGACAGGTCAACGTGGTCTACACGCTGCCGAATAACACCCAGCTGCCCGTGACCGACATTCGCGGCATCTGCTACCTGGGCAACGGCATCAAATACGCCATCACGACGGGCCCGAACAACCCTTTCGGCGTGCCCAACAACGCACTCATGACTCTTAATGTGACTACCGGCGACGCTTATTTCGTCTCGACCAGCACCCAGGGCACGATCTCGGACATCGATTATGACCCCGTCTCGGGCAATATTTACGGCCTTGCCAACAATACCAATACGCTCGTCGTCATCGGCGCAGGAGCTTTCAACGTCTATACCCCGGTGGCCATCAACGGCCTGCCCGGCGGCTACACCTGCCGCGGTCTGACCATGATCGGCGACCTGACGCTCGGCATTACACAGATCAATGTGGCCATGACGAACGGCACGGGAGGAAACGCCCTGGTGTATAAAGTAGACCCGAACACCGGCACTTCCGGCTACATCGCCGACCTGCTGCCGGCCGCCGAACTGGCCAACGGCCACTGCGGAATCGGCTTCCAGCTCAAACCGGCCTCCCAGCTCTTCATCAACCGCAACAACTTCAATTTTAACGGCTCGGGCCTGAACAGCCTGGGCTGGCCCAACCAGGGCCCGGTCGGCACCGCTGTTTGGGGCGCCGCCGGCTTCAACTTTGAAGACCTGTCCAGCGACGTCAATCAGTAATCAAAATTGATCGTTTTTCGGATAACGCCGCCGCCCGCGACACCCTCCGTGTGCGTGCGGCTATCCGGAAACCCGGTTCCGGAAAGTGCCCCAAAACCGTAGTTTTTTGCCCCATCTGCCTGCCCACATCTTTGTTGAAACATTCCCCCAATCAATGAATGAAAGCGTCGATGCCCTTGGCGGCACCCTGCTGATCTATTCAAGTTTTCATCTGATTCACCTTTTTTTCACCATTAAATGATCTATTCAATGTCTCGTTCCATGTTTCAACCTATCGCCGCAGCCGGCGCACTCGTCGCCCTGCTTTCCCTGAATGCTTGCCAGAAAGACCATGATCTCACCACCGTGACCGATGCGCCGGCCAACACCACGGCTACCCAGCGCAACCAGGTGTTTTACGGCGTTTCGGTCGCTACGCCGGGTCAGCCGAGCCAGCTGGTTGAAATTGACCAAAACAGCGGCATCGTGACCAATTCGATGCCCATCAACATGGACCTCGGCGGAGGCAACACCGTTCCGCTCAATGACGTACGCGGCATCTGCTACCTCGGCAACGGCAAGTACGCCATCACGACTTCTCCCAGCCCGATCGACTTCATGACCAATGCCCTGCTGACCCTGGACGTGAACACCGGCCTCGCTTATTTCCTTTCGTCGAGCAACGGCCCGATCAGCGATATCGACTACGATCCGGTCTCGGGCAACATCTACGGCCTGTCGGGCAACAACCTGGTGACCATCAGCGGCGGCGCCTTTAACAACTATGCCTCCATCGGCATCAACGGCCTGCCGGCAGGCTACACGGCCAAAGGCCTCACGATGATCGGCAACGCAGCCCAAGGTGCTACCCAGATCAACATTGCCCTTACCCGCAACGGCAACCTGGGCACCACCTTCGTGTACAAAGTGGACCCGAACACCGGCACCACCGGTTTCATTGCCCAGCTGTTGCCCGACGCCAGTCTGCGCGGCGGCAACTGCGGCCTGAGCTACCAGCTCACGCCCGGCTCCGAGATGTACATCAATCGCAACACCTTCACTTTCGTGCCCGGCCCGGGCCTGAACCGCCTCGGCGGCTGGCCGAACCAGGGCGTTATCGGTACGGGCGTTTACGGCGCCGCAGGCTGGAACCTCGACGACATGTCGAGCGACGTGGGTCAATAATCAATCTTCGTTTCGGATAATACCGCCGCCCGCCGCGTCTCCCGCGCGGGCGGCTTTTTTTTCGAAAAAAACGACAGGACTATTTTAAAATCAGGTCGCCGGTGACTGCATCAAAAAACCAGGTAAGCGTTCTTTTGCCCCACACTTCGACGTATTTTCCATTGGTAAAGGTTATACGCCGCGCCGTGCTGCCCGCCGTATGGTACAGCAAAAACCCGTCTGCCGCAAAGACGAAATCATCGCTGCCTGCAAAAATATGACATCCCGCTTTTTGAAAAATGGCCCGCCAAACAGCCTTGCCGTGCAAGGGCACCGTGGCGCAAACTGCTGCCCCCCAATCGGTTTCTTTCCAGGCTACCACAACTGACGAATCCGGGCCGGAACGCCGCGCCAACGCTTCTGCCGCAGGGTCATCGATGCCCCATACGGGACCCACGCGTTCCGGAGTATCCAATTCGAGCGTGTCCATTCTCCAGCGTTGCGACACGGCGGGCGTTATTTTTTGAAAAACAAAACCGGTCAGATCCTCCGCCAGATCCTGCCCGGTCCGGTTGCCATCGGAATACCCCGAGAGATAGTTCCAGACTACCATGCGGCCCTCGCGCGCCACCGAGTCCCGAACGAACCGGCGCTGTTCGGGGGTCAGGGCCCAGGCATTCATGAACACGACCACCCGGCAGGCATCCAAATTAACTCTTTGTAAATCAAAGAAATAAAGATGCTCTGTCGTTACTCCGGCGCGTTGCAGGTCTTCCACAGCTGCGTCCAGCCCTCGTTCGCAGGAGCGGGTCCAGGCATTTTCGATATGGTAAAAGCTCTCCGGATCCCACACTACGAGCACTTCTGCGCCGGCTGCCGGGCGCGCGGCGGGGAGGGCGTATTTTTTTGAAAAAAAGTCTCTTGTGCGTCGAATTTCGTCGAGATACATAGGACTGTCCCACCAGCCCGTATTGCGTCGCGGGCCGAAATCGTAGAGCCACAGGCCCGCGCCCTGCATCAGGGGAAGCCACAGACTGCGCTGCAACAAGGGCAGGTACATGGTGTCGCCAAGGGCTTGCGAGCGGACAAAATCCGCCTCCCGCTTGTTTTGCAAATAGCCGTTGTCGATCTCGTCGAACCAGAGTTTTCCGTGCAGCTGGACCGAGCGGACCAGCCCGCGCTCCAGCCCCGAGCCCCCCGCTTTCCGGCTTTCGGCAAAATAGCTGGGCGGCCCCGCGAAATAGTCGATCCAGGGGCACCCCAGCAGGCGCTCCACTTCGAGGTGGCCGCCTACGGCCTGGCGGCAAAGGCCGAATTGGGCGTAGCCGTAGAACACGCCCACGATCAGCGGACGAGGCCAGTTGTCTTTCACCGTTCTGCAAAAAAACTCGATGTCGCCGGCGACCACCTGCTGCTGGCAATGGTAAAAATCGAGCAGTTGACGCTCTCGTGCGGGGTTGCGCACAACGCTGCCCGAATCGGCGCAACAATGCCGGACAAGGGTATCGGGTACAGCCGCCGTTTCAAAACCGACCTCGGGATCGCCCCACGCGCGCCGCAAATTTTCTTCGTTTAAATACTTGTTTTTCAGCCAATTTCGAAACGCGCTCTGCATGGGCGCGCTCACATCCGGCTCGTTTTTGACAAAGCCCCACGAATGCCATTCGCCATATACACCGCCCGCCACGTGGATACCGATAACGGCTTTGCCTTCGCGGGTGCGGGCCAGCCGGCGGCAGAATTCAGCGGTTTTTTCACCCGCTTCTTTTTGCCACAGCCAAGAGGCCAGACTGGCGCGGCGGGCGCGGTCGGGGTCGCCGTCCTCGTGGTTGAACGGAAGACCTTCGGGCAGGTCCTCCAGCGGGCCGTTGGCAAAATAGACGCACTCGTCGGGATGAGCGCGCGCCCACCAGCGGGGTGCGTTCACGTGCAGGCGGACTACCACTGCGGCATGCGGGCAGGCATCGAGTACACCCCGGATTTGGCGCCGGGCGAGTGCCAGGTCGAGATGAGCGGCTTTTTCCGGCCAGAGGTCCTCCAGCCAGAGATCGACCTGATAGAGCCGTATGCCGGCCGCGGCCATCTGGCGGAGATGATGAGCAGGCAGCTCTTCCCAGGACCAGCGCCCGCCCACGACATGGGTGAGCGCGTAAAAAAAAGGAAGTTCGGGTTGGCCGTTGACGACAAGCACCGGCTGACCGTTGCGCGTTTGGACTGCTGCGGTCTGGGGATTCTGGGCGGGAAGTTGCAGTTGCAGTATCACGAGCAGCAGGCACAGCAGAGGTACCTGGCGTCGACTCACGCGTGGACTGCTACTGCAAGTGCACCTTTGAATGAGCAGGATATTTTTCAGCGTTTTCATGCCGAAAATTCGCAAAAACTCACCAATCCTTCCGGGTGCCCGAGGGTTGGGCCGAAGGCGCCAGTTCGCGATACTGCCGCGCACTGCGCTGTTCGCCGGGTGTGACGATTGTTTCGAGGAGTCGAATAGCTTCGGCGGGCGGCATGCCGCCGGAGGGCACCTCGCGCTGGCGCGGCGCAGCCGGCTGATCGAGATAGCGTTGGCGGGGAGGCGGCACCCTGGGCGGAGGCGGAGGCGGAGGCGGTTCGGGCGGAGGCGGCTGTTCGCGGTTGCGGCGGGCGATTTCGAGGTTACGTTTGGCATCGGGGCGGCCGGGAGAAAGGCGCAGGCTTTTCACATAGGCATCGTATGCCTCGGCAAATTTGCCTTGTTTCATCAGTGCATTGCCGAGGTTGTACCAGGCGTCGGATTGGGCGGAGGGCAGGGGAGCACCTTCGGCGGCACGGCGGAAAAAACCTATGGCCACCTCGAAATCGCCGTCCTGAAACGCCGCCGTGCCGGCATTGTACCATGCCGTGGGGCCATCGGCCGCGCTGTACGCCTCACGAGCCGAAGCATACTCCTGACGGTCGAACAGGCGGTCGCCGCGCAGCAGCTGACCGTGGTTGTTCTGGCCGGGCAGGTTGATGGAGATCGCCATGGCGATCAGAAATATCCATCCGGTATGTTTCAAAAAAGGCATCGTCGACAAATTTTCCGGCTTTCCGGGGTGAAAATTTATTTCATTAAGCGTCTCGCGGGGCAGTTCAGAGTTTCTTTTTCCACCACAGCAGTTGTTCGAGGATCAGCAGAATAATCGCCGGCAGCAGCAGCCATTGGAAATAAGAGACGTATTCGGTGTAGGATTTGGCTTCTACGGAGGTTTGCTGCAGCCGGTCGATGGCTTGCGTGATCTGGCTCACGCTGCCCGGTTCGTCTTCCTGCACGGCTTTTCCGCCGCCCGTTTGGGCGAGTTCGCGCAATAAAGCCGGGTTGGCGATGGTTCGGATCGTTTGGCCCGAGAAGTCGCGTTTGTTATCGCGCGGCCCCAGCGGGATAGGGGCGCCGGCGCTGCTGCCGACCACGACGGTATGGATGTCCATACCATTTTCGTGGGCTTCCCGGGCGCGGCGGGTGGTTTCGCCGAGGTGGTTTTCTCCGTCCGAAACGATCACGAGGGCACGCCCGGCTTTCTCTTCGGTACCAAACAGACGGCCAGCCAGTTCGATCGCCGAGGCCAGGTTGGTGCCCTGTTCGGTGGTAAAATTCGGGTTGGCATTGCGCACGAATGTGAGCAGTGCCGAATGATCGGACGACAACGGCATTTGCGGGTAGGCGTCGCCGGCGAAGAAGATCAGCCCGACCCGGTCGCCGTCGAGTGATTGCACGAACTTCTGTATCCAGATTTTTGCGGCTTCGAGGCGGCTCGGCGAGGCATCCCGGGCCAGCATGCTTTGGGAAATGTCGAGCGCGACCAGTACGTCGGCACTTTTTTGAGCGGGCGGCGTTACGCGCACCGCTTGCTGCGGATTGGCCACGGCACAGGCGATCAGGGCCAGCGCGAGGCCGTACAGGATGATTTTAAAACCGAAACGCCGGGCGGAAAATCCCAGCAGCAAGCGCTCGGCCAACTGCGAAGACCCCAACTGTTGCAGCGTTCGGCGTCTCCATTGCCAATAGGCATAAAGTACCGTACCGAACAGGGGTACGGTCCAAAGGAGATTCAGCAGGGCAGGATTTTCGAAACGCATTTGTTTGTTGGTGATTTGGTGATGCGGTGATTTGGTGATACGGTGATACGGTGATTTGGTGATGGGGTGATTTGGGGAGCGCGTATTCAAATCACCAAATCACCACTTACACCGTAATCACCCTTAACGGTCCCCAGCGCAGCAGCATTTCCAGGAGAAGCAGGCAAAGTGCGGCATTGAGGAACCAGAAAAAAAGGTCGATGTCGTGGCGGACGATGGTGGTGCTGACTTTGGTTTTTTCGAGGCGGTCAATTTCGGCGTAAATATCGCGGAGGTCGTCGGGGGTGCGGGCGCGGTAAAACTGGCCCGGGCGCGGTAAAACTGGCCGCCGCTGAGCCGGGCGATATCCTGTAATAATTGAATATCAAAAGTCATGGTGCGCGCGGCAAAGGCATACGAACCGTCGAAATTCTGCCGGGTTGGCGACATCACCGTGCCGTCAGATCCAATGCCGACCGTGTACACCCGGACACCCAGGGCGCGGGCCATTTCTGCGGCCTTGATAGGCCCGATTTCGCCGCTGTTGTTCTCACTGTCGGTCAGGAGCACAACGACTTTGCTCGCAGATGGGCTGTCTTTCAGGTGATTGACGGCCGTGGCGATACCCATGCCGATAGCGGTGCCGTCTTCCAGACGGCCCACTTGAAGGTTGTTGACGAAGGCTTGCAGGATGCGCCGGTCGTCGGTCAGAGGGCAGTGCAGAAATGCGCCGCCGGAAAAAACCACAAGGCCCAGGTGGTCGTACTGCCTGCGGCTGGCGAAATCATTGACGATACGTTTGGCGGTCGTGAGCCGGTCGGGCGCAAAATCGCGGCTCAGCATACTCGGCGAGATATCCAGCGCTAAAATGATGTCGATGGCTTCTGCAACGACCTGTTCTTCCTGCCAGGGGCTCTGGGGCCGGGCCATGGCCATGATCAGCAGCGCTATGGCCGCCCAGCGCAGCGATTGCAGCCAGCGTCGGGCAAATACCACCCAGGTTTTGACACCCTTCATAGCCGCCTGGCGCGACACCTGCAGGGTCACGTGGCGCTCGCGCGCCGCCCGCCGGTACCAGATAACCAGGGGCGGCAGAGCAAGCAGAAGCAGGAGCCAGAGCGGTTGGGCGAAGGTCATTTATGAGGCGGTTAAACCGTTTTTTCGATAAGGGTTCGGGCGTTTTGCAGGCTTTTTTCGTGGTATTCGGGAGGAGGAGGCGTGCGGGCGTATTTGGTCATATCGGCTTGTTCGAGCAGCTCGCGGAGCGATGTGTTGAGCGCAATCGGGAATCCGGCATTTTTCAAGGCGGGTAAAATCTCGCGGGTCGTCGATTCCAAAGCGGGCACGCGAAAGCGTTTTTCCAGGTATTCGCGGAGCAACATGCTGAGCCGCACGTAATGCGTTTTGAGCTCGTCTTTTTCCCAGAGCCGGTCCCTGGCCAAAGCTTCGAGTTGCTGAAAAGCCAGTTCGTGGGCGGGTATTTCGCGCAGCGGTTCCGGGGCGGGGATCGGCCGCGCAAGAGGCGCGGGTCTGCCTCGTTTCAGCCGCCGCAAATACCAGAACAGCAATAGCAGGAGCCCCAAAGCGCCCAAAGCCCAGGGCCAGTAATCGGTCCACAACACGGGTTCGCGCAGAATATCGCGCGGCGGCGCTATGGCGGCAACGTCGGGACTGACGGGTTTGGGAATGACCTGAAACTGGATGGGATTGGTGGTCAGCGTGTTGCCCAAATGCAGCCGCACGTTGATCGGCGGCAATTGAAGTACCGCGCTGTCGAATACGATCAGTGTGCTTTTATATACCCAAAGGCTGCCCGAGCGCTCCCAAGTGCTGCGCCGCAGGATATTCTCTTTCGGGATGATCGAGTCCCAGGGGCCGTAATCGACGCCCTCGGGCTGTGCGGTCACCCCAGAAACCATGATGCGCAGCACCGCGGTGTCGCCAGGTTCTATGCGGCGGGGTTCGAGGGTGAGGGAGGCGTTTTGGGAGAAGGAGGGGTGAAAATGGAAGAAGAGAAAAAAGGCAAGGAGTGGCAGCCTTAAATAGTAGACGCTTTCTATGGCCGACTTCCCTCGGGCACAGGCCCCACCCCCTGCCCCTCCCCCTCCGCGGAGGGGGGCAGATCGTGCTGAGGGCAAACTCCCCTCCCCGGAGGGGGAGGGGCAGGGGGTGGGGCCTGTGCCCGAGAGGAGCCCAAAATGCCTGTCATTGTTCAGCACCTCACCCATGCGCCACCGTTTTTGAACGTTGAGCAAAAAACTGAAGCAGCGCCTGCACGTAAGGCTGGTCGGTGCTGAGACTGAGGAAGTTGGCTTTGGCGCGGTTGAATAATTCGCGGGTGGCGGCCAGGTGAGTATCGAACGTCTCGGCGTACTGGCGGCGCAGGCGGAAGCTGGTCGTATCCACCCAGACCTGCTCGCCGGTTTCGGCATCTGCCACTCGAAGTACGCCGACGTCGGGCAGGAAGCGTTCGAGCCGGTCCCAGACGTGGATGCCGATACAGTCGTGTCGGCGGGAGAGAATACGCAGGGCATCCTCGTATTGAGGGGCTAAAAAATCGGAGAGCACAAACACGACACTCCTCTTTTTCAATACGTTGTGCACAAATTGCAGGGCGCCCGCGAGGTCGGTGCCACGGCCTTTGGGCTTGGCTGAAAGGATCTCCCGCACGATACGAAGAATGTGTTGTTTGCCTTTTTTCGGCGGAATGAACAACTCGATCCGGTCGGAAAAAAGCATCACCCCCACTTTGTCGTTGTTGGCAATGGCAGAAAAAGCCAGCACGGCACAAAGCTCGCTCAGGTATTCTTCCTTGAACTGGGTGTGGCTGCCGAACACAGCCGAGCCGCTCACATCGACGAGCAGCATTACCGTGTTTTCACGTTCTTCTTCAAATACCTTGACGAAAGCCTCGCCGGTGCGGGCCGTCACGTTCCAGTCGATGGAGCGTACGTCGTCGCCTGGTTGATAGGTGCGTACCTCGCTAAACGACATGCCCCGTCCCCGAAAAGCGCTGTGATAGCCGCCCGTGAACAGGTGACTGCTCAATCCCCGGGCTTTGATCTCGATCTTCCGGACTTTTTTGAGTAGTTCGCTCGCTTCCATTTTTGATAAAGGCAAGATGCAAGGGGCAAAAGGCAAGGGGCAATGGATGGGCTTGGGTATTTGCTTTTTGCCCTTTGCCTCTTGCCATTTAGGGAATCACTACGGCGCCGAGGATTTTAGCGACAATATCTTCCTGGGTGAGGTTCTCAGCTTCGGCTTCGTAGCTCAACCCTATACGGTGGCGCAGCACGTCGGGGCAAATGGCGCGCACGTCGTCGGGCGTCACAAAAGCGCGGTGGTTGAGGAATGCCATGGCGCGGGCGGCGCGGGCCAGGGCCAGTGTGGCGCGCGGCGAAGCGCCGTAGGTGATGAGCGGTTTGAGTTGGCCGAGGTTGAAGCGCTCTGGCGTCCGGGTAGCCCCTACGATATCGAGGATGTATTGTTCCACTTTTTCGTCGAGATAGATTTGATTGACCGCTTCGCGGGCGCGCAGGAGGGTTTCTACGGACACTACTTTGTGCACCTCCGGTTCATCGCCGTTGAGGTAGCGGCGCAGGATGCCGCGCTCGTCTTCGGGCGAGGGGTAGTCGATTTTAACTTTTAAGAGAAAGCGGTCCACCTGCGCTTCGGGCAAGGGGTAGGTACCTTCCTGCTCGATGGGGTTTTGTGTGGCGAGCACCAGAAAAGGTTCTTCGAGCCGGAAGGTCTCGTTGCCGATGGTCACCTGGCGTTCCTGCATGGCTTCGAGCAGGGCGCTTTGCACCTTTGCCGGGGCGCGGTTGATCTCGTCGGCCAGCACGAAGTTGGCGAAAATGGGCCCTTTGCGGATGGTGAATTCGCCTTTGCCGGGATTGTAGATCTGCGTGCCCAGCACATCGGCAGGCAGCAGGTCGGGCGTGAACTGGATACGGCTGAATTTGGCGTCTACGGCCTGTGCCAAGGTCTTGATGGCGAGGGTTTTAGCCAGTCCCGGCATACCCTCAAGCAGGATGTGCCCCTTGGTGAGCAGCCCGATCAGGAGGCGGTCCAGCATGTGCTGCTGACCGACGATGATCCGGCTGGTGACATTGGATAATTGTTCTAGAAAAGCGCTTTCCTGTTTGATCTTGCGGCTCAGCGCTTCTACTTCGGCGGGATTCGACATGGAGTAAAGTTGGTCTTGTGTGCTTCGACAGTGCGCTAAGTAACGTCAGAAGAAGAGGTTTGAGGTGCAATAGAGAGGATTTTTTTGCGGAGAAAATATGCAAGCCGAATTTTCGAAGTTTTCCTTTCGAAATAAGAAATAAGAAACAACGATCCCATGCCTCCCACTATACCATTTCACCGAACGGGCTTCCACTCCTGCACGTACGATTTGTGCCGGAACAGCATGGAAAGGCCTTCGCGGAAGTAGATCAACGTGATGCGCACATAGCCGTATGCCCGGAAACGGCGGGGCGAATGGTGCACGCACAGGCGGTGCAGATAGGCGATTTTGCCCTCTTTGTGCAGGCGGTAGAACAGGTTGCAGTCTTCTCCGGCGATGAGTTTCTCATTGTAGCCGCGGATGTGATCGAAAGCCGAGCGACGCACCAGCTGGCATTCGCCTTTGGCGAGAAAAACGTTGAAAAAGAAGGAAATCCGTATCACGCTGTTCATCAGCAGGTGATACAGTTTATCCGCAAGGCCCGATTCTTCGGGGTAAATCCAGAGCGGCACGGTGGCTGCGACGATACGCGGGTGTTCAAATTTTTCCCTGATTTTGGCAAAAAAGCGCTCCATATCGGGGATGCGCACGTCGGCGTCCATGTGGAACAGAATATCGCCCCGGGCTTGTTCGGCGCCGAGGTTGCGGCCGATGGCGATGTTTTGTTTGCCGGGTTTTTGCACGAGTTTGATCCGGCTGCCCCATTGGGCCTGGTATTTCCGGACGATATCAGCCGTGGCGTCAGTACTGTTGGCGTCGGAGACAATGATTTCGAGCTGAAGTTTTTCAAGACAGCCCTCGAACTGCGCCAGGGTGCGGTCGAGGTAGCCCGCTTCGTTTTTGGTCGGAATGACGATGCTGATCAGGGGAGTTGGCATACCCAAATGTCGGATTTTTGACAAAAAACAATCGGCAAAAGTAGAAAGGAATTGATCCTCGCCGCTTTAAGTAATTGTTACCGGAAATGGTGTTCGGGGCGTTTACATTTGCGGCGCTAATCGTCGGCACGAGGCTAAGCCTCGCGCCGGCAAGTCAGCACGGAGACAGGGATTTTTTACCCTTTTATTCAAATTGTAAATAAAAACTCCGTTTCTCCGTGTCTCCGTGTTAAAAACCCACACCACTATGTCCGACCAAATCCGCCAGCTCGAGCCCAAGGCCCTCTGGAACCATTTCGCCGACCTCAACGCCGTGCCGCGCCCTTCCAAAAAAGAAGAACGCGTAGTGGCCTTCATCCAGCGCTTCGGCCAAAGCCTTGGCTTGCCTACCGAAACAGACGCCGTGGGCAACGTCATTATCCGCAAACCGGCTTCGCCGGGTCTGGAGAAACGCCCCGCCGTCGTGCTGCAAAGCCATCTCGACATGGTGCACCAGAAAAACGCGGATTCGGGCTTCGATTTCGACTCCCAGGGCATCGAAATGTACGTCGACGGCGACTGGGTGCGGGCCCGCGGCACCACCCTGGGCGCCGACAACGGCATCGGCGTGGCCTCTATCATGACCATCCTGGCGAGTAAGGATTTGCAGCATCCGCCCATCGAGGCCCTCTTCACCATCGACGAAGAAACCGGCATGACGGGCGCCCTCTCGCTGCGCGCCGGCATGCTGCACGGCCGCTACCTGCTCAACCTCGACACCGAAGACGACCACGAACTGACCATCGGCTGCGCGGGCGGCGTGGACGTGACGGCCACAGGAAGCTACGCTCCCGAAGCCGTTCCGGCCGACTCGCAGGGCTTCCGTCTCAGCGTGCGCGGCCTCACCGGCGGCCATTCGGGCATGGACATTCACCTCGGCCGGGGCAACGCCAACAAACTCATGAACCGCCTGCTTTGGCAGGCCGCCGAACAATTCGGGCTCCGCGTGTCGGAAGTCGACGGCGGAGGTTTGCGCAACGCCATTCCCCGCGAATCTTTCGCCGTTGTCGCCGTTTCGGCTGAAAAAGCCCTTGATTTTCAAAATTTTATCGAAAATGAAGCGGCGACGCTCGAAGCCGAATATGCCGCGACCGACCCCAATCTGGAGGTCTCCGTTGAAGGTATCGAACGGCCTGCCCATGTGTTACCCGCCGCCTTTCAGGGCCAGTTGTTGCGCGCCCTCTACACCTGCCCCAACGGCATCCACCGCATGAGCCCCGACATCGCCGATCTCGTCCAGAGCTCGAACAACCTCGCCCGGGTACTGGTCAAAGACGGCCAGTGGACGGCCCTTTGCCTGACCCGCAGCTCGGTCGACAGCGAAAAAAACGACCTCGCCCGCGCCATCCGCAGCGCCTTCGAGCTGGCCGGCGCCGCGGTCAAAGCCGAAGGCGGCTACCCCGGCTGGACGCCCAAACCCGAAGCCTCCATCGTGCAATTGATGCGCAGTGTGTATGAAACCCGGTTCAAGGAAAAACCGAATGTGAACGCCTGCCACGCCGGGCTGGAATGCGGCATCATCGGCGCGCATTACCCGGACATGGAAATGATCTCTTTCGGGCCGAATATCCGCGGCGCGCATTCGCCGGATGAATGCGTGCAGATCAGCTCGGTGCAAAAGTATTGGGGATATTTGCTGGAGGTGTTGGGGAAGGTGGGGGTTTGAATCAGCATTTTGGGATGCTGCGGATGAGAAGGATTGCTATTAGGTGCCCAGGGGCAAAGAGATTGATCTCTTTGCCCCTGGGTATTTGGGTCTCATGCTGATTTATTGAGCAGCTCGACCGTTCAGGTGTTTTGCATAATCAGTTGGACGATAGAAAAATCACGCTCCGCCAGCCGGTCTTTCGGGATCAGGAAGTACAACTCTGCATCACCCCAAAAGTCGCTGAGGCCGAGATAAGGCGCATAGGCTTCCATCAGGAGTATCCATTCTTTTGCCTGCTCGTCGATCGAGGATTTGTGCTTCACATAGGCCTCCCATTTTCCCGGGTATTCGCGTAACAATACTGCTTCGAGCGCCGGATGCGACTGAACGGATCTTGGATGACCCAATAATTTCATACGGTCTTGCGAAATGGGATGGTGTTCATCCAAAAACCAATCCAGCGATTCCGATTCCGCTTTGGGGAGCACATGCAAATCGGCCCAGCGGTCGTCGGGAAAATCGTAAAAAGGTATAAAACCCAGTCTGCGGGCGTTGAGGTAGCCATTGTTGGCCAATGGCTGAGGATAATCCCTTTCCTCCAATTCGGCTATTGATTCGAAATAGTACACCGCAAAACGGTCCCTTTCCACAGGCCAGCCATTTGTACTGTCAAAGACGTCGGCAAAAAAAGTCAATAGACCTGATTCGGGTAGCCCAGGCAATCCAAGGGTTTCCTGCAGATTGATCTGGCAAATGAAAGCCAACGGGCGCCGGCTATCCTGCGTATGCGGCCATTTGAAATCGGGCGGCAGCATAGGTTTCCAGCCAATGCGGCTGCCTGATTTCCAGCCTTGTTCTGTCAAGTCCGCAGGTCGGCCAATGGTTCCGAGGCAAGGCAGGATGTCTTTTTCGATTACCCGAAGAAATGCCTTTTTGTGTTTTCGTGGAATTTTGACGACAGACAGGAACTGCTGTTTCCATTGTTGAAAGGCCCGTTCGGAAAAATCAAAGGGCGGTTCGAAGCCTTTTTCAGGGATGCCGGGTATTTGTTCATGAACCACAAGGAAACTGATTAATCATGCTTAGTCACCTGATCATTCTAAAAGATGAAAGGTGAAATGGCGTACCAAATGGTTGGAACACAGATCCAGGCAACGCGGATTTATATCGGTGTAAATCCGTGTTGCCCGCATCCGTGTCATCCGTGTTCCAACAAGAGCAATCAACTATATGTTCGGGATGCTCAATTCAAACTCACCTCCACCCCTACTTCCACTTCGTCGTTCAGCTCCACACGCTCCCAGTCGCCCTGGTCGGAGAGTACCAGCGAGGTAGCCAGCACCTCGCCGCGGATGTAATCGCCGAAGCGCTCTACGGCGGCTGTTACTGCCGGGTGACGCTCCACTTTCACATCCACGCGGTCGGTGACGTTGAAGTCTTTGTCCTTGCGGAGGTTCTGGATGCGGTTCACGAGGTCGCGGGCCACGCCTTCGGCAAGTAGTTGCTCGGTCACCGTCACGTCCAGGGCCACGGTGATTTCACCGTCGGAGGCCACTGCCCAGCCGGGCACGTCTTCGGTGGAGACGATCAGGTCTTCGGGGGTGATGGAATACATTGTGCCGTTCACGTTCAGGTCCAGGGCGCCGGCCCGTTCGAGCGAGCCGATGTCCTCGTTGGTGAAGGCTGCGATCAGGTCGCCGGCGGCTTTCATGTCCTTGCCGAGTTTGGCGCCGAGGGTTTTGAAATTGGCCTTGGCGCGTTTTTTCAGCAGACCGGAGGCATCGGTGACGTATTCGAGTTCCTTGACGTTGATCTCACTGAGGATCAGGTCTTTGACGCCGTCGACTTCGGCGATGAACGCTTCGTCGAGCACCGGCAACAGGATTTTTTGCAAGGGCAGACGCACGCGCAGGCGGTCTTTCTTGCGGATGCTGAGCGCCAGCGAGCAGATGCGCTGGGCGTAGTCCATGCGTTTTTCCAAAGCCAGGTCAATCTTCGAGGCATCGGGTTGAGCGAGGTCGCTGAGGTGCACGGAATCGTGGCGCAGCGG
>JBGAJY010000105.1:0-19445 GCA_044224705.1 Saprospiraceae bacterium
AGGTTTCGTGAACGTCAGGCGAGGCCGGCTGGGTTTACGTTCACGAAACCTTCAAGGTTTCGTGAACGCAGGCGATGCTGCTTTCTCCAAAGCGCGGTACACGATGCTCTGGAGGCGCGGCCGGTAATCGCCGGTGATCAGTTTGCTGTTTTCCATGGTCGGGTACGTCCGGTTGGACAGAAAAACGAAGATCAGGTTCTGATCGGGGTCGGCCCAGACGCCTATTCCGGTAAAGCCTGTGTGGCCGAAGGTATTGATGCCTGCAAGTTCGCTCATGTTTTGCGTAGCCCTTGGGTCGAGTTCTTTCATATCGAATCCGATGCCCCGCCGGGTGCTTCCGGTGTAGCGGGTTGTCCAGTTTTGAATCGTTTGTGCATTGAGGTACCTGCGGTCGAAGTACTCGCCGTTGTTGAGCAGCATCTGGAAAATCTTGGCCAGGTCGTTGGCATTGCTGAACAGGCCGGCATGGCCGCTCACGCCGCCCAACTGGGCTGCCCCCATGTCGTGCACGTAGCCTTGCAGGCGCTGGTGGCGAAAATAATTGTCTTCCTCCGTCGGAACGCAGCGCCCCGTCCAGCCGCGTTGCCAGGGATTGAAAGTCGTCGTGGCAAGCCCCATCGGACGATAAAAGGTTTCTGTTGCAAATTGGTCCAGTGGCTCCTGCGTGATGTTTTGGAGTGCCCGGGCGGAAAGGTACAGGCCGAGATCGGAGTATTTGTATTCGCGTTTGGGCAGCAATTCGGATTTGAAAATGGTTTGCCAAATAGTGTCCAGCCAGGCATTTTCCATGTACATCCCCGGCGCCACTGGGATATTCGAGTCGGCGTCCGGGTCGCGGTGATAAATGTGCTGATCGGGCAATCCGTCCTTCAAAGTTTTTTGGTAAAAAGGAATCCAGGCTTGTAAACCGGCGTGATGTGCCAGAATATCGCGGGTTTTCAGGTCTTTTTTGTTGGTTTTCAGCAATTCCGGCACGTAGGCGCTCATTGGTTTGTCGAGGCTGAATTTGCCTTCGTCAGCAAGTCGCATGAGGGAAATCACCGTTGCCCCGATCTTGGTCACGGAGGCGAGGTCGTACAAATTATCCATCGTGACCGGTGCGGCTGCCGAATCGTAGGTCATTTGCCCGTAGGCTTTTTGCCAAACGACCCGGTTGTCTTTGACCACGAGGACCTGGCAGCCCGGCGCGGCGCCGGCAGCGATCAGTTCCGCGACGAGGCCGTCCATCAGGGCAAGGGTATCGCTGCTCATCCCGACGGCTTCGGGCAGGTCGTAGCCCATTCTTTTTTCGGAAAAATGGACGCTCAGCCCCTGCCCGAATCGCGCTGTCCCTGATGCCGTCACGGGCAGCGAACCCCGGATGTCGCGGGCGCCAAACCAGGCCTGGGCGGCGAGTTCCTGGGTCAGCGGGTCGTCGTTGTAAGCCACCATCACCGAATGACAGTTTTCGAAAAAACGGAGGCTGTACGGATTGCCAAACACCGTAAGGGCCACGGGCACTGCCGCATCGAGGCGGTTGACGAAAGAGATCAGGCTGTCGTTCAGACCGAAGCCGTCGGCTGCTCGGGAGCGCATACCGTGGAGGCTCACCAGCACGGCATCGAAGTAACAGAGCGAATCGACCAGCGCGGAGACCTGCGCAGAATCGAGGTTTTTTGTCACGTTAAAATGGGTGACCGGGGCAAAATAGCCGCAGTATTGCTGAAACACCGTGCGGTTGGTATCGCCGATGGATAGCGTGGCCAACCGGCGCCGTTCCAGGTGATCGAAGCCGGCGAGTCCCTGGCGGTCACGTACGAGCGTGAGCGCATTTTCGATGAGCCGGCGTTTGAGCAACCAGGCTTGCGGAGCATTCAGGTCGCGGCGGATATTGGCTACTTCGATGTGTTGCGGGCGGGTAAGACCGAGGCGGTATTTGGCGCGCAGCACACGGCGGACGCTGGTTTCCAGTTGCTGCCGGTCGAGGGTGCTGTCGGCCAAAGCCTGCTGCACGGCGGCAACTGCGGCGCCTACATTGGCGGGAAGGAGCACGATGTCGTTGCCGGCGCGCAGGGCTTCGACGTCGGCCTGGCCGGCGGCGAAATATTTCGTGACACCCTGCATTTCCATCGCATCGGTGAAGATAAGCCCTTGAAAACCAAGTTTATTGCGCAACAAATCCGTCACGACGGGGCGGCTCAGGGTGGTGGGCCGGTTGGGCCGGGCATCCAGTGAGGGCACATTCAGGTGGGCCACCATCATGCTGCCGATGCCGTTTTTGGCGAGAAATTGAAATGGAAAAAGTTCGAGGCTGTCGAGCTGCGCGGTGTCTTTGGGAATCACCGGGAGATCGAAATGCGAATCGGTGTTGGTGTCGCCGTGGCCGGGGAAATGTTTGGCGCAGGCCATCACGCCGCCGTCCTGCAAGCCCTGCATGAGCTGGTAGCATTTGGCCGATACGTTGTAACGGTCCTCGCCGAAAGAGCGGTCGTTGATGACAGGATTGGCCGGGTTGTTGTTGATGTCGGCCACCGGTGCGAAGCTGACCTGCACGCCAAGCCGGCGGCATTGCCGCGCCATTTCCCGTCCGAAATCGTAGATCAGTGCATTGTCGCGGATAGCGCCGAGCATGAGCTGTCGCGGGTAAGTGATGGCCGCTTCCTTGAGGCGCATCCCGAGGCCGTATTCGGCATCCATCGAGATCAGGAGCGGCAGGCGCGCGGCGGCTTCGTATCGGTTGGTGAGTTCGGCCTGGCGTTCGGGCGTGCCCTGGAAAAAGCACAAACCGCCGACCTTGAACTGCCGCACCTGGTCCTCGACCATTTGTTCGTAGGCCGCATCCTTGTCCGAATGGGCTCGGAGCATGAACAACTGGCCAATGCGCTCCTCTTCGGTGAGGACGTTGAACACGGAATCGACCCAGTGTTCCTCGGCAGCGTCGAGACTGCGGGACAGGTCGAAAGAATAATTGTCGGTAGCGCTGAGGGCGAACAAAGCAAGAACGGCGAGGGCAAGAACGGGAGATTTCACAGGCACCTAAACGATTTGAAACGGGGCAAAATTGAGTAAAATTTGGGGAAGCGGGCAGAGGGGAATTTTTCCGGAGGCTCGTACTACTTTTGCATCATGAACAGAAAAATAAATCTATTCGCCCTCCTGTGCCTCCTCATCGGCACTTTTTTGTCCGCTCAAACTCCCGGACAACTCACCACCACCCGCAGCGACCAGCACCAAAAAGCGCCAGGTACGAACATCTGGCTCGTCCCGCCCAAAGGTTTCAAGGCCGGCGTCCAGTCCTCCCCCGGGTTTTACAAAGACGAGTTCAATTTCATCGCGGTGGAAGAACTGGAAGGCAGCAACTACAACTTTGCCTACACCATCCGCCGGCAGGTCGACGATGCCTACACTTTTCAGGCGGAAAAAACATACACCGTCAATGGTTTGAATGCCTGCGAGGTGCAATTTTTCGAAGGCGGGGCCAGTAAGATCGGATGCCACCTGCTCGTAATCGGCAACGACCGCTTCGCCGCGATCATCCGTTTTTACTACCGCACGCCGGAAACCTCCATCGAGGCCGTCGGAAAGTGCCTGCATTCCGTTTTCGTCGATACTGAAAAATATCCGGATCCGCTCGCGGGATCAGGATTTTCCATCGAAACTTCCCGGTTGGGCTACGGACTGGTCGACCATGACGAGAATACCTTCTTTTTTGCCCCCATGGACGACATTCCCAATGCTGATAGCGTGGCAGCATTGTTCATGGTCGGGAAAATTCCCAAACCGGGCAATGATGAGCCTTCCATGCTCACGGATATTCATCAGAATGTCCTTGGCAGTACCGTGGACCGGTTTGAGGCGAATGGCGCGAACCCCGCACCGCAACCCGCTACTTTCAAGGATTTTCCCGCGCTGGAAAATACCGTCAACGTAAAAGAACATGGCAAAGCTGCCCGGGTATACGTGCTGACCGTTGAGCTGCCAGACCGCTACTATTCGATCATGGGTTTTGCGCGGCGCAACCTGGATGCGGAAATGGAGAAAATGAAGCGGATTTTTCAGACGATGACTTTTAAGTAGTTTTTCGAATGAAAAACGCTCTTTTCGTGCTGTATTGCCTGGCGTTTTCCAGCGTCTTGGGCGCTCAAACACCCGACCCGGCCCTGCGCCCCTGCCTCGACAGCATCCTCGCCCAGGCCGAACGCACAGCCCTTCGCAGGATGGAGGTCGATTGGGACTCGGTGCGGGCGCTCGTCTATGCCCAAGCCGCCGGCGCCACCACACCGGCCGAACTGGGCCCGGCCTGCTCGGCCCTGCTTGGCGCCCTCGGCGACGACCACGGCCGGGTGCTGTACCAAAACCAGGTGATCGGATATTGGTACGGCGACCTGAAAGAGCACCAGAAAGGCATCGATCCGGATATGTGGACGGCCGTTCAAGGCGGACTGTATCCTTTTCGCGCGGCATTGCTGTCCGATTCGGTCGGTTACCTGCGCCTGGCGGGGCTGCCTATGGGCGATAACGTACAGATGTCGGCGGAGATCCGCTGGAACCTTTGCGAGCTGAAAAAACAAGGCGCCACGGCCTGGATCATCGACCTGCGCGGCAACGGCGGCGGCAATATTTTCCCCATGCTCGAAGGCATCGGGCCGCTCTTGGGCGATGGCCTGATCGGCAGTCACCGCGACATGGTGGAACGTTCCGAATTTCAATGGACCATCCGCAACGGCAATTTTTACTACGGCGAATACCTGGCCGCCGAGCTGCCCGACAATTGTTCATTTGCCAAAAACACCCGGGTGGCCGTGCTCACCAGCCGCTACACCGCGAGCTCGGGTGAAATGGTAGCCATCACCTTTAAAACCCGCCCGAACACCCGCTTTTTCGGAGAAAAAACGAGCGGAATGGTCACCATTACCAACTGGGCCAACCTTTGTGACGGCATTGGCATGTCGCTTTCAGCCGCCTGGTGCGCCGACCGGACCGGGCGCATTTACCGGGAATACGTGGATGTGGATGAGACGGTGGAGTTTTTTATTGCCGAAAATCCGGCCGAAGATATGGCTGTGCTGAAAGCGTTGGAGTGGTTGCAACGCTGATCCCTAATCCATCATGGATTGGTACAAATCAAGGTATTGTCGCGCCGCTTGCAGCATGGTAAACGGCACGAGCGGTTCAAGCCGCGGTGGCAGATCCAGCAAGCGGAGCAATTGTTCTGTCAAATCCGCTTCATTTTTACCGGTACAATCAAATTCCGGCGCAATACCCACCGGAGTGCTCAGCGTGCGGCAGCCCTGGGCAGCGGCCTCGGCTAGAACAAATCCGAAGGACTCAAAACGGGAAGTATGCAGCAAAACCTTCGCTTCGTGCATTTTTTTCAACACCTCCGGACGTGGCAAAACGCCTGTAAACAGGACGTTTTTTTCCAAATGCAACCTCGCACTAAGTCGCTGTAAACGAGCGCGCTCCGGCCCGTCGCCCACCAATTCGGCCCGAATGCCGGGCTGCCGATCGGCCGCCTTCCGGACGACGCGCAACCAGCTGGGCCAGTCTTTTACATCGATCAGCGAACCCACGCCGAGCACGTCGACCGGCCGGTTTTCGGGAAAATTTGTGGGAATTTCATCCACGTTCAGGCCCCATGGAATGACCTGCGCGGCCCTCAGCCCCGTCGTTTGTTCCAGAATATCGTTATGAAACCCGCTCAGGGCGACCAGCCTGGCTTCGTCTTTTTGGGTCAAATGCCTAAGGTGCCTGCGGTTGGCGGGCAACACATCCTGGCCCATCAGTGTCGTCAGATGCGGCATGGCAAATTGCCGGGAGAGTCGCTCCCCCACCCTCGCAGCCCAGCCCTGCCAGAAACTGTGCAGCAGCGCCGGGCCTTCGTTCAAATATTGCTGACCATACCGGTAAGCACGTTGCAGGGTGCGCAGTTTCAGCCACCTGCGGTTGCGGCCATCGCAGGGCCATACGGGGATGCCGTGCCAGTGGTAAGGTTTGGAACGGAAAGGGTATTCCAATGCAATGATTTGTAAATCAACACCCTGACGCACGAGCTCACGCGCCAGCAACTGCAGGGGCGGGATGCAGTTGAGGTCGTTTTCGTCGGCCGGGAAACCGGGGGTGAGCCAGAGGATGCGCATATCCGGTAGCCCGAAATTTATTTCGGGCAGTGTCGTGTCGGTTTTTTGCCCGGAATAAATTCCGGGCTACCAGAAAAAGGGGCGGGCGAAGTATCGCCCGCCCCAGGTATAATGGACGGCCGCGCTTTCGTCGGGCGGCCGGAAGGACGGCGGTCCCGTCGAGCGGGATGCCACCGTTTTCTTGAATTACATCTTAACCAGTTTCCGCGTCAGCCGGGCGCCGTTTTCATCGCGTACGCTCACCTGATAAAAGCCCAACGGCCAGCCGGTGGTCTCTATTTCCACCTGATGCTCGCCGGCCGGAAGGGACGTCGCAGGAACCACAAACACCGACCGGCCCGTCAGATCGAATACTTCGACTTGCACCTGCGCACTTTCCTGCAAGGCAAAATCTACCGCAAAAATAGCGCCTGCCGGGTTGGGATACACTTCCAATCCGCCCAAAGGACCCGCTTTTTCAGCGGTGCCGCTGATGACTACGCCCGGCGGCAGGGCCACGAACTGGTCGGTGTATAGCCGGTACTCGCCCGCTTCGAGGGGGATGGAGGTATTTCCGGCGCCGACGCTGAGGCTTTCTCCGGTGTAATATTCAAACCACGTCCCGCTGTTCGGGAAGCTCAGCGTAGCCGTGGCATTGGAGGTGCCGACATTCGCAACGACAACCACTTTTAAATCGGAACCGTTCAGGATCAGCCTGCGGATTTGTCCGGCGCCGAGGCCGGACACATCGTAGTTGGTCGTTTCGAAGGCGTCATAACTGTTGCGCAGGTAGAGCAGCGCGCGGGTCACGTCGTGCAGGCGGCGGCGGTACGGATTGTCGAGGTAATCCCATCGGATGGGTTTCGGATCGGTGCGGCAGTTGTTGTTGATGGTGCCGTCGGGGCAATAATTGATGGGGAAATCGTAGCCCATTTCACCAAATTGCCAGAGCATTTTCGGGCCCGGGACTGTATAAAACAGGTTTTCCAGCATCTCGATCCGGCGCATGGCGGTGGGCAGGCTTTTGATATTGTAAGTGCCAGCCACGTTGCCGTAGGTTTTGCATTCGTAAGCGATGCGGTCTTCGTCGTGGCTTTCCATGTAGCCGACGAGGTGCGGCACTGTCCAGTTGCGGTTGGAGTACACCACGCCGCCAAGGTCGGCATTCACCCCCGAACTAAATCCGAGGGCGACGTCTTTATAGGCGCCCCACATGTTGCCCCAGAGCATCATCCCGTATTCGGCGAGCACTTTTTCCTCGCTGTTGTCGGCGAAATGTTCGAGGATCACGTAGGCCGTCGGATCGACACTCCAGATGAAGTCGGCGTAGTTTTTCCAGATGGCGATGCGGGAAGCGTCGTATTGGCCCCAAAGGCTCACATTCGAGCCCGAATTGAACTGGGTAAAACCTTTGGAAAGGTCGAAACGGAAACCGTCGACCCGGAAATCGCTGAGCCAGTAGTCGAGGCAGTTTTTCACGTAGGTTTTGGTGGCTGCGCTTTCGTGGTTGAAGTCGTTGAATACGCTGAACGGGTGGGTAGCCACGGGGTTCAGCCAGGGATTGTTGGCAGCCGGGCGGTTGTTCGCAGCATCCCAATACAGCTGGGCGAGCGGGCTGGTACCGGAGGCCTGGTTGAACACCACATCGAGGATCACGGCGATATTGCGTTGATGACACTCATCCACGAAGGTTTTGAGGGCATCGGGCGTGCCGTAGTATTTATCCAGGGCCTTGTGGTACGAGGGCTGGTATCCCCAGTTGATGTTGCCGTCAAACTCGTTCACGGGCATGAGTTCGATGGCCGTGACGCCGAGTTCTTCGAGATAATCGAGCGTATCCACCATGCTCTGATAATCGTGGCGGGCGAGGAAATCGCGCACGAGCAGTTCGTAGATCACCAGGTCGGTCTTTTTCGGGCGCTGGTAATTCGTGGCGGTCCAGTTGAAAGCCGGCTGGGCGGTTTGCAGCACCGACACCACGCCGGAGGTTTGTCCGGTCGGGTAAGCCGGCAGGGAAGGCCAGGTGACGGCAGGGATAAACCCGTCATTCCCCGGATCGAGCACGAGGGTGCTGAGCGGGTCGGCGATTTTGATCGCTCCATCCACGAGGTATTGAAAGCGGTAAATATTGCCGGGCGTGAGGCCGCTGACGTCGAGCCACCAGGTGTTGCCGTCGAGGCTTTTTCGCATCTGGTAATTGAGGTCGAGGGTCCAGTTGTTGAAGTCGCCGAGCACGAAAACGACCGATTTGTTCGGCGCGTACAAGGCCAGACGCGCTTTGGTTTGGTCGGCTAAATAATTGATTCCCAATTCCGTACCAGCCGGCGGGTCCTGTGCGGCAATGGTTTGCGGCACGACGTAAATAAAACTCGAAGTATCGGCTTCGGTGGCCGTGGTAGCGATGAACTGGACGTTGTGCAAACCAGTGGCGCTCACATTGATCGTCGATTGCAGCATTACGCCGGTAGTTGAAGCAATTTGCGATCCGTTGTCTTTCAGCACCAGCGTAGCCGATTGCGAAGCGGCCGCCACTACTGAAATCTGGTCACCGATATTTTTCACCAAAGCCGGCGCGGCAGGAGCCTGGAAAGCCGTCAGCAATCCGGCGTTGTCCGGATAAACGGTGTAAAAAATATCCGAGCCGTCGGCCGCGCGGCCTACGATCGAGCCATTGGTATTGCGAAAAACGCTGGCAATTTTCAGCACCGTTTCCCCTTGCGGAATATTGAAAAAGGTCCTGATATTGAAAGATTTCTTCCAAAGGTTCGGGCTCACAAAGGTCATGGCGCCCACAGGATCGGCCACGCCCCAGGTGGTCGTGACGTGCTTCCAGTCCGATGGCGAGTTGCTTTCCGAGGTGATCACGCCCAGGTGAGCATACACGGGCGACACGCCCACCAGTGCGGCGTTGCCTTCGTCGGCATGAAAAAAAATGGTCACGTCGTCGTCGACCGTGGGGAAAAAGGGTTCGCAGCTGAGCTGTGCCGAGGCGCGCGACAGCAGGAAACAAACCGGGAGCAGGAGAAGTAGTTTTTTCATTCTGGAAAAACAGATTGGTAAAAATGAAAAATCCCGTTTCGGCCGGTGGTGGGCGGCGAAACAGGATCGGTATCTTCACAAGCAAAGAAAAAGCTTTTGATCGGCACCATCAGGACAAATCCTCCGGCACGTCCGTTTTTCGCAAAATCTCCCGGATTACGCCCCAACGGTTTCGCCAGCGCCCCATATCCACGACCATGGCACGGCGGTCGTGGAGTGGCATGTTGGGGTACCGGAGTTTCAAGGACTGGTAGTGGCGAAGGGCGAAACGGGTCAGGGCGACGAGGAAAAAAACGGTTGTGCAGGCTTGCTTTGCGCCTTCCTTCCCGGTTTCGAGCGCTAATTGCCGGGTCTTCGCCACCTGGTGCTCAAACACGCGCATCAGTCCGGTCACGTTATTTTCTTCGATAAAAAACACGGGCAAAGTGGATCGCGCGGCCGGATTGCGGGCATCGAACCACACGTCGAAAATATCGTCGCAAAGCTGGATCAGGCGGCCGAAAGCCATTAAAAAAGCGCGCTCTTTTTCATCGGGCGAGGGGATCAGCAGGGCGCGGAACAACAGTACGGAATGCCCGCCCTTGTCGCCGGTATGCCATAAAACGGATTCCTGATCCGAACGCAGGCCGGCGCCGGTTTCACTTTCAAACACCTTTTTCAGTTCATTTTCAAAAGCCGGCGTTTGTTCCAGCGTGAGCTCCCTGCGGATATTTTGCAAAAAATGCCAGGCCAGTCCGCGCGGGTCGGTCAGGCGGCCGTAGGCTTCCAAATCGGCGTGGCCGGTGGTCGCGGAGCGTTCGCTCAGGTCGTCGAAAAAGGCTGCCAATGCCGCCAGGCGGATGAAAAGCCGGCGTTCGCGCGCACTTCGCCGGCGGCGGAGCACCGCGGCAAACAACACGGCGAGGTAGGTCGTGCCAAAGTAATAATGGTAAAAACGGCGTTTTTCCAGTGCATTTACACGAACGGCATCCGGAATTTCCAGCGCGCGCCAGGCGCGGCGGCGCAAACAGGCCGCGCGAAAAAAGGCGGTACCCAGGTGAAAAAGCGCGGTAAGCATAGCCGGGTGTCAGGTCACTTTTTTCCCGCCAGGCAAGGCCCGGAGCAACAGGATCACCAGAAAAGAGAGCAGGGAAACGAGCGCGGTCAGGATCGGGATCGTTTTGGCCGGATGAAATTTGGTGGCCCAATAGCCCGATTTTGAGAGAAAGTCCAGCACCATCACATGAATGAAATAGATGCCGAAACTGGCCGCTGCGAATTCGCGCTCCACGTCCAGCAGCGGTCGGCGGTTCCAGGCGTATTTGGCCAGTAAAAACCACCCTGCGGCACAAAATCCAACGTTGGGGGTGAGGTAGTCGTAGAAATAAGGATGGAACTCGTGGCCATATTTTTTACTCGCCCAATACGTGCCGACGGCCGTTGCGACGGTGCCCAGCACGATCAATCCCGAAGCCACCCAAAGCAGCTGCCGGCGGGAAAACGGCCATGCCGGCAATGCGCCCGAACCGCCGTTTTCATCCTTCGTGACCTTGTTGCCGAGGTAATACCCGAGCACGAAATAACCGAGGTTGTTGCAGAAAAACTCCCAGTAAATGCCCAGGCTCACGTTCCAGAACACGTATAAAATCTTGTACCCCCAGGAGGCCATGGCGCAGAGGGCAAACAGGTACCAGAAGTCCTGTTCCCGCGCGCTTCGCACCCAGGGACGCATGATCGGGTACACGAGATACAGCCCTACAATGAGGTAAATGAACCAGAGGTGATAATGCACCCGGTTCTCCACCATGCGCAGACCCGCTTCGCCGACCGTGGCGGGCTGCCCCTGGGCGAAATAATTGTACAGGTTATAGAGGATCATCCAGGCCAGTGAAGGCACGATCACACGGGAGAAACGCCGTTTCAGAAAATCGCCGAGCGGGTAGTCCTTGCCCAGCAAAAGGAACCCGCTGAGCATTACAAACAGCGGCACCGAAGGCCGGCACAGGGAATCCCACCAGTTGGACGCCCACCAAAACCAGGAATCAAAGGCTGAGTAACCTTGCGCCACCGGCGCCGAAACGTGGATACCGATCACCATAACGGTGGCGAGGTTGCGCAGGCGGTCGGCCCAGGCGAGGCTGGCGGTCGGCGCTTTGAAAGTAGCAGTTGCCGTGGCAGTAGCGGTGGCGGTCGGGATTTCGGCTTTCATTCGACGTCAAATTTGCCCTGAAGAATTAGTCGGGCCTGCGCGGAGTACAGCGCCCTTTTACCAGCCAAGGTACAATTCGGACAGACTTTCAATTGCTCCGATTGCGCTGCGCCGTCTGACGGCACTGCGCAATCGGGAGCATCAAAACTCCATCTCCAGCCCGTCATATGCAAAAGAAACCCCCGGTGGCAGCGTCGCTTCGAGGTCGCGCACGCGGCCCATTTCATGGCTTACGTGGGTCAGCCAGGCTCGCTCGGGATTCAACTCGCCGATGAGTTCAAGAGCCTCCTGCAAGGTCATGTGTGTCGGGTGCTGACGGTGGTGCAGGGCATTGACAACAAGGTACCTGATGCCTTCCAGTTTCGACCGCTCAGCCGCCGGAATGGTTTTGACATCCGTCAGGTAAGCCAGTTCATCGATGCGAAAGCCCAGGATGGGCAGCCGGCCGTGGAGCACTTCAATGGGCACAATTTTCAAAGTATCGAGGTGAAGAGGCACTTGCGGGTCGATGGGCAGCAGGTCGATGCGGGGCAGTCCGGGGATCGGGTGGCCGAAAACGTAGTCGAAGCGGCGGCGGACTTCTTCCATCACCCGGGGCAGGGCATACACAGCCATGGGGTGGCCCGTTTGAAAATTGAAGGGCCGGATGTCGTCGAGTCCGATCACGTGGTCATTGTGTTCGTGGGTCAGCAAAATGGCGTCGAGGTGACGCACCTGAGCCCGCAGCATTTGCTGGCGGAGATCGGGGCCGGCATCGATGAGGATACGGCTGTCGCCCACGGTCAGCAGGGCTGAGGAGCGCAGGCGGTTGTCACGAGGGTCGTCAGAGCGGCACACCGGGCAATCGCACCCAATGACGGGGACGCCTTGTGAAGTGCCGGTACCGAGCAGTGTGAGTTTCAAGTTGAGGAAGTATTGGAGCGGCGAATGGAGGCGTATGGGAAAAACCCGTTCAAATTAGGCTTTTAAGCCGGATTTCAGGGTTCCTCCTGCTGTTTTTTCCACTTTTCGATCAGGTCGCGCGATTTTTCAGAAAGGGTTTCCCGGTCAAATTCCAGCCGGCTCAAAATATCGAGCAGGCAGTTGATGCGCGCCTCAGTGTCGAAAAAACGGTTCACTACCGCGATCCGGCGCTGCTCAACGAGGCAGTAGCCGCTTTGAAAGCTGCCTTTTTCGTAACGCACGGTGTAATCCAGTTCTCCGAACAGTTCCTCCAGTTTTTTCAATGTCGTTTGCGTGTAGCGCATAGTCGGTGGTTTTGGTCGTGGTGACAGGGCGCGGACAACTTGCCGTTTGTCCTTTGCGTCTTGTCTTTTTCCCCTTGACTTTTGTCCTTTGCCCTTTCCTTTATCTTCGCCCCAAGAGTCGCGCAAAAGTATCAAAATCCAACACTATGAAAATTCGTTCGGACGCCTTCGGAGGCACAAAACCCGCGTTTCACTGGTTTGCAGTTTTCTTCTTCCTCTTTCTTGTACAAGCCTTTTTTCCCGGGCAAGCGGCGGCACAGCAACAGCGGTTCAAAGCCGGGATCATCGCCGGCGTCACGGCCTCCCAGATCGACGGCGACGAATCGGCCGGCTACCATAAACTGGGCCTGCAGGGCGGCCTGAAAGGGGTCGTCAACCTGAAACCCAAACAGGAGGCCAGCGTTGAGATCCTCTATTCGCAACGCGGCTGCCGCAACCAGCCCAAAACCTATCCCGAATTTGCCGCCACCCTCGGCTACATCGAAGTGCCCGTGCAATGGCACTACAAGGACTGGCTGGTCGGTGACGGAAGCGACAAGGAGGATTTTTACCGCGTTTATCTCAATCTCGGCGCTTCGTACAGCCGACTGCTCAATTCGGAGGACAAATACAAAGACGGATACGGTATCTACACCGCCCTGCCCTACCTCAATAAAAACAGCTTTTGCTTCCTCGCGGGCGCCAGTTTTTACGCCAGCCGGCACGTGGCGTTCACCTTCCGCTACCACCGGGCGCTGAACAAATTGTACAAACCCGGCACCGGCGGCAACTACCGCAGTTCACTAAACGAGCATTACCTGGCGTTTCAGGTCATGTATATGTTTTGAAACCTGCCTGAACCCATTCCTCCATGCGCTGTGCCGTTATCGACCTCGGAACCAATACCTTCCACCTGCTCATTGCCGAACATGAAAAGGGCCAGCCGTGGAGCGTCGTCCTGAAACACCGCATGTACATCAAAATGGCGGAAGACGGCATCCACCGCATCGGAGCGGCCGCATTTGAGCGCGGGTTGCGCGCCCTGAGCGGCTTCAGAAAAGAACTGGATAAAGCCGGCGTGCCGCCGGAAGCGGTGCGTGCATTTGGAACGGCGGCCCTTCGGACGGCTGAAAATGCCCCTCAATTTATTCAAAAAGTGTTGGAAACAACGGGCATCCGGACGGAAGTGATCAGCGGCGACCGCGAAGCGGCCCTCATTTTCAAAGGTGTAAAACAAGCCGTGCCTTTTCCTGAACAAGGTCGCGTACTGATCATGGACATCGGCGGCGGCAGCGTGGAATTCATTATTGCCGACCGCGAAAAGGTATTCTGGCAGCAAAGCTTTCCGATCGGCGTGGCCGTGCTGTTCCGGCGCTTTCACCACAGCGATCCAATTTCGCAGGAAGAAATTGCGCAGGAAGAACAGTTCCTGAACGCCAGCCTCAGCCCACTCTGGCAGGCTCTGGGCCAATGGCCCGCCGACGTACTCATCGGTGCCTCGGGCACTTTCGACGTGATCGACAACTTCCTGCTCGACGCCGAAACCAAGCCGCCGCTCTACGGCCAAACCACCGCCGCAGCCTTTGAACCGCTCTGCGATTATTTCATCGGCAGCACGCTGGCCGAACGCCGGGAGATGCCGCTGCTCGCGCCCGAACGTGTGGAAATGATCGTTGTGGCTGTTATCCTGATCCGTGTAGTACTGCGCAGAGCCGCCCTGAACGAGATATTTACCTCGGCCTACGCCATGAAGGAAGGCATGCTGGAAGAATTGGCCGAAGGCTTTGAAAATTAAGCTTTTGGGTAAAAAATATCCCACTGCATTGTCCATCTTTGTTGCCAAACAAATCAGAAAAACAAGATGTCAACTCCCGCCAACGATGCCAGCACCGGCGCTCCCGCCGGTTTTTTGAAAAAAAAGGACACCCTTCGTCTCGTCTACTACAACGTGCTGCTGATGCTCCTCCTTGGAGCAGGTTTATACTTTGTCGTATCTGCAGCGGCTACTGCACAAGCCGATCAGGAAGCCGAAGTGCGGAAAGAAAAAATAGCGGCCCGACGATCTGCCGAATCCGTCGCTGCACTCAATACCAGCCGCTCGCAGGACCTCAGGCCTGCCGCTGATTCTGTCTCGGGCGAAGCGGTGGCCGCTTCCGATTCGGGCGCCAGCTCGGGAAGTGAGCAAGTGCCCGAACTGAATCCGGAAACGGAAACGCCGCTTACCGATCCGCGCATGATCGCCTACGTGTTGTTTGCTATTACCATGGCCGGCGGACTGGGCGGCGCGCTGTGCAACCTGCGCGGCATTTTTGAATTCACCCGCGACAACCAGGGCATGTTCCCCGCCCACCTCGAACTGGCTTTTTACCTCCGGCCCGTGTCGGGTGTGCTCTGTGGGCTGTTTACTTTTTTCGTCAGCACATTTTTTGCAGGCGCTTTGTCGCAGGGCGACGGATCGGGCTGGCGTACGCTGGACGGGATGTTTCCCTACATCGGCATCGCCTTCATGGCCGGTTTTGCTTCGCAGGAGTTCATGGAACGCCTGAAAGACACTGCCCGGACCCTGTTTGGCAGCAGTAGCAGCCCGGCACCCGAGCCGGAACCCGAACCTTTGCCCGAGCCGGCTGCCTTGCCGGAATTGGGGAAAACTGAAAGTGTCCACATCAAACCCGAAAGCGGTGGCCGCGAGTCGGTTTCCAGGACCACCGAGGCACCTCAGACCAAACAACAGGCGCCGCCTCGCCGCACGATTCCCCCCAGAAAAATGGTGGATTGAACACTTCCATTATGCAGATTTTTTCGCTGCTCGACCTGTACCAGCACCTGCGACGCGTCGTGGCACTCAACTTTTTCGAACCCGTGTGGATCACGGCGGAGATTGCTCAATTGAGCCTTTCCCGAGGCCATATTTTTCTTGATTTGGTGCAAAAAGGCGACGAAGACGTCGTGGCGCATGGTCAGGCTGTCATCTGGGCCCGCGACTACCAGCGCCTGCGACGCCGCGTGGGGCCGGCGCTGGACGAGGTGTTGCGCGAGGGAATGGAGGTCAAAATGCGCGTACGTGTCGATTTTCACGAGCGGTACGGACTCAAACTCCTGCCCGAAGACGTGGACACGGCTTATACTTTCGGACAACTCGAAATACTGCGTCGGGAGAGCATCCAAACCCTGCGCGATCTTGGATTATTCGAACGAAACCAGGCCCTGGAATTACCACCCGTGCTGCAGCGCATCGCAGTGATCAGCTCGGAAGGCGCAGCGGGGTTTCAGGATTTTCGCGGGCAACTGGCCACCAATATTTACGGATATAATTTTGATTGTCAATTGTTTAGTTCAGCCGTGCAGGGTACCAATGCTGCCCCGGAACTCCTGGCGGCCTTAAACGCCGTCCGGAAAAAAGCCGGGCACTTCGACTGTGTCGTTGTGCTGCGCGGTGGTGGCGCCCGGCTCGATCTGGCAGCTTTTGACGGCTTCGAAGTTTGTCGCGCAGCGGCGGAATTGCCTTTGCCTTTGTTCACCGGGATTGGCCACGATTCCGACCAAACGGTGCTCGACCTGGTGGCGCATACTTCGCTGAAAACACCCACCGCCGTGGCGGACCACCTGATTCAGCACAATTTTTTATTTGAAAACAACTTGCTGCGGCTCGCCGGCCAGTTGCACCTGAACGGCAAAAACCGGGTGAACATCAGCACCCTGGAACTGGAAAAAACGGACCAGGCAGTCCAATGGTCTGGTCGTGAGCGCCTGCGTAGCGCAGATCAGCATTTGCAATACGTACAGCAAAATTTGCCGCTCCTGGCCCACAATCTTCTTCGGGCAAAAGAACAGCACCTCGTACAGGCCGAAGCGGTTTGCCTGGCGCTGCATCCGGATTCCATATTGCGCAGAGGATTTAGTCTGACCCTGAAAAACGGCAAGGCGGTCACTTCACCGGATCAGGTAAAGCCTGGGGAGACCCTTGAAACGAGGGTTAAGGGAGGAGTGATTTTTTCAACAACGGAATGATAGATACGATTGATACGATTGATACGATTGATTCGATTGATTCGATTATACACGATCGCGTACAATCGAATCAATCGAATCAATCGTATCAATCGAATCAATTATTTCTTGTGTTTCGAGCTGTTCGGCACCGGATATTTCCGGGCGTAGCTCTGCGCCTTGGGCACCAGCGCTTTCAAATCCTGGCTGCGGCGCTTGGGGTCGGGGTGTGTGCTCAGGAATTCGGGCGGACGGCCGCCGCCGGACTTGGTCATACGGTCCCAGAAGGGCGCTGCTTCGTTCGGGTTGTAGCCGGCCATGGTCATTAGGTAAAGCCCGATTTCATCGGCTTCTGATTCATGTTTACGGCTGAACGGCAAAAGAATTCCTACCTGGGCGCCTGCGCCGGCCGCGGCCATGAGCAGGTTGCGGGTTTCGGAAGGCTTTTGGGAGAGCGCGATGTCGAGCGAAGTGAGCCCGAGCTGTGCGACGAGTCCCTGACTCATGCGTTCGTTGCCGTGGTTGGCCAGGGCGTGGGCGATCTCGTGGCCCATGACGACGGCCAGCGCGTCCTCGTTTTTCGTGACGGCCAGGATGCCCGTGTACACCACCACTTTGCCGCCGGGCATGCAAAATGCGTTGATGGTTTTGGGATCGTCGATGACATTGAATTCCCAGGAAAAGTTTTTGAGTTCGCTGGACTTGCCATTGGCGCGGTAGTACACCTCCACCGCAGCTTTCAGGTCGTTGCCCACGCGGCGCACGAGGTCCACGTCTTTGCCCGAGCTGATCGTTTTATTTTGACTGATAAAACTCCTGTATTCGGTAAAACTCATTTGATTGATGGTGGCTACCGGAATAAGGTTCAGGGATTTGCGGCCCGTAAACACCGTTTTATTACAGGCAAACACCATCGGCAGGATGGCCAGGATAAAGAGGGCTTTTTTCCACATGGTTGCGTTGATTTTAATGTTGGTTGTCGAATGTTTGTTTTTAACGAAAAAAACGGCTCAGGTAACGTCCGATCCGACAATTATTTCATGGCCTTCGGGTTTCATTTTCCAGCGTTTGTGGCTCCACAACCAGTCGCCGGGCTGCCGGCGCACCTGTTTTTCCAAAAAATGAACGTAACGGGCGGTGATCTGTGGAGAGGTCAGTTGGCGGGGCTCTGCGACAATTTCCGTAAAAACGATTTCGTAAAAACCACGCCGGACCCGGATCACTTCATTGTACACAATGGGATAATTCTCGCGAGCGGCAATGTCGCCTATCCCGTGCAGCCAGGCGGTAGGCCGATTAAAAAATCGTACCCAGTGGGCGCGTTGGCGGTTGGAGGGCGACTGGTCGGCCACCATAAAGAACACGGCGGGATCGTCGCGGTATTGTTCCACCGATTTGAAGGCTTCCCTGGTGCTTTTCAGGATGAGGCCGTTGCGGCCCCGGCGGGCGTTGGTCCAATGTTCGATCAGCGCGTTGCTCATGGGTTTGTACACGCCTATCGTATGGCCCTCAAACCAGCCGGCAAAGGTGATGACGCCCCATTCCCAGTTGCAACAGTGGCTTCCGGTCAGGATAAACGAACGGCCGGAGTTCAGCAGCCGGTTGACGACCTCCACATTGCGCAGGACGTAGCGGCGACGCAATTCGGGTATGGGCGTGCTCAGCCCCTTGATCGATTCCAGGGTGATGTCGGCCAGGTTGCGGTAAGCCTGGCGGGTGAGTTCGGCGAGTTCAGCCTCGCTTTTTTCCGGAAAACACTGCTTCAAATTATCCTCAACCACCGCTTTGCGGTATCCGACCACCCGGTACAACAAAAATGCCAGGCCGTCGGCCAGCGCGTAAACAGCGCCGAATGGCAACAATTGAAAAATACCGGCCAGCAGGCGGGTAAAAAAATAGCCGATGAATTGCATGGGGCAAAATTACGTGCGCCGCTACTTTTTGAGGAAAGCCCGGGCGCGCAACTGGGCATTTTCCCGCACGTTGAAGTAGTACAGGTTCAGGTCGCCGATGTGGTAGTTTTTTCGTCGAAACAAAAAACTGCCCGGAAACTTCGGTTTCACGCAAAGCAGATAGCCGTTGTGCACTTCTGCGTCGGTCACCTCGGGCAATACCTGGCAAAAATTGCGGAGCACGGCGCCGCGGTTGGCCGATTTGGGCGCTCGCACGCTTTTGTTGACCGACCAGTCGAGCGGGTTGGTGCATACGATCTGATCGGGATTTTCGTCAAAATTGCGCAGCCCGAAATTGCGCTCCCAGGTGCGCCAACTGCAATAACAGTCGGTCTGGTCGGGTGTAGCGCAAGGTTTCAGCGAAGCAAAAAAGTCGGACTTCACCGGCCAGCCTACGAGATAAGCCGCCACCAGTTGCTTTTCGAGGGGCGTACCTTCTATTTTGTTGCGCAGCAAATTCATGCCGTGCAGGGCGCCCTGGCTGTGCCCGGCAATGATGAACGGCCGGCCCTGATTCCAGTGATCGAGGTAGTACTGAAACGCGGCTTCCACGTCTTCGTACGCCAGATCGAGGGCTTCCCGGGCCGATTTTTTGTCTTTTATGTTGAAAAAAACGCGCAAATGCGCCTGCCGATAGCGCGGCGCGAACACCCTTCCCGTGCCGTTAAAAATGGAGGCCTGGTAGAGGATGGTGCCGTCGTCGGTCTTTTTATTGACCCGCTGATCCTGAATGTCGGCGTTCCAGTGTTTTTCAGAACGGTTGTCGCCCGTGTACGTCGTGGGGTGGATAAAAAACACGTCGACGGGCGCCTGGGCCTGCTCGTCGCGCACGTCGGGGCAGGGCGTTCGGTCGGCCGGGTCGTTTTTGTCAGGATGCGCCGCCCAGCTGTCGAGCCGGCTGTAATCGGGCGCTGGCGGCGCAGTCGAACGGTTGAAAGCGCCGGAAGGCAGGGTA
>JBGAJY010000106.1:0-19420 GCA_044224705.1 Saprospiraceae bacterium
ACACGGCTCCCCTCCCCTTTTGGGGAGGGGTCGGGGGTGGGGTTGACACAGCGGTTGGAATAACTCAAACAGCTTCTTAAATCCATTTTATCACTCACTTCCTGCCACCGGCAGGTTCAAGTTCCACCCAATGGCTCGTTCCAGGCGTTCGCAAGCCCTCCTGCAATTCGGTCTTTTCTGCGGCATCGTGCTGTTTATCAATATTTTGGCCAGCTCCTTCTTTACCCATTTCGACCTCACGGAAGAAAAACGCTTCACGCTGACCGAACCGACCCGCGAGCTGCTGCGCAAGCTGGATGACCAGGTGTACATCGAAGTGCTGCTCGGCGGCGATTTCCCGGCGGGTGTGCGGCGGCTCCAGCAGGCTACCCGCGAAATGCTCGACGATTTCCGTGGGCTGAACGGCTACATCGACTACGAGTTCACCGACCCGTCCAAAGGAACCGTCGAAGAACTGCAGGAAAAGGAAAAATCGTTCCGCGAAATGGGCATCGCCCCGGTGACGGTGGCCATGAACAAAGACGGTCAGCAAAGCTTCAAAGCGGCGTATCCTTTTGCCATCGTCCACTACAAAAACCGCCAGACCGTGGTGCGCCTGGCCGAAAACCCCACACCCGATACCGACCCGGAAGTGGTGATGAACAACGCCGTCAGCACCCTCGAATACCGCCTGGCCAGCGCTATTAAAAAAATCCAGACCAGCGTCCGCTCGGCCATCCTCTTCACCAAAGGCCACGGCGAGCTCGACGAACTCCAGACGGCCGACCTCGAAGTATCGCTCCGCGCTTCGTACGACGTGGACCGCATCCAGCTGGATTCCGTGGTGCGCATCGAACCCGAACAGTGCAAACTGCTCGTGGTGGCCAAACCGATCACGGCATTTTCGGAAAAAGACAAATTCAAGATCGACCAGTTTGTCATGGCCGGCGGCCGTGTGCTCTGGCTCGTGGACCGCATGAACGCCACGCTCGACAGTATGCGTTATTCGAGCAGTTTTATCCCCATGGACTATCCGCTCAACCTCGAAGACATGCTGTTCAAATATGGCGTGCGCATTCAGCCCGACCTGGTGCTCGACTGGGATTGCGCCCGGATCGAACTGGTGACAGGGCAATATGGCGGCAGTCCGCAATTTACGCCGGTGGACTGGGTGTACTTCCCGACTGTCAGCCCCGCCAGCGGACACCCGATCGTAAAAAGCCTCGACAAGGTTTTTCTTCGCTTTTGCTCTTCCATAGACACCATCCGGACCAAAACGCCGGTGAAAAAAACGATGCTGCTGCGCACCAGTACGCGCAGCCGCCTGCAATTCAGCCCGGTGCAATTGAACTTTGATTTTTTGAAAACCCCCGACAACCCCGAACATTACAACAAAGGCCCGCAAACCGTCGGGGTGCTGCTCGAAGGTGTTTTTCCTTCCAATTATGAGAACCGCGTGTCGGGTGAAATGATGGAAGGCCTCAAACAGATGGGCCTCGAATTTCGCGACAAAAGCGTGCCCACCAGCATGATCGTCATCAGCGACGGCGACGTGGCGCTGAACCCGATCCAGGACCGCGACAAGAAAAAATTTGGCCCGCTGGGCTTCAACCCTTATGTGCAACGCCGCTCCGAACTGGTCATTTACGCCAACAAAGACCTGCTGCTCAATGCGATCGAATACCTCGTCGACCCTTCCGGCATTATCGAAGCGCGCACCCGCGAGGTGAAATTGCGCAAACTGGACGCCGTGCGCCCGCAAGCCGAAAAAACGCAGTGGCAACTGTTCAATATCGGGCTGCCGCTGGTGCTGCTGGGGATATTTGCGTGGTTGTTCAATTGGTGGCGAAAGCGAAAATATGTAACAGGATGATCAAACGCATCGTCAAAATGACCTTTCAGCCGCACGCCGTGCAGATCTTTCTGAACGACGTGTTCGCTCCGACAAAAGACCAGATCCGCGCTTTCCCGGGCTGCCGGCACATGGAACTGCTGCGGCATCTGGACGACCCGACCGTGCTGTTCACGCTCAGTATTTGGGATAGCCCGGAAGCCCTCGACATTTACCGCCAGTCGGATTTATTCCGCGCAACCTGGGCCAAAACCAAAGCGCTGTTTGCTGAAAAAGCCGAAGCCTGGTCGGTGGAGATTCTGGATGCGCCGGAGGCTTTTTAAACACGGAGGCACGGAGACACGGAGGTCATCTCAGCATAATAACTCCATACCTCCGTGTCTCCGTGTTTGAAAAATCTCAGGAACCTTCCAGTAATTTCACGCTATGAAAAATTGTCACGGCATCGCGCTGCTGCTCCTGGCAGTGCTGTTTTCCATTTCCTTCACAGGCCCTGAACGCGAAGCCGCCTGGGGTTTTTTCGGCCATCGCCGCATCAATCGACTGGCCGTTTTTACGCTGCCGCCGGAGATGATGGTTTTTTTCAAACCCCAGATCGACTGGCTGAGCGACCACGCCACGGATGCCGACATGCGCCGCTACGCTTCGCCCGACGAGGCGCCCCGCCATTTTATCGATCTGGATCATTACGGCCCCCCGTTCGACAGCCTGCCCCGGAAGCGGTTCGATGCCCTGTTGCTGTTCACTGACCTGGGCATGGTGAATGCCGCCGGCGACACCGCATATTTTGTTGAAAACCAAAAACCTGTGCCGGGCGATTTGCGCAAGGCTTACGGCAATTATTTTTTTGCGCATGTGCTGCCCCGGATGACGACAGGCGATGCTTCGCTGAATACCGACTCGCTGAACGCCTTTTTACAACAAAACGGACTGCCTTTCCGGGCGCAGTCGGGTTTTTACCGCGAACACCTCGGCGAACACGGCCTGCTGCCCTGGCACCTGCAAAAAATGCAGCGCGACCTGACCGAAGCCTTTCGCCGCAAGGACAGCCGCCGTATCCTCCGGCTTTGCGCCGACATCGGGCACTACGTCGGCGACGCGCACGTGCCCCTGCATACCACGAGCAATTACAACGGCCAGAAAACGGGTCAAACCGGCATCCATGCCTTTTGGGAAAGCCGCATTCCTGAACTGTTCGCCGATGAGGAGTACGATTATTTTGTCGGTAAAGCCGAATACATCGAAAACACGACAGACTATTTCTGGCAAATCGTATTCGAAAGCAACGCCTTGACCGACAGCGTTTTAACACTCGAACGGGCGCTGCGGATGTCCTTTCCGCCCGACCGCCAGATGTGCCCCGACCTGCGCAACGGACTCTCGATCATCACCCCTTGCCGTGACTTTGCCGCCGCTTACCAGAACGCCATGCAGGGCATGGTAGAACGCCGAATGCGGGCGGCTATTCACGCCGTCGCCAGCGTGTGGTACACCGCCTGGGTAGATGCCGGTCAGCCAGATCTTTCAGATTTGCCTGATGCCTTACCCGGCAAGGAGGAGTTGGAAGAACGATGGTGGTATTTGAGATAAGATTGACGATTACATGAGATTTGATTTTGGATTTAAAAGGGTAGCTTGGGAGCCTGTTTTCTCTTTTAAATCCAAAATCAAATCTCATGTAATCGTCAATCTTATCTCAAATACCACTTTCCTCCCTACTCACTGTACCACCAAAACGGGGATCGCTACCCGGTGCCGGACGGCGTCTACCGTCGCGCCGAAGATCAGGTCTTTCAGGGCTTTGTGGCCGTGGGCGCCCATGACGAGCAGGTCGGCCTTTCTTTCATTGACCAGTTTGGGGATGGCTTTTTTGGCGAAGCCATAGCCGATAAGCGCTTCGGAATTGTAACCCAGGGCCCGTAAACCGGCGGCGTATTGTTCCAGGTTGTCGCGGTCGGCGGCCGATTCGTAGTCCTGAATATCGGCGCCCATGACCCAGGCCCCGGCGGTTTCCACGATGTGAATGAGCATGTAATGCGCCGTTTTTCCACCGAATTGTACTGCGTGTTGCAGGGTTTTGGCGTCTACGGATGAAAAGTCGAGCGCGACGATAATTTGCTGATAGCTGTGGTCCGACAAGGCTGCGAAGCCTTCAAAATCGCCGTGCGGAACACGGGTACGCGGCCGCGGGCCGCGGGTGAGCCAGGGTTTGACGATGATATAAGCCAGCATGCCCGCAGAGAACACCAAAGCCGGTACGACGAGGAAATTGATCGCCCAGGCGTGTTCTCCGGCCGTTTGCTGCCATTCAGACACTTTGCCGAATACCAGCCAGACGTTGAGCCCGACGATGATGGCCGCGCTCAGCCAACCGCCGAATTTTGCCCAAAAACCGATGACGTACTCGCCCATGCGTTCGCGGTCGCTGACAAAATGGAGCAAGGGAATGATGGCGAAACCCAGCTGCATGCTCAACAATACCTGGCTCATTACCAGCATGTCGCCCGTGGCGCTTTCACCCATGATGGTAATGACAAGAATGGCTGGAATGACCGCCAGCAACCGCGTGATAATGCGCCGCACCCAGGGCGCAATACGCAGGTGCAGGTACCCTTCCATCACGATTTGACCGGCAAGGGTGCCGGTGACCGTGCTGCTTTGTCCGGCTGCAATCAGTGCGATGGCGAATAGCACAGGGGCGTAACTTTTGCCCAGCAGGGGTTCCAGCAGGCGGTGCGCATCCTGAATTTCCGACACGCCGTTGTAGCCGTTTTTGTAAAAAACGGCGGCCGCGAGCACCAAAATGGCGCCATTGACAAACAACGCCAGGTTGAGCGCGATGGCCGAATCGATTACGTTGAATCGGATGGCGCGCCGTATGCCTTTGTCGCTGCGGTCTATTTTTCGCGTTTGCACCAGCGCCGAGTGCAGGTACAGGTTGTGCGGCATCACTGTGGCGCCAATGATACCGATAGCGATAAACAGGGCCTCGGTATTCGGAATCGACGGGACAAAACCCGTGGCAATCTCGCCCAGGGCGGGTTTGGCCAAAATCATTTGCACCAGAAAAGTGCCGCCGATGATGAGCACCAGACCGAGGATAAACGCTTCCAGCTTCCTGATGCCCAGGTGCATCAGGAACAACAGCAAAAACGCGTCGAGCACGCTGATCGCGACGCCCCATACCAGCGGGATGCCGAACAGCAACTGCAGACCGATAGCCATGCCGAGCACTTCCGCCAGGTCGCAGGCCGCGATGGCGATCTCCGCCAGGATGTAGTTGAAAATATTGGCTGCGGGGTGGTAGAGCTCCCGGGAAGCCTGTGCCAGGTCGCGCTGGGCGACCACGCCGAGGCGGGCGCTCATGCTTTGCAACAACAGCGCGATCAGGTTCGACATCAGCAGCACCCACAACAGGGAATAGCCGAAGCGGCTGCCGCCGGCGAGGTCGGTCGCCCAGTTACCCGGGTCCATATAGCCCACGCTAACGAGATAAGCCGGGCCCAGAAAAGCCAGCAGGCGGCGCCAAAAGCCGCCTTTGATATTGGTCTCTACCGAGCCGTGGACCTCGGCGAGCGAAAGTTCAGGGTGTCTCTTGCTCATGATGATAAATGATTTGTGCCGCCGCAGACGGCGTGTTTTCAGGATTGGTGAACAAACAGGTTTTGACAGACCTTTTCGCTGAGTATCAGATCATTACCTGTACTGGTGCGTACCCGGGCCGACTGGTCGTACGCGAACCTTTCGAGCACTTCGACTGTGGCCCCGAGCGTCAGTTGCATCTGGTCGAGATATTGCAGGAAGGTAGCGCTATGGTCCTGTACGCCGGTGACGGTGCCGCGCTCTCCGGGCTGGAGGGTAGCCAGAAGCACCTGCTTGCGCGCCGTCCAGCGGCCTTCGGCGTCGGGGATGGGGTCGCCGTGCGGATCGTATTTCGGGTGGCCCAGAAAGGCGTCGAGGCGATTCACTAGGGCGTCGCCCTGCACGTGTTCCAGCTGTTCGGCCAGTTCGTGCACTTCGTCCCAGGAAAAACCGAGTTTTTCCAGCAGAAAAACTTCCCAAAGCCGGTGCTTGCGCACGAGCGCAGTGGCAATACGGCGGCCCGGATCGGTCAGCAGCACGCCCCGATATTTTTCATAGGCGATCAGGTTCTTTTCGGCCAGGCGTTTCAGCATGTCGGTCACCGAGGCCGCCGTTGTTTGCAGCGCCGCGGCAATCGCATTGGTCGTGGCGGATTTGCCTTCTTTTTCCGAAATGGCAAAAACTGTTTTCAGGTAATTTTCTTCTGCCTGCGAAACCATGAAGAATCAGGATCTGAAATGGGTAAACAAATATTTCGCAAAGGTTGATAAATATTTTTAGACTTGCCTAAAAATTGATTTTAATTTTTTTAAAAACCTGAAAAAATGTAAAAATTCAGGAAAAAAGCCTCAAAATCGCGGCTGTTTCGATTTAACCGCTAAGACGTCAAGCCGCAAAATATCTTCGAATCCTTTGCGCCCGGGCGCCTTTGCGGTTGATTATTCCATATATGACAAGAGACAATTCACTTCTTTCGATCGCTCAAAAAAGCCCTGTGCTGCAGGGCGATATTAGCCTGCCGGGCTCCAAAAGCATCAGCAACCGCGCCCTGCTGATCCTGAAACTGGCTGGCGTCAACCCGCGCAACTGGCTCAGCAATTTGTCTTCCGCGCAGGACACCCGCACCCTGCGCGACCTGCTGGAACACGACGGCGACATCTTCAATGCGGGCGACGCCGGCACCACATTCCGCTTCCTGACGGCCTTCCTCGCCCTCGGCGCCGAAGACAATATTCTCACCGGTTCCGCGCGTATGCGGCAGCGACCGGTGGGGGCACTGGTCAGGGCCTTGCGCGAGCTCGGCGCGGAAATCGAATACCTTGACAAAGAAGGTTATCCGCCCCTGGGCATCCACCATTCGCCCAATCTCGGCCGCGCTGGCCGTACCGTGCGTATCGCGGCCGACGTAAGCAGCCAGTTTCTGTCGGCCCTGCTGATGATCGGGCCGCGCCTGCCCGAAGGCCTCGAACTGATCCCGGAGGGCCCGCTGGTGTCGCGGCCTTACCTCGACATGACGCTGCGCATGATGCGCTTTTTCGGTGCGAAGGCCGACTGGCAGGGCGAGGCTATTATGGTATCGGCGGGCGACTACCAGCCCCGCCCCCTGACGGTGGAGGCCGATTGGTCGGCCGCATCGTACTGGTATGCCATGGCGGCTTTGTCTGACGACGTCGATTTGAAATTGCAGGGCTTCCAGCGTGACAGCCTGCAAGGCGACGCGGTGCTGGCAGAAATGATGCAACACTTTGACGTTCAGACGATTTTCGAGGAAGACGGCATCCGGCTCCGCCGCGGCGGGCAGGCTGTGAAGCCTCAATTCGAATGGGATTTCACGGAGTGTCCCGATCTGGCCCAGACCCTGGCCGTGGTATGCGCAGCATTGGGCGTTCGGGGTATTTTTTCTGGCCTGGAAACGCTGGCGATCAAGGAAACCGACCGGGTGAGCGCCCTGCAAAACGAACTCGCCAAGGTTGGCGTCAGTTTTTCCAGATTGCCTGCGCGTTTCTCCGGCAGGCAGCCCGACCAAACCTTTTTCCTGCTCGACGGTATTGCACAATGGACCCGGCCGCCGCGGTTTTCGACCTACGGCGACCATCGCATGGCCATGGCTTTTGCGCCGTTGGCGCTTCGCGGACCCATTGAAATTGAACATCCGGAAGTGGTCGGAAAATCCTACCCCACATTTTGGGAACACCTGGCCGCGCTCGGTTTCGAACTGAAGGGCTTCGATGCCAACCCGGTTCAATCCACCTCATTTTCAGAAGAATAGAGATATGTCCGGGCAAAGTGATCCGATTTTTAAAACCCGTACCAAGGGCAAACTATTGCTCACCGGCGAATACGCCGTGCTCGACGGCGCCCTGGCCCTGGCCATGCCCGTCCGCTACGGTCAATCGCTGCGTGTAGATGCCGGAGCACAGCGTGGCCAGCTGCACTGGACAGCTCTCGAAATGGACGGAACGCCCTGGTTCCGCGCCACATTTCGTCTGCCCAATCTTGAAATAGAACATACCTCAGCACATACCGTCGCCGAACTGCTGCAAAAAATCCTGCGCCATTGCCAAATACAGAAAGCCGGATTTTTGAGCGCTCCCGAAGGCCTCGACGTGCTGACGCAGACGGATTTTCCGCGCGCCTGGGGCCTGGGCACCAGCAGCACCCTGATCGCTGCCCTGGCCCGCTGGGGAGAGATCGATCCTTACGATCTGCTGTTCAATACCCTCGGCGGCTCAGGCTACGACATCGCCTGCGCCGACGCCACAGAACCGATCATTTACCAGTTGAAAACCGGCCGGCCGGTCATCGAATCCGCACATTTTCGGCCTTCTTTTGCCGATCAATTGTACTTCGTTTACCTTGGAAAAAAGCAGGACAGCCGCGCCGGCATCCAGCGCTACCGCGAAAAAGTGGAGCAGGACAAAGGACTGATCGATGCTGTTTCGGCGCTCACCGAACGGGCCCAAGTGGCCGCCAGCCTGCCCGAATTCGAAGCCGTGCTGCGCGAACACGAACAACTCCTGAGCCGTACGCTGGAATTACCCAGGGCTAAGGATCTCTACTTCCACGATTTTTGGGGCGAAGTCAAAGGCCTGGGCGCCTGGGGCGGCGATTTCGTGCTGGCCACCAGCGACCGAACCGAACAGGAAACCCGAGATTTTTTCAACGAAAAAGGATTCGGGGTGTTTATGGGGTGGCGGGAGATGAGCTGTCAAGGGGTTGATAAGGTTGATGAAGGTTGATAAAAAGGGTAGGGCGCCCTCTCAACCAAGCTGGACTTTTATAAACTTTATCAACCCTATAAACCCTATAAACCATCCCTATAAACCTTAGCAACCCTCATCATCCTTATCAACCCTCATCAACCTTCATCAACCTTTTTTCACCCATGCCTACCGTTTGGTACGACAGTATTGTAAAAGAAATAGCCCCGGTGGCGCCCAATGTGCGCCGCTTTTGGGTGGAGGTGCCCGGCGAACAGCGATTCGATTTTCAGGCCGGGCAATTTGTCACCATGGACCTGCCCATCGGTGACAAGCGCCTGCAGCGCTGGCGCAGTTATTCCATCGCCAACGCTCCCGATGCGTCCAATCTGCTGGAATTCTGCATCGTGCGTTCCGATACGGGCGTGGGCTCGAAATACCTTTTTGACGAAATAGAAACCGGCTCGACGCTGCGTTTCAAGGGCCCCGACGGCGCTTTTGTGTTGCCGGAGGTGATCGACAAAGACCTCGTTTTTATTTGCACGGGCACGGGGGTGGCGCCGTTTCGCAGCATGCTGCTCGATCTTCAAAAGAGCGGCCGGCCGCACAGGGGCATTCACCTGATCTTTGGCACGCGGACCGAGGAAAGCGTGCTGTATCGCGCTGATTTTGAAGAACTGGCGCGTACCATGCCCGGGTTTCGCTACGATATCGCCTTGTCGCGCCAACCCGACTGGGCGGGCTGGAAAGGCCATTTGCACCAGATTTACCTGACCGAATACGAACAGAAGCGCCCCGACGTGGATTTTTACCTCTGTGGCTGGAGCAGCATGATCGACGAGGCTGTGGCGAACCTGATGATCAAACTGGGGTACGACCGTTCGCAGATTCATTACGAGCTGTATGGCTAATTTGCTGTGTTGTTTTTGGCTTTTGGCCTTTGTCGCCGATCCGCCTGCGCCTCCCGGCACGGCGCGTATCGGCGACAACCTTTTTATGGATAAACAGCCGGTCGCAGTGGTCGACTACCGGGAATTTCTGGTTGATGTCGAACTAAACGGCTACGAAAATTTGCAGGTAAAAGAACTGCTGCCCGATTCATTGCCGGCCTTGGAAGAACAGAGGGAGCAGCAGCCCATTACCGGCCTGACCGACCAGCAGATCGGCTGGTATTGCGGTTGGCGCGGAAAGGTGGTCTCGCAGATGAAAAATGATCCCGGCATCCGCTGTTCGAACGACAGGCTTTGGAGGAAGATGGATCGTTACGACCCGGGCCATCATTTGAAAATCCGGTACAGGTTGCCTTATAAAAAAGAATATCCTGCCCGTTTTCAACGCGGGAAATTGGTGGAACGAACGGCGGACGGCTTCACCGCCCAGCCGGAATCGTCAGTTTACGGCTTCCGTTGTGTCGCAGAATTTGTCCCGATCGAATAGATTTGCGGCAAATCCATTGGAAGCATGTCCAAGAAGAAGTACGTCAAACCTGTCGCGCCTGTCCGCAAACCTCAGCCCAAACCCTCCGCGCCATCGCGCAAAAGCATCATCCCGGCACTGCCCACGGTACCGGCCCTGCCCGGCGGCTGGGTGGTGGGTATCCTCGCTGCCCTGATCGGTTTTGTTCTTTACGCGAACACCTTCGGGCATCAGTACGCCCTGGACGACTATTCGGTGATGAAAGAGAATTGGGTGGTGAAAGGCGGCCTGGAAAACCTGCGCAAAATTTTCACGACGGAATACCGCTACGGCGCCTGGAACAGCCCCGGCTCGCTGTACCGCCCCATCACGCTGACGATGTTTGCCTTCGAATGGCAAAACTGGCCCGATTCGCCTTTCGTGTACCACTTCATCAACGTGCTGCTGTTTTCTCTTACCGGATGGGTGCTTTGGGTCACCTGGCGCCGTATCCTCGGGGAATACCCGCCCGCCCTCACGGCCATGGCAGTGCTGTTTTTCATGGCGCACCCGGTGCACACCGAAGTGGTGGCCAACATCAAAAGCCGCGACGAGATTCTCTCTCACCTGCTTAGTGCGAGATTCTCTCTCTCCTGCTTAGTGCGGGGGCGCTGTACGGCGTCTGGAAATACCTGGAACGAAACAGCACGGCCTGGATGATTGCCGCATTGTTCATGTACACCGTGGCGCAATTTTCAAAAGAGGGCTCGATCACTTTCCTTGCGGTATTGCCCTTGACGCTCGTTTTTTTTGGCAAACGTTCGTTTGGACAGGCTTTGGGCATGGCTGCCATGTTTGCCATTCCCACGGTAATTTTCCTGTTCATCCGGCACAACGTGCTGGAACATCAGGACGGGAAAGAGATTTTTTCCATCCTCGACAATTTTATCGCCGCCGAGAAAAACCCCATCCTGCGCCTCGCTTCGGCCTTCATGATGAGCTGGAAATACCTGTGGGTCATGATCCTGCCGCACCCGCTGATCAGCGACCTCGGCTATCCGCAGATGAAATCGGTCGGTTTCAGCAATTGGCAGGCGATGCTGGGTCTGGTAACCTACGTTGGCATGGGTATCTGGGCCGTGCTCAACATCGGGAAGAAGCACTTTTTGGCCTTTGCCATCCTGTACTACCTCGTCACGTTCTCTCTGTACAGCAACATCGTGTACCTCATCGGCACCTCCTACGGCGAACGCGAACTTTACGTACCCTCGCTGGGCTTCGCCTTCGCGCTGGCCTGGTTGGTTTGTAAAATATTCAATATCAGTGATTTATCCAGCATCTGGAACCCCCAGGGGAAAGGCGCCCTGCTTTGGGGCATCGCCGGAGCCATCCTGTTGGCCTACGGCATCAAAACGGTGTCGCGCAACCCGGCCTGGTACGACAGCTATGCCTTGTACATGGCCGACCTGCCCAACTCACCCAACTGCGCCAAACTGAATTACCACACCGGCCTGGAAGAAACCAAGCGCGGCCTCAATGAAAAATCGGGCACTGTCACCGACAGTGCCTGGGTGAAAAAAGGCATTGACCGTTATACAAAAGCCATCGAACTCTACCCGGAATACCACGATGCTTACGGCAGCCGGGGAGTGGCCTACTTCCGCCTGGGGCAATTCGATCAGGCTGAAAAAGACTACCAGACGGCTCTGAAATACCGCCCGAACGACACCAAGGTGTTGTCCAACCTTGGCTACATCTATTTCATGCGCGCCCAGCGGCCCGGCAACCAACTCATGCTGACCCAACTGGATTCAGCTGAAAACGTGTACCGCCGCTCGGTAAAATACGATCCGCGTTTTGTGGATGCCCGCCGCAACCTCGGCGCCGTGCTGGCCATGAAGCGGAAATTCCCCGAGGCCATCGAACAATGGAAAGAAGCGCTCCAGTACGATAAAAACAACGCGACGCTCAACTACTATATCGGCTCGGCGTATTTCGACATGGGGCAAAAGGAAGCGGCGCAGCCCTGGCTGGAAAAGGCTTACGCCATCGATCCTTCGTTGCCAAAGAAGCAGTAGCAGTTATTCGACACTCAAATAAGGCCGGATTTTTTCCAGCCATACCCCGTCCCGGAACACTTCGATCTTTTTCAGATCATCCACCGAGGTGAACGGGCCGTGCTGGTTGCGGTAATTGACGATCAGGTCCGCCTGTTTTCGTGAAATGTAACAGTGCGCATCGAGCTCGTCCGCACTCGCGGTGTTGAGCGAAATCGGCCGGAAAACAGGGCTTTTCAGCAGCAGCAATGGTTGTATTTTTTGAAAAACGCTGTCCGGCAGGTCGCGTGTTTCGGCCACCTGGCCCACGGAAGCAAACCCGCCGAGCAGGTCCCTGAAATGAAGAATCTGCTGTGCGCGCCAGTTGCCGATACCCGGAAGCCTCTGCCAATCTTCGAGCCCGGCGCTGTTGATGTCGAGGGAAAGCGGCGCCTGACTGTAGCGCGTATTGCCGTTTCCTGCTGCGTAGGCCACCGGCCGGGGCGCCGGTCCGGAAGATGCGAGCGGTAAAAAAATATATGGCTCCAGCCGCGCGTAATCCTGATCCGACAAGCCGTAGAGTTTGCGAAAATCTTCCCGGTCCCGAAACTGGCCGCCTTTTTCCCGGTATTTCAGGATGTTCGAGACCAGTCGAGGCGAAAGCCCGAGCCGCTGCAAATCGGCTGCTGTGGCCGTATTGGGATCAAAATCAAACGCTTCCGCCTGTGCCTGGCTGCCGGATTGCGGGGGGCCTGCAGGCTTAGCGGTCTCGCCCGCCAGACGAATAAAGGGTCGAAGACGATCAAAATCCGACTTCGGGAGGTTGTAAATTTTTCCAAAATCCTCCGCCCGGCGGAATTGCCCGCCCTTGTCGCGGTAGTTGCAAATGCTCCTGGCGACGCGCTCGGGGAGGCCCAGCCGCACAAATTCTTCGAAGCTCGCCGTATTGGGATCGAAGAAAAATACCTGGCCTGCTGTTGTTCCGGAGGCCGCTGTTTTTTCATGAAATGCCTCCACCGCAGCGGAAAAAACCGAAAAGTCGCTGACGCCCTGCCGGTAAAATCGGCTCGCGAGTTCCGGGGCCAGGAACACGGCCGTACACAGGAGGAAGAGGGTAATGGCGCCGTTGCGCTCGGCGCGGGAAAAATGGAAATAATTGAAAATGGCGTGTTTCATGCTGGAAGATTTGAGTGAATAAAGGATTCGTTCTTTATTTGATCCAGACCCAGGCGCCCTGTTCGCGTACATCGTGGCAGGCGACGCCCAGTTCCCGGCACTCCGAGGTCCAGCGCGATGCATTTTTGCGGCTGTTCGACGCATCCAGCACCACCAGCCGGCCTGGGAAACGGCGCAAGCAATCGGCCATGGATAGCCGCGGATTGTGGCTGATGACCAGTACGTCCACGGCCAGGGGTTCGTCTGTCTGATCGACCCAGTGCGCATCGTCGAGGAACACGAGTTTTTGATCAAAAAACTGCGCGAAGGGCGGCCGGTAATACAGGTTTTTACTGCAAAAATCCTGCTCCGGCAATTCCGTTTCCTCCCGGATTCCGGCCGCCCAACGATTCGCGCGGGCGGCAAAAAGCACTTGCCTCTGCGACACGGAATCGGCGCGCACCCAGGCTTTGGGCCCTTCAAAAAAATCCACGAGGTGCTGCTTATTAACCTGATAAACAATTATTTGTCCTTGATTCAACTGCTGGACAGCCCGCCCTGCCCGCGCCGCGCCGAGTACGAACAGAAGGCCCAAGGCCCCGGTAATCCAGTTCAATTTGCGGGTCAGCAAGGCCATGCCCGACATTCCAATGACTCCATAGAGCACTACCGCTGCCCATGCAGGCAACCACACCCCTGTGAGTACGCTGCCCGGCAGATCTTTGATCAAAAAAATCAGGCGGTTCATGCCCCAGAGCAAGCCGTGCAGCGCCACGCCGAGCCAGGCGGCCAATGGCGGCGAGAGCCAGTCGAGCAGCACCAGCGCTGCGCCGCCCCATAGGAAAATGGCCCCGCCGAGCACCACGACCCAGCCGGCCAGCCAGAAATAGCAAGGGAATTGATGGAAATAATACAGCGAGAGCGGCAGCGTCCCGATTTGCGCAGCCACGCCGATGAGGAAAATTTTCCAGGCTTCCCCGGCCCAAACGGGCAATTTGGCAGGGGCGATTTTGTTCAGTCGCGGGTAAAAAAACACCATGCCGGCCACCGCGGCGTACGACAACTGGAAACCTGCATCGAACAGGAAATACGGGTTGAACACGAGCAACCCAAAGGCCGAGGAAGCCAGAATATTCCAGATCGAAGCATCCTGGTGCAGCGATTTGCCGAGCAGGAAAGTCGAAAACATGACCGATGCCCGCAGCACGGAAGCGGTAGCGCCGGTCAGAAAGGTGAAGGCCCAGATGGCTGCCAGGATAAATGCCGTTTGCAGCCACTGCCGCAGCCGGCCCCGCCATCGGATCCGTTTGAGCAGAAACATCAGCCCGGCGTACAGCAGGCCCACGTGTGTGCCCGACACAGCCAGCGCGTGCATGGAGCCTGTTTCCGCATAAGCCGTGCGCAGGTCGTCGGAGAGGTCGTCCTTGTAGCCCACGAGCAGGGCCGAGGCCACGGCGTATTCTTCGGTGTCGGGAAAATGCCTGCGCAGCAGTTCCAACAGCCGGTCGCGGCAGGCAAAAGCGGCGCGCCAGACTGCGTAACCGTGCCCACTGGAAAGCACCCTGAAGGAGTCGGCTTTTACAAACGACTGATAATGAATATTTTGAAAATGCAGGTAACGCCGGTAATCGAAGGCGTAGGGGTTTTTAGGCAGCTCGGTCGGAAGAACGGATGCGCGCACCACCAGCAGGTCGCCATAATGCACTTCGGCCGCCGCCGAATCGATTTCCACGAAGAGCAGGACCTGGCCGGTACAGGGCCAGAGCGAGTCGGGGCTGCCGCCGGCCGCTTCCAGCCGGAGCGGGATTTTCAGGTGGCTGCCTCGGGAAGGCGCGTCGTACACAGTGCCCGCAAGGACACGGATATCCTTGACCCGGAAAGAAAAGTGACCCGGCTGCCGCGATTCGTTTTGCCAAACCACCCGGGTGTAGCCTGCCGTAAAAAGCAGAACATGTACCGCCAGGCCAAACGCCCAGCGCTGCTGTCTGACGGCTTTTCGTTTCGCTAAAAAAATGACCAGTACGGTCATCAGGAGCAGCGCCCAGCCCAGTCCAGGCAGGTCGCGATCCAGCCAGGCGCCCCAAGCCAAACCGGCGGCAAAGGGCATCAACAGACGCAAAAAAGGAATGTTGCTCAGGTGCACAGCGGGGGTATATTTTGATGATGCGGCGTTTAAAATTACGCCTCCCGCTGTACCGGGAAAGGGATTGGGGCAGCCCCGGCGAAAACTTATTTCAATTTTCGCGTCAAAATTTTTTTCCTAAAAAACTGACCAACAGTGGTTTATGTCTTAAAAATCATAGGTCAGTTCCACGACGTCGGTTTCCGGGTGCGACTGGCAGGTGAGGCAGTAGCCCGCTTTGATCTCGTCGTCTTCAAGGGCGTAGCACACGTCCATTTTGACTTTCCCGCTGGTGACTTTGGCCATGCAGGTGGCGCAGGCGCCGGAGGTGCAGGAATAGGGCGCGTCGTATTTTTCGCGTACCAATACGTCGAGGATGGTGGCCCCCTCGGGCACGGGCAGCTTGATGCGCTGGCCTTTGAGTTGTACGATCACTTTTTTGCCGCCGGCAGCGGGAGTGTCGGGAAGGCTTTCGCCGGGAATGTGGTGCGAGTTGGCGAAGTGTTCCGTGTGGATCAGTTTGGTTTCGATGCCCCGGCCGACCAGGCTGGCTTTCACGGCATCGGCGAAGGAGCCGGGTCCGCAGAGGAAGTACTGACAGTCGGTTTCGGGGCCGTGGGGTGGGTTTTCTTCCAGAAATTCGTTCACGGTGCGGCTGTCGATCCGGCCGGTTTTGCCCTGCCAGTTGATGGTCGATTTTTTGAACATGCCCATCAGGCCGCCGCCCGAGGATTCTTTTTTCGGCCGGCTCAGCACGTGTTCCACCGTCAACTGTCCGGTGTACCGTTCGCTCAGATGGTCCAGCGCTTCGCGGAAAATGATGCTTTGTTCGTCGCGGCTGCCGTACAGCAGAAACACGGCGCTCATAGGCTCGCCTTCCAGCACCGTTTTGAGGATCGACATGAGCGGCGTAATGCCGCTGCCTGCGCCGAAAAGATAATAGGTGCGGCGCTTTTCGGGGTCGAGCGGCGTGTGGAAACGGCCGTCGGGCGCGGCGATGTCCAGCGTATCGCCCGCTTTGACGTGGTCGTGCAGGTGGGTGGATACTTGCCCTCCGGTCACTTTTTTCACCGTCACAGCCAGGCGCTTGTCGAGCGGACTGGACGACATGGAATACGAGCGCCGCAGCTCGTGACCGTCGAGGTGCAGGCGGATCGTGATGTATTGGCCGTGTCGGTAGGTGAAAACGGATTGCAGCGATTCGGGCACCTCAAATTCCAGGGTGACGGCGTCGGTTGTTTCCGGGGTGATTTGGCTAATTTTGAGCGGATAAAATTCCATGTTGTCGGGAGTGCTTGACGGTTGCCTGGGGAAAGCGCCGCAAAAATAGGGTCGCTGAACCGAAAGAATAAGCAATGCTGACGCGAATCATCGGAACGTTCAAATTTCTGAAAATGAGGGATTTAAAATACCTGCTCGCTTACCTCCTGCCGCTCAGCGCCCTGTTGGCGCTCTGGATGCAGGGCGCCTGGTCCTGGGCTACGCTGGTGCTGGCGTTTGCGATTATCCCCCTGCTGGAGTTGTGGTTGCCGCAATCGGCCGCCAATGTGCCGGAGGATACCGAAGGTTCACGTTCGCGGCGTTGGTTTTTCGACGCGCTGCTGTACGCCAATGCGCCTCTGTTGTTCGCTATCGTGGGCTGGTATCTGTATGTTGTTGAAAATCAGGCCGCCAGCGGGTTCGAATTGCTTGGCCTGACGCTCGGCACGGGCGTCATTGTCGGCGCCAACGGCATCAATGTGGCCCACGAACTCGGTCACCGCAGCCGTCGCGGCGAACAAGCGCTGGCCAAACTGATGCTCCTGCCCGCCTTGTATCAGCATTTTTTTATCGAACACAACCGCGGCCACCACAAAAACGTGGCCACCGACGACGACCCCGCTTCGGCACGCCTGAACGAGCCGCTGTACCGCTTCTGGCCCCGTGCCATCGGCGGCGCCTGGCGGGGCGCCTGGATGCTCGAACGCGAGCGGCTCCGCAAAGCCGGCCGACCCGAACTGGGCTGGGACAATGAAATGTTGCGCTTCCAGGTCTGGCAGGCGCTGTGGCTGCTGGGTATCACGCTGCTACTGGGCTGGCGGGCCTTGCTGGCCGCCCTGGCCATCGCCCTCATCGGCGCGCTGCTGCTCGAAACCATCAACTACGTGGAGCACTACGGCCTGCGCCGCCGGACCACACCCGCCGGCCGCCCCGAACCGGTACTACCCGCGCATTCCTGGAACAGCGATCATGAGCTGGGACGTATTTTCCTGTACGAACTCACGCGGCACAGCGACCACCACTACAAATCCACGCGCAAGTATCAGATTCTGAGGCATTTGGAAGAAAGTCCGCAGTTGCCATTCGGGTATCCGGCCAGCTTGCTGCTGTCGCTGGTACCGCCGCTTTGGTTCCGGGTGATGAATCCCAGGGCAAGGTCGTGGGCAGAGCGGAGTTAACCCGGAGACTGAGACAGGTTGTTTTTTAGACAGGATAAACAGGGTCGACAGGATTTCAGATGTCTCACTTCGTTCGACATGACAATTTCATTGATTACCAGGTCCAATTGTCAGATTTCTCGCTACGCTCGAAATTCCGGTAGGCTCTGGCAAAATTTCGAACGTAGTGAGAAATCCGGGTGAGTCATTCATTTTCTGCAAGTTGTCATGTCGAACGACGAAGTGAGACATCCGAAATCCAAATCCTGTCCATCCTGTTTATCCTGTCTAAAAAAACACCCTGTCTCAAATCCAAAACGTGTTTGCAAAGCTTTGACAAAACAACATTGGGGAAAGGGCCAAAAACGGTAGGTAAAAACCCTATCTTTGCGACCCATTTTGGTAAACAAAACGAAGTTTGTTTCGTTTGAGTGATCTGAAAAGCGTTTTGCCAAAACAAACGCAAAGCCTCCACCGGACCAATTAGCATATTTGCATATTCGCTCATTAGCACATTAACAACATGACGTCTGTCGAAACCCGTCCCGCATACAAAGTCAAAGACATCGCCCTCGCCGAATGGGGTCGCAAGGAAATCCAGCTCGCCGAGGCTGAAATGCCCGGCCTCATGGCCCTTCGCGAAGAATTCGGCGCTACCAAACCGCTGAAAGGCGCCCGCATCGCCGGCTGCCTGCACATGACCATCCAGACGGCCGTGCTGATCGAAACGCTGGTCGAACTGGGCGCCGAAGTGTCCTGGTCGTCCTGCAATATCTTTTCCACGCAGGACCATGCCGCTGCCGCCGTGGCCGCTGCCGGCATCCCGGTGTACGCCTGGAAAGGCATGAATGCCGAAGAATTCGACTGGTGCATCGAACAGACCCTGTTCGCCTTCTCCGGCGGACAGCCGCTCAACATGATTCTCGACGACGGCGGCGACCTCACCAACATGGTGCTCGACCAGTTTCCCGAGCTCGTCGCAGGCATCCGCGGCATCTCGGAAGAAACGACCACCGGCGTGCACCGCCTTTACGAGCGCGTGGCCAAAGGCACCCTGCCCATGCCTGCCATCAACATCAACGACTCGGTGACGAAATCGAAATTCGACAACAAATACGGCTGCAAAGAGAGCCTTGTGGACGCCATCCGCCGCGCGACCGACATCATGATCGCCGGAAAAGTGGCCGTCGTGGCCGGCTACGGCGACGTGGGCAAAGGCTCGGCCGCTTCGCTGCGCGGCGCCGGCGCCCGCGTGATTGTGACCGAAATTGACCCGATCTGCGCCCTTCAGGCGGCCATGGACGGCTTCGAAGTGAAACGCATGGAAAACGCCATCCCCCGCGCCAACATCGTTGTCACCGCTACCGGCAACTGCGATATCGTGACGGAAAAACACTTCCGCCTGATGAACGACAAAACCATCGTGTGCAACATCGGTCACTTCGACAACGAAATCGATATGGCCTGGCTGAACGCCAACTACGGCCACACGAAAATGACCATCAAACCGCAGGTGGACCTCTACAACATCGACGGCAAAGACCTCATCCTGCTGGCCGAAGGCCGCCTGGTGAACCTGGGCTGCGCTACCGGCCACCCTTCCTTCGTGATGTCCAACTCCTTCACCAACCAAGTGCTGGCCCAACTCGAACTCTGGCAAAATGCCGACAAGTACGAACACC
>JBGAJY010000107.1:0-19571 GCA_044224705.1 Saprospiraceae bacterium
CAGACCTCGGAGGTCTTCGAAGACCTCCGAGGTCTGCCCCCAACCACCGAACCCCGGGTCATTCGTCTTTGGTATTGCCTTTTTTCGGCGCCGGCTTGGAAGTCGTGTTGGTGGTCGTCGAGGTACGACCGTTGGCCGAATTGGCGCGAACGCGGCCGGCGGGCTGCGCATCGACGGGTTGCGAGGCTTTGGTTTCCACCTTGATGGCGCCCGGACCCATTTGTTTTTCAACGGTTGCGTCCCCTGGTTCGAGGCCCAGGCGTTGGCGCACGTCTTTGGGCAGGGCGTTTTTATTTACGGTAAAAGAAATGGTGTTCATCCGGAGGTAGTCTTCCGACACGTTCACATAGCCTTTCAGGTCGCTGATCTCGCCCCAGGAATTTTTCACGACGTAAAAAATGCCGCTGTGGGCCTCATCGAGAATGCCGACGATATGCATCAGGTGGTCGTCCTGCGTGATTTGCCGGTCGAACATCTGCTGGCGAAGGGCCTGGTTCACGTCTTTTTCGGGCTCCCAGTATTTGAAGGTGTTGTTCTGTTCGGCGGTGGTTTTGACCGACCAGTCTTTTTCGGGCAAAATGGCGAGGCCGTTTTGAGCCGAAAAACCTTCGTTGCTCACGTCGGCATCCCAGTCGACCGTGTAGCCCTGCTGAATCGAATAGTTGAGGCAGCGCATCATTTCGTTCAGCGGCAGGTTGTAAAAGGTACCGTTGGCGAAATTGTCGGGAATTTCGAGGATAAACGGCGCATAAAACGGATGGTGCGTGAACGAGGTGATCGTTACGTAATCGTCCGTATTCAGACCCAGGAAATCGCGATAGGACTCGGGCGTGAAAATGGTGCCGTTCACGGTGAATTTAGTGGGCACCGTACCGAATTCCGCGTCGAGGGCCTTGTCGATATCCGACATCCAGTCGGCCTTTAGAGTGCCGGCTTTGCCCTGGGTGACGAAATCGTCGCACATTTTTTTCAGGTTTCTTTCCAGTCCGCCGTGGTTCAGGGGTTTGGAAGGGTCTTTTCTGCCGGGATAAACGTCTTCCGGCACCACGCCGAAGTCGCGCACCGCATTGAGGTAGTCGTGGGCCAGGCCGCCTTCGCCGAAGCGCGCATCGCCCTGGCGGCGCACGTAGTTTTCGCATTTTTGCCGGTACACGTGGCGTACCACGAACATTTCGGAGAGGTTGACGGGGCCTTTTCCCTGCCGGACGGCTTCGCTTTCCAGAAAAGAAGCGGCGCTGAAGGCCCAGCAGGTGCCGGTCTGTTGCTGGTCTTTGACCGGGGTGGCCGACAGCACTTTAAAGGGTTTGAAATCGTATGGTTCGGGGCCTTTTTGGGCGCTCAGGCTCAGCGCGAAGGCGCCGGCCAGAAGGGTGAAAAGTAGTTTCTTCATGCTTTTGTGTAAAATTGAGTGGGCCGATAAAACGCTGGATAAGGTTGGTTCAGCCTGTGGAAAGGGCGAAATTTACGCGCTTTTTGCAAAACCGACCTTTCCCAACCATGATCCAGCTGATGTTTCGCGTCTGTTCCGGCCTAGCCGTCGCCCTTTTCCTCTTCGCTTCCTGCACCCCTCCGGCGCAGCCCATGGCGACCCTGGTCCTCCTGAACGGCAATATTTTCACTGCCGACTCCACTAACCCGCACGCCACGGCCGTCGCCATCCGCGACAAACGGATCATCTACCTGGGCAACGACGAGGGCGCCCGCAAACTGGCCAACGAAAAAACGCAGGTGATTGATTTAAAAGGCGCATTTGCCATGCCGGGCTTTATAGAAGGGCACGGCCACTTCTCCAGTCTGGGCCGCAGCCTGCAAAACCTGAACCTGCTGAACACCCAAAGCTGGGATGAAATCGTAGGGCTCGTGGGTGAAAAAGCGCGCTCCGCCGCCCCGGGCGACTGGATCGAAGGCCGCGGCTGGCACCAGGAAAAATGGACCACCCGGCCCGGGCGCAGCGTGAACGGCTACCCCTACAACGACGCGCTCAATGTGGTATCAGGCGAACACCCCGTAGTGCTTTTCCACGCCAGCGGGCACGGCCTGATGGCCAATGCCAAAGCCATGGAACTGGCCGGCGTCGGCCGCGAAACCGCCGACCCCACGGGTGGCCGTATCGTACGCGACGCCGCTGGCAACCTCACCGGCGTATTCGAGGAAAATGCCATGGACCTGATCACCGTCCCCTTCAAAGCCTGGCAAAACCGCCGGAGCGAGGCCGAAAAACGCGCCGCTTTTGAAAAAAGCATCGAACTGGCTACCCAGGAATGTCTGCGCAAAGGCATCACCTCTTTTCAGGATGCGGGCAGCGATTTTTGGGAAATCGAACAGTACAGGCGCCTGGCGGAGTCGGGGCGGCTGCCTGTCCGGCTCTGGGCCATGATCGCGCAGCCGGCCACCTCCGACTACCCCAAACTGGCCGGTTTCCCGCAAATCGGCCTGGGCCAAAACCATTTCACCGTGCGGGCGGTCAAAGCCTATTTCGACGGCGCTTTGGGCTCTTACGGCGCCTGGCTGCTGGCGCCCTATGCCGACAAGCCGGATTTTTACGGTCAAAATACCACGCCGCTGGACACGCTTCGGGCCATTGCGCAGCAGTGCCGCGAACGCGGTTTGCAATGCTGCGTGCACGCCATCGGCGACCGCGCCAACCGCGAGGTGCTGAATGTTTTTGAACAAACCCTGAACGGTAACACGGCGCTCCGCTGGCGCGTCGAACACGCACAGCATGTTGATCCTCAGGATATTCCTCGTTTCCGGCAATTGGGCGTGATCGCTTCCATGCAGGCCATCCATTGCACCAGCGATGCGCCTTTTGTGGTAAAAAGACTGGGCGAAGAACGGGCCCGTACGGGCGCCTACGCCTGGCACAGTCTGCTCGAAGCCGGCGCCTGGCTGGCCAACGGGACCGACACGCCCGTGGAAGACGTGGACCCTTTGCCCTGCCTCTACGCCGCCGTCACGCGTCGCCGGGTCGACACGGGACTGGAGTTTTTCCCGGAGCAAAAAATGACGCGGGAACAAGCTTTGTACTCCTACACCTTGTGGAACGCCTGGGCAGCTTTCGAGGAGCAGGACAAAGGGTCGCTGGCGCCGGGAAAACTGGCCGATATCGTCGTTTTATCAAAAGATTTGCTGCGTTGTCCGCCTGAGGATATTTTACAAGCCCATGTGCTTCAAACAATTGTAGGCGGTCAGGTGAAATTTAGCCGATAATATCCTGTGCTTCAATATTCTGGAGAAATAATGATGGAGTATCATCGGAAAATCTACCTTTGCTCGCGACTGTTTATCAAAAATCAACTTTCACTAAACGTACAACACAGTGGAATACGGGCATTTCAAGCGGAGAGACCAGGGGGGATTCCGCGATCGCAATGACAATCGGGGCAACGACCGCAATGACAATCGGGGTGGTTTCCGTGATCGCAATGACAACAGGGACCGTGGCGGATTCGACCGCGACAGGAGCAACGACCGGGACCGCGGCGGTTTTGACCGCGACCGCGGCGGATTCAGAGGCGGCGGTTTTGACCGCAACCGGGGCGGCGGCTATGACCGCGAACGCGGCGGCGGCGGCTTTGACCGCGACAACGAGGAAAGCGTATTTTCCAAACGGGTGCGCGCCGGCAAACGCCGTACCTATTTCTTCGACGTGAAGAAAACCAAAGGGGAAGACTACTTCATTACCATCACCGAAAGCACCCGCCGGGAAGACGGCTACGGTTATAAAAGGCACAAAATTTTCCTTTATAAAGAGGACTTCAACCGCTTTGTCGCTTCGCTCAACGAAGTCGTGACCCACGTCAAAACCGACCTGATGCCCGACTTCGACTATGAAGAATTCGATCGCCGCCAGGCCGAATGGGAAGCGCAAAACCGCGACCAGGACGACGACGAACGCGGCGGAGGTTTCCGTCCGCGCGGCGAATTCCGCGCCAAACAGGAAGAGCGCGAAGATCGTGAAGACGACGAAGTGGAAGATGTCGCCGGAGACGACCAGGATGAACTGGACATGGACGTAGACATCCGCGACGAACGCGACGACGACGACGATGTGGATACCGGCGATAAAAAAAGCAAGTCCAAAGACGACGACGACGTGAACTGGTAAAACTCAGGCTTTACTGCCAGCATATTCAAAGAGCCATCCCGGAGAACGGGGTGGCTCTTTGTCGTTTCTGATTCGCCTTTCTTTTTTTCCGTTTCAGCCACATTTTCGCCCTTTTTTCCCCCTCCTTTTGAAAAAATGTAACTTTGCGGCGGAAGTGTTGTTTCCTCCCTGTGGCAGCTCTTTTTCGCCATTTTTCAGCCTCTAACCACTCTTTTCATCCGCATTGCTTCTTCATGGATCCGCTCAAATCACTATTTTACGAAAAAGCCCAGGCCCAGGCCAAAGAGGTCAAAGAACTGCTCAAAGAACACGGCGACAAAAAGGTTGACGACGTACTGCTCGACCAGGTATATGGCGGCATGCGCGACATTACCTGCATGATCTGGGAAACTTCGCTGCTCGACGCCGAGGAAGGTATCCGCTTCCGCGGCTATTCCATCCCCGAATTGCGCGAAAAACTGCCCAAAGCCCCCGGCGGCAAGGAGCCCCTGCCCGAAGGCCTGTTCTGGCTCATGCTCGTCGGTGAAATCCCCAACTACGATCAGGTCAAATGGCTCACCGAAAACTGGGTGCGCCGCGCCAACGTGCCCGACCACGCCTTCCGCGCCATCGATGCCCTGCCGCCCGAAACGCACCCGATGACGCAGTTCTCCGTCGGGATCATGGCCATGCAGAACACCAGCGTGTTCGCCCAGCGCTACCTCACCGGCATGAACAAAACGGAGTACTGGGACGCCGCTTACGAAGACACCATGAACCTCGTCGCCCGGCTGCCGCGCATCGCCGCGTATATCTACCGGCGGGTGTACCACCAGGGCAACCAGGTGTTGCCCGATATTTCGCTCGACTGGGGCGGCAACTATGCCCACATGCTCGGTTTTGAAGACGAGAGCTTCAAGGAATACATGCGCCTTTTCCTCACCATCCACGCCGACCACGAAGGCGGCAACGGCTCGGCGCACACCACCCATCTCGTGGGCTCCATGCTCAGCGACCCTTACCTCGCGCTCAGCTCGGGCATGAATGCCCTGGCCGGCCCGCTGCACGGCCTCGCCAACCAGGAAGTGATCCGCTGGATACTGAAGATGGTCGACACGCTCGGCACCTCGAAGCCCAGCCGCGAACAGATCGGCGAGTATGTCAAAAGCACCCTGGCCAGCGGCCGCGTCATCCCCGGCTACGGCCACGCCGTGCTGCGCAAGCCCGACCCGCGTTTTATGGCCCAGCGCCAGTTTGCCGAAGACAACGTGCAGGACAGCGACCTGGTCAAAATCGTCTGGAAAATCTTCGACGTAGTGCCGCCCATCCTCAGCAGCCTCGGCAAAGTGAAAAACCCCTGGCCCAACGTGGATGCCCATTCCGGCGCGCTCTTGCTCCATTACGGGTTGAAAGAATACAACTACTACACGGTGCTCTTCGGCGTCAGCCGTTCGCTCGGTGTGCTCGCGGCCTTGTGCTGGGCGCGCTCGCTGGGCCTTCCGCTCGAACGCCCCAAATCGGTGACCACCGAATGGGTCAAGGAGTTCCTGACGAAAGAATTCCGCGTAGCATTGGAAAACTAAACACCGCCGCGACATCTTTTTTTACTGATCTTGCGTTTGAATAAAGGGAGGACACGTGGTTTGGGCCATGTGTCCTCTTGTTTTTTGATAAAAATGACCTCTGATGATAAAAAATCAATTCTCCCACAGTGGCAGTGGCTTGCTGGCGCGATGCTTCGCATCGTGCCGCGGTATCCGTCGGGCTCTGCCCGATGAACGGTCGGGCAAAGCCCGACCGAAAGGCTATGGCACGATGCAAAGCATCGCGCCAGCCCCGGGCTTCGCGCCAGCATTTCTGATACTCCTGTTCCTTGGTTGGCCTGGTTCCAAAATCTCCCCCTCCAAGCCGCCGGAACAGATCCAGGTTTCGACCGGCTACTTCGATTTTACCCCTGCCGCCCGCGACGACACCAAAGTCATCAGGTTGCGATTTACGGAAGCCCGCACAGCCCTCGACGGCCTGCGCCGCAACGAGCCGGACAACCTGATCAGCTTGCTGGTAGAAAACTACCTCGATTTCCTCACGGTTTTTGTCGACAACGACGAGGCGACCTATCAACGCCTTTCCCGCCATCTCACTGGCCGCCTCGATCGATTGTCCAAAGGCGAAGCCCGTTCTCCATGGAAAATGTATTGTCAGGGCGAAATCCGACTGCAATGGGCTATCCTGCGCGGCCAGTACAACGACCTGCTGGCCAGCCTCAACGATTTTAACCTGGCCTACGGCCTGCTCGAAGAAAACCAGCGCCTGTTCCCCGATTTTATGCCGAATAAAAAAAGCCTGGCCATCCTCCATGCTGCTATCAGCAACACGCCCGACGAATACAAATGGGCCGTAAAAACGCTCGGCGGCATGAGCGGCAGTCTCGAACAGGGCCTGCGCGAAATGGAGGCAGTGCTCGCCTATGCGCGGCAGAACAACTTCGTTTTTACGGAAGAAGCGCTCATCGCTTACGCCTATATGCAATTGTACCTCAACCGCGACGAAGCCGGGGCCTGGACGACCATCCGCTCCAATCCGCGCATGAACCCGAAAGACAATCCCCTGGCAGCGTTTATCACTGCCAATATCGGCCGGCGCGCGGGCCATAACGACGAGGCCATCCGGCTGTTGCAGGATTGCCCGCGAGGAGGAGCTTACCACCCCTTCTATTATATTGATTATCAATTGGGTATAAGCAAATTGTGTCGCCTCGACAAGGATTCGAATCTGCCTTTGCAGCGATTTGTCGACCATTTCAAAGGTCAAAACGGCATTAAAGAGGCCTACCAAAAACTGGCCTGGCACCAGCTGATCCAGGGCAACCCGGCAGGCTACGCCGCCCAAATGAATTACGTCAAAACCCACGGCGCGGAACGCACCGAGCCCGATAAAGCGGCATTGCGGGAAGCCAAAGAGGGCTTCACGCCCGATGTCCGGCTGCTGCAAGCCCGTCTGCTGTTCGACGGCGGGTATTTCCAGCGCGCTTATGATCTGCTGAAAAATGCAGGCCCCGACTATTCCGCCGACAAAAGGCTTCAACTCGAATACACCTACCGCATGGGCCGCATCACTCATCGACTCGGTAAAACGAACGAGGCCATCCGCCTCTACAACCAGACCATCGGCAACGGCGCCACGGAGACCTATCATTTTGCCTGCAACGCGGCTTTGCAGCTCGGCGATTTACAAGCCGACCGCGGCGATTACCGCGCTGCCCGCGTAGCCTACCAGCAATGTCTGAACCTGAATCCGCCGGATTATGCCGCCAGTTTGCACGCCCGGGCCAAAGCGGGGCTGAGCCGGATAAAAGGCCAATAATGCCGTGCGGCATTTATGCGTCAAAACCCTTTCCTTTGCGGCACTTTTGCCTTCAATTTTTACATTCCGCGTTTCTGATTTTATGGTAAAAACCTTTTTGCCTCTCGCATTTGCAGCGCTTGCATTGGCCTCCTGCGCCGTCAAGCCCATCGCCAGCTTCACTGTGCCGACCCAAAAACTGGTCGCTCCGGCCACAGTTACCTTTACCAACACCACGCCGAAAGCCGACAGCTATGCCTGGGAATTTGGCGATGGTGGCAGCTCCACCGAAGCCAGCCCGACTTATACCTACAACCATTCCGGCAATTACACCGTCACGCTCAAAGCCGTCAAAGGCGGCAAAATCGTCACACATAAACAAATGATCCAAGTCACCGCCCCGGAGCGTTGCCTCGTCGAAATCCAGACGGACTTTGGCAATATGCTCGTCGAACTCTACAATTCCACCCCCAAACACCGCGACAATTTTCTCAAACTCGCAGAAGAGGGTTACTACAACGACCTGTTGTTCCACCGCGTCATCAGCGGCTTCATGATCCAGGGCGGTGACCCGCAGTCGCGCAACGCCCCCGCAGGCCAGGCCCTCGGTATGGGCGGCCCGAGCTACCAGATCCCTGCCGAATTTGTGGATTCGCTGGTACACGTGAAAGGCGCGCTCGCCGCAGCCCGCACCAACAACCCGGAGAAAAAATCCAGCGGTTCGCAGTTTTACATCGTGCAGGGCAGCCCCGTTACGGCAGCCACGCTCGACCAGGTAGAAAACATGAAACGCTTTCACTACACGCCGGAACAACGCGCGGCTTATCTCGCCAACGGCGGCACGCCGCACCTCGATCGCGATTACACCGTGTTCGGCCAGGTGATCGAAGGGCTGGACGTGATCGATAAAATCGCGGCCACCGCAACCGGACCGCAAGACCGGCCGAAGACGGATGTCAAAATGAAGGTTATCGTTATTAAATAGTTTTGATTGACGATTGATGATTACACAAGTGTTGATTTTTGATGTGGATTTTTGATGGATGAGGGCCAATCGGCCATTCAATAATTCAAACAATCGTACATCGCAGTTCTATATCAAAAATCAACACTCCTGTAATCATCAATCGTCAATCAACTACACAACCCGGGAGCATCCCGACTTCGGAATGCCCCTGCCCAATAAACAATGTCCAATCGCGGGCTTCTCATCCTGCTCATCGTAGCCGTCGTGCTGCTGGGCGCTGTGTTCTGGTTTTTCCGCGACCAGAACCAGCCGCGCTATGATTGGTCCGACTCCTGGGGTAAAAAGACTTACGCTTACGACAACAAGGAGCCTTACGGCACGGAAATTTTGCACCGGCTGCTCGAAAATTATTTTCCCGGAAAAAACCTGCGGGTTCTGAAAAACGACCTGGCGAAGGAACTGCCGCTGGATTCCATCGGCGCCACGCCGGCCTCTTACGTGTTTATCGGCGAAGGCATGTACATGGATTCGGCGGGTACCGCTCAGCTGCTGAATTTCGTGGCGGAAGGAAATACTGCCCTGATCGCCAGCAAAACTATCCCTTTCGACCTGATGACCTACGTCTATACCCTGGAATGCGATTACGACCTGGGTTGGACAGACTATGAAAATCAGGAGGATACGACGGTTTTGATGACGCTTACAACGCCTGAAACAGCCGCGACGCCATTTTTTTACGCCGTTCAAAACAAGCGGCGGGGCTACAACTGGAACTACATTCCGGATTACCTGTTTTGCGATTCAGTGCCCGGCCGGCCGCTCGGACACCTCGACAGCCTGGTCAATTTCGCCGAATTCCCCGTCGGTCGCGGCCGTTTTCTGCTGCACACCTCGCCCATCGCTTTTTCCAATTTTCACCTCCTGCGCCCCGAAGCGCGGAAATATGCCGAGGCGGTGCTGTCGTACCTGCCTGAAGGGGATATTTACTGGGACGACGTCAGCCGGGTGCCCGAACAGGTGGCACGCCGTCACAACAACTCCAACCGCAGCCTGCCCGACGAACATCCGCTGACCTGGATGCTGCAACAGCCCGCACTGGCCTGGTCGTGGTACTTGCTGCTGGGTTTGGCAGGCGTTTACCTGGTTTTTCGCGCCCGGCGCCGGCAACGCATCATCCCGATTTTGCCGAAAAATGAAAACTCGTCGTACGAATTCATCACAACCATCGCAAACCTGCATTTTCGGGACCGCAATTACCGCGGCCTTTGTCTGCAAAGCATGAAACTGTTCCTCGCCCAGGTGCGCGAGCGCTACGGCATCATCGCGCCGCTCGATGCGGTGAGCGGCCTTCCAAAAGTGGACGGAGAGTTTTTCCGTCGATTGTCCGAAAATTCGGAGGTGCCGGAAGTTCAAATCAGAAATATCTTTATCCAATACGGCAACACCGTTCAGTACGAACCCACCGAAGCCATGATGGTGGATCTGTACCTGGCGATGGAGGCGTTTTTTAAAAAAGCAAAAATGATTTTTCACCACGGAAGTTTTTTTTGACCACATAAAGGACAGGGGCGAAGGGCACATAAAGAAAAGGAAAGGGTATAGAGCCTTCTGCCTACTCATACCTTACCCACAATCACCCTCTGCCTTTTTCTTTTCTTTATGTGCCCTTCATGTGTCCTTTATGTGGTCAAAAAAACAACCTCCGTGGTTCAACCTGAACTCAAAATAACATCCAATGTCCCCGTTCGAAAACGACCCGATTGAACCGCAAGAAGACCAACAACCCGAGCCCGAACCACAGGAGGTCCCGGTCCCGGTCGCCGAGCCGAAACCGCAGGGCGTCGACGTGCGCCCGGTGCAGGAGCGCGCCGAACGCGTGAAAAACGAGATCGCCAAGGTGATCGTCGGACAGGAAGAAATGCTGGAGCAGCTGATGATCGCCCTGTTCACCGGCGGCCACGTGCTGCTGGAAGGCGTGCCGGGCATCGCCAAAACCCTCACCGCCAAGCTGTTGGCGCAAACCATTTCTTCGGGCTTCGGACGCATCCAGTTCACTCCCGACCTGATGCCGGCCGACGTGGTGGGTACGCCGGTGTTCAACGTAAAAACCTCTGAATTCAACTTCAAATCAGGCCCGATTTTCTCCAACATCATCCTGATCGACGAGATCAACCGTGCGCCGGCGAAAACCCAGGCCGCCCTGTTCGAGGTGATGGAAGAACGGCAGGTGACCGTGGACGGCACCACTTATCAAATGGAAGCCCCGTTTTTCGTGGTCGCTACCATGAACCCCATCGAGCAGGAAGGCACCTACAAACTGCCTGAAGCCCAGCTCGACCGCTTTATTTTCAAGATCATCATCGACTACCCAACGCTCGAGGATGAAAAACAGATCCTGCGACGTTTCCGAAGCGATTTTACCGGCGCCCTGCGCGAAACGGTCGAATCGGTACTCTCGCCCGGCGATATCGCCGATTGCCAGAGCCGTATCGAACAGGTCTACATCCGCGAAGAATTGCTCGATTACATCGCCGCCATCGTGCACAACACCCGCAACAACGGCGATCTCTTCCTCGGCGCCAGCCCGCGTGCATCGCTCACCCTGATGAAAACATCCAAAGCCGTCGCCGCCATGAACGGCCGCAATTTTGTGACGCCCGACGACATCCGAACGGTCGTTTTTCCGGCCATGAACCACCGGATCATCCTCACGCCGGAACGCGAAATGGAAGGTTTTACTACCCGCGAAGTGCTGGATGAAATCGTGAAAAAAATTGAAGTGCCACGCTGATTCAAAAGGCAAGGGGCAAAAGGCAAAGGGCAAACTCGGATGATCCGAGTTTGCCCTTTGCCTTTTGCTCCCTGCTTTTTATTTCAGTCCCAGTTCGGCAAAAACGGGATAGTGGTCCGAATAAGGCCCCCGCACCCGTTCGCAATCGTAGGTTTTGAAAGAGGGATCGCTGAGCACGTAATCGATCCGCAGGAGGGGCAGCACGCCGGCGAAGGTGGTGCCCAGGCCGCCGCCTTTTTCACGGAAAGTGTCGGTCAAACCCTCCGAGAGCAGGGCATACACGTATGAATTCGGGGTGTCATTGAAGTCGCCGCACACAATGACGGGGTTTGGGCAAGCGGCGATGTGTTCGCGCAGACGCTGGGCCTGTTCGGCACGCAGGCTCGTGGCGCTGCCGACTTTGTCGAGCACGTTGCCGATGTCGTTCCAGGTTTCTTCTTCGTTCAGGTCGGCGTCTTCGATTACTTTTTCGGCATCGTTCGTGACTTTATTCGACTGTAAATGAACGTTGTACACACGCACCAGCCGCTCCCCGATCCGGATATCGACCCAGATAGTGGAATTGGCCGTACCGTCGCCGAAAGGAATGTCGCCGCCGGCCTCCATTGGAAAGCGGCTGAAAATGACGGTGCCTTTTTTGAGGTTAAACGTGTGATCGTAGCCCATTTTGGCAGCCAGTAAGGGAAAGAATTTCCGGGTCGTCTCCTGGGTGCAAAGGATATCCGGCAGGCCGTTCTCTTTTAAAAATTGCGCGTAGGCCGTGGCTTTTTTGTCGCGGGAAGCGTCGGTCACCTTTTGACCGCGAAACAGGGCGCCGAGGTTGTGCGTTGCGATCGTGACGGCATCTTCGGGCACCTTTTTTTTACTGAAATCAAAACCGACAAAACCCGTCACGTAGCTCCACCCGAACACCATGATCACAAAATGGTAGATCGAAAACCGGCTGCGCGCCCAAAGCCAAAACACCATCAGCATGATATTGAAGATCAGCAGCCACGGAAAAGCCGTACCGAAAAACGCCAGCCAGCGAAAATGAGCGGGGTTGACGTGCGGGCACAGGTACGACAGGAACGTCAGTACAATGACCAGCGTACTCAGTACCCGAACGGCTTTTGTCAGTAGGGTGAACATTTCAGTTGCAGTGACAGTAGGCAGTGGCAGAAACGCGAACGAGGGCAAGGATCGCTTATTTCTTGCTGGCGTGGTATAAAAAGTCCTTCTCCTCAGGCGTCAGGTTTTCGTAGCCTTTCTGCTTGATCTTATCGAGGATAGCGTCCAGTTTTTCCTGAAAACTCAGGTCTTCGTTGTCCGTGACATTGTTGCTTTTTCGGCTGCCCGCAGGGGCTTTGTAAGCCATTTGCGGTTTGCGCTTGGGCGGCGCGGACGGGCGGCGCGGGGCGCCGGGCCGAAACCAGCCGCTGATCCGGTCGAGCAGGCGGTTCACCGGAGCCGCCAGGTCGTGGCCGTCGCGAAGCCGGTAAACGAACAGGCAGCCAAAGGCAAAGCCGCCGATATGCGCCACGTGTCCGCCGGAATTCGAGGCATTCGCGATGCCCACGAGGTCGAGCAGCACGATCACGAGCACGATGTATTTAACTTTTACCTCGCCGAGCAGGAACAACATGACGCGGTAATCGGGCGCCAGGATCAATGCCGTACCGGCCAGGGCCATCACCGCGCCCGATGCGCCGAGCGCATAAGAACCGACATAAGGCAAAAACTGCGCGGAAATAAAAAACAACACGCCACCCACCAGGCCTCCCAACAGGTAAATAGGCAGCACCCGCCGGTCGCCGATCAGGTCGCCGACGATGGTGCCGAAGAGATACAAACCGATGATGTTGTTCAAAACGTGCCACAAGCCCTGGTGCAAAAACATGTGCGTCACCAGCGTCCAGGGCTGCCAGATGAGGGTTCTCCAGTCGGACGACATACAAAACCAGCGAAGAAACCGCCAGAACGGTTCGCTCACGTCCTGCCCCTGATTGGCCAGCCAGAACACGAAATAGACGATATTGACCAGGGCAAAAATGCCGAAATTGACGATGACCAGTTTGGTCACCATGTTGCCCGCGCGAAAGGCGTGACGGATATCATCCCATATTGAGCCAAAAACAGCCATGGTCATTTAAAATTAGTCGGCAGAAAAACGCACTGCAAGTCATTGACGTTTTCTCCGCCACTCAAAGTTTCACCTGAAACGAAAACGGTACCAATACATGATCAGCAAAAATCCCACCAGCGCGCCGCCCAGGTGGGCAAAGTGGGCAATGCCGGTCGAATACCCCCTGACGCCGTAAAACAACTCCAGCCCAGCCATAATGATGACAAAATACTTGGCCTTCATCGAAATCGGCGGAAAAAGCAGGCTGATGATCTGGTTCGGAAACAGGTAGGCGAACGAGACGAATATCCCGAAAATCGCCCCGGAAGCCCCCAACATCGGAACGTTCCAGAAGTGCGGATCGATGCCCTGCTGTTGCAACTCCCACCAGGTGACGCCGGAATACAAGGCAAAGCGCCCAGACCACAGCTCAGGTAGTAAAACAGAAACCGCCGCGGCCCCCACACCATTTCCACCATCGGGCCGAAAAAATACAGCGATAACATATTGAACGCCAGGTGCATGATATCGCCGTGCATGAACATGTGCGTAGCGATCTGGTACGGCGAAAAGTCGACGGAGCCCGGCAGGTATGCCGCCAGGATCAGACGCCCCTGCTCGCCCATCAGCACGAGCGTGCCGAAAAACATCAAGACGTTGATGATAATTAGGTGCCGAACGACGCCGGAAAAAGGTTGATAAAACTGAAACTGAGGCACTTGTTGAGGATTTGAAGATTTGAGGATTCGAAGATTTGAGGATTCGAAGATTTGAGGATTCGAAGATTTGAGGATTCGAAGATTTGAGGATTTGAGGATTTGAATACGCGATTCTGTCAAGTCATGTTCCAGATCGCGTATTCAAATCCTCAAATCCTCAAAACCTCAAATCTTCGAATCCTCAGCTGTTGAATCGTTTTTGCAGGTCATCGAGTTCAAACGTAATAAAACAATTTCGACCCGACGGGCTTTTGAAAGGCACTTCACAGGCAAACAATTGATCGATCAGGTCCTGCATTTCCCGGGCGCCCAGGCTTTGTCCGCGGCGCAAAGCGGCGCTGCGGGCCATGGAGCGTGCGAGGTTTTCGGCAGTGCCCAGTTCGAGTTCGAGGTTGTCTTTGTATTGCGACAGCAGTTTTTCCAGCACCGCTTCTTCCTGTCCGGTCGTACCCAGGTCGGCCGGATAGCCGTGCACCACGAAGGACGTGCCGCCGAATTCGGCCAGGTCGAACCCCAGGAGGTTCAGTTCCGGCAGGATGTCGCGCAGCAGCACGGCATCGGCGGCCGGCAGGTTGAGGGTTTTGGGAAACATGGCTTTCTGGGTCATGGCCGGGCGTTCGCGCAGGGCTTCCAGATAACGTTCGTACAGGATGCGTTCGCTGGCGGCCTGCTGGTCGATGAGCAGGAAACCCGACTTGATCTGGCTCACAATGAACTGACCGTGAATCTGATACGGTTCTTTTTGCGCTTTTGAAAAAGAGCCGCTCTCGTCGTCGAGCGTCGCGTTTTCATCGCTGGACCGCACCTGGAAAAGGGGCTCCTGCGGCAATCCGGCCAATTCTTCGGGCGAGGCCGCTTCCCCGGCGGGCTGACCGATCAGTTCGAGGCCTTCGTACAGGCGTTGCCAGTTGCGCAGGTTACTCTGGTCCAGGCTGGATTCGCTGCGCGGGTAATCGCGTACAGAGGTCGGCGAATCGGGCTCCGGACGAATGGAAGGCGTGCGCGCCGGGGTATGCTGGAAAGCCGGTTCCTGTTCGAAATCGAGCGTAGGCGTGATGTTATGGCTGCCAAGGGCGTGCCGCACGGTCACTTTCAGGTAGTTGTACACCAGGCGCTCGTCGTCGAATTTGATCTCCTGTTTGGTCGGATGCACGTTGATGTCGATCCGGGACGGATTGATGTCGAGAAAAAGCACGTACAGCGGGTAGGAATCGGGCGGCAGCAGGTCTTCATAAGCGCTCACCACCGCATGGTGCAGGTAATTGCTTTTGATAAAGCGGTGGTTGACGAAAAACAGCTGCTCGCCGCGGGCTTTTTTGAAATAGTCGGGTTTGCCGACAAATCCCGTGATTTTCAGGATGTCCGTTTCTTCCTGCACCGGGACGAGTTTTTTATTCACGGCTTCGCCGAAAATTTTGACCACCCGTTGGCGCAGGGTGCCCGGCGGCGGCAGGTGAAAAATTTCCTGGTCATTGTGGTGCAGCGAAAAGAACAGCTCGGGGTAGGCCATGGCTACGCGCTGGAATTCGTCCATGACGTGCCGCATTTCCACGGGTTCGCTTTTCAGAAAATTGCGCCGGGCCGGTACGTTGAAAAACAGGTTTTTGACGGAAAGGCTGGTACCGGCGGGGCATTGGCAGGGTTCCTGTGTGACCACGCTGGAATTTTCGATCACGATGCGGGTGCCCAGTTCGTCGGTCGCCCGGCGCGTGCGCAGCTCCACCTGTGCCACGGCGGCGATGGAAGCCAGCGCCTCGCCGCGAAAGCCGAGGGTATGGATGGCAAAAAGGTCCTTGGCATCCCGGATTTTGGACGTGGCGTGGCGTTCGAAACTCATCCGCGCGTCGGTCTCCGACATACCGCAGCCATTGTCGATCAGTTGTATCAGGCTTTTTCCGGCATCGCGAATGATCAGTTTGAGCTGTGAAGCGCCCGCATCGATGGCATTTTCGAGCAATTCCTTGACGACCGAGGCGGGGCGCTGTACGACCTCACCGGCGGCGATCTGGTTCGCTACATTTTCCGGTAAAAGTTGGATTACATCGGCCATAGTTGTTGTGTATAGGGGAGTCGCAAAGATACTTTTTTTCCCCGAGGCGGCCGGTAAGAGCCGACGGGAGCGCCATTCGTTCGGTTGAACCCCGTTGCGGACAACGACGAACGGCTAAAAAAACATACGCAGCCCGGCATTTTGTTTGCTTCGCTGCTTATTTTTGCCGCACTTTTCAGCATCAACATCAATTTGAAAAAATGGATAACATTCGGAATACACGCGGCAAAGGTTACTTCTTGTTGTACCTCTTTATGTTTTTGTTCTTCCTGATCGCGCTGCTGATCATGTTGTACCGGCGCAGCATGGTGCTGGAATTTTGATTTCCGGAGATTTTCCAATCGATATGGGTCATTCCGAACTTTCGGGATGACCCATGTTTTTTCGTGGGGATTGGAGGCGATTCTCTGGTTCAAGGGATTATTTGAATTTAGAGGCTGTCTGGGAGGTCCATGTTTGTCGCCCGAACTAGGTTTTCGGATAGGCACTTACCTTTAAGCCCAAAATTTACCACCATGCCCACCCGGATTTTGTGCCTCCTCTCCGTTTTGTTTGCCGCCACACTCGGCGCCCAAAACCTCCCTGACCCGCTCCAGTACGTCAACCCTTTTATCGGTACCGACGCCCACGGCCATACCTACCCGGGCGCTACGGCACCCTTCGGTTTTGTGCAACTGAGTCCCGATACGCGCATCGACAACAAAGACTGGGACGGTTGCTCCGGGTACCACTACTCGGACTCGCTCCTGTACGGGTTCAGCCACATGCACCTGAGCGGTACGGGCGTGCCCGATTACTGCGATATCCTCTTCATGCCTTTTTTGGGTAAAGCCGAACTCGAGCCGTACCAATACGCCCAAAAATTCCACAAGACCGCCGAAACCGCCGAAGCCGGTTATTATTCCGTGATGCTGGACAACGACATCCGCGTCGAACTCACCGCGACCGAACGCGTCGGGGTACACCGGTACCAGTTTCCGAGCAACCGCGAAGTGGGTCATATCCTGATCGACCTGCGCCACCGCGACGAAGTGCTGGGGTCGAGCCTGACCGTGCTGAACGACCACGAGATCGCGGGCTACCGCGTGTCCCACGGCTGGGCCAAAGAGCAATACATCTATTTCGTGGCGCGCTTTTCCAAGCCCTTTTACAATTCCAAAGTGCTCGACATGACGCGCACCCCGCATATCTCGCAGCGTTCGGCGACGAGCAAGGCGGTCGTGGGCCTGCTGGATTTTTACAACGAAGGCGCCCCGCTGGTGGTCACGGTGGGTATTTCGGCGGTGAACATCGAAGGCGCCCGCCGCAACCTGGAAGCCGAGGCCGGGCCGCTGGCCTATGATTTTGATAAAATCCGCAACGCCACGCAGGAAAAATGGGCCGCCGAATTGGGCAAAATTGACGTGGAAGGCGGCACGGACGCCCAAAAAACCACTTTTTACACCGCCCTGTACCACACCATGGTGGTGCCCAACCTGTTCAACGACAGCGACGGTCAATACCGCGGCCGCGACAACCAGATCCATACCGCCGAAGGCTACCAGGTGTACACGGTGTTTTCGCTCTGGGATACCTACCGCGCCTGCAACCCGCTGTACACCCTCCTCGAACCCAAACGCACGAACGATTTTATCCAGACTTTCCTCCGCCAATACGAACAGGGCGGCCTGCTGCCGGTGTGGGAACTCTCCGCCAACGAAACCGACTGCATGATCGGCAACCACGCCATCCCAGTCATTTTCGACGCCTGGCAAAAAGGTATCCGCGATTACGACGCCAACAAAGCCCTTACGGCCATGCAAAAAAGCGCCGACAGCGACCGCTACGGATTGCCCTCGTACCGCTCCCTGGGCTATATTCCTTCGGATAAAGAACCCGAATCGGTGTCAAAAACCCTCGAATACGCCTTCGACGACTGGTGCATCGCCCAAATGGGCAAAGGACTGAACCAGCCTCACGTGTACGAGCGGTACATCAACCGGGCGCAGTCGTACAAAAACGTTTTTGACCCCTCCACGGGTTTTTTCCGCGGGAAAAGCAACGCGACCTGGCACACGCCCTTCGACCCGTTCGAGGTCAATTTCAACTACACCGAAGCCAACGCCTGGCAATACCGATTCGCCGTGCCGCAGGACCTCGGCGGACTGATGACGCTCTTCGGCGGCCGTGCAGCTTTCGCCGCGCAACTCGATTCCTTGTTCAACGCCCACGCTAAAACCACGGGCCGCCAGCAAGCCGACATCACGGGGCTCATCGGCCAGTACGTGCACGGCAACGAACCGAGCCACCACATGGCCTACCTCTACAACTACGCCGGACAGCCCTGGAAAACCCAGATGCGCGTCCGTCAGATCCTCGACCAACAGTATTCTGACCGCCCCGACGGGCTAAGCGGCAACGAAGATTGCGGGCAGATGTCGGCCTGGCTGGTGTTTTCGGCCATGGGCTTTTACCCGGTGGTGCCCGGCAGCGGTCAGTACGTCATCGGCACGCCCTGGTTTGAAAAAACGACGATCCACCTCGACAACGGCAAAACATTTACCATCAGCGCACCCGGCGCCTCGGCGCGCCGCCCTTACGTGCAAAATGCGCGTTTGAACGGCAAAGCCTGGCCCAATTCCTGGCTCACCCACTCGGCCATCCTCGAAGGCGGCGAACTGGCTTTCGACATGACCAACAAACCCGCCACCTGGGGCACCGCCGAGTCGGATTGCCCGGTGTCGGCTATTACGGAATCGCCCATAGTGCCCACGCCATTTGTCGCCAAGGGCTTGCGCGTTTTCCCTGATAACCAGGAGATTGTACTCGGCTGCGCCGATCCCCTGGCAGTCATCCGTTACACCCTCGACGGCAGCATGCCGACCTCGCACAGCGAGCGGTATGAAAAACCATTGACAATCAATGCGGCCACCACGATCAGATTTGTCGCTTTCCGGGATAATGCCGTGAGCCACGTGGCCGAAGCGGAATTTGCCCGCCTGCAGGGCAACCTGAAAGTATTGCGCTACGGCGCGGCCTACGACAATCAGTACACCGGCCGGGGTGAAAATGGCCTCGTGGACCTCCTGCGCGGCGGCGCCGACTTCCGTTCGGGCGGCTGGCAGGGTTTCCAGGGCGTCAACCTCGACGTGACGATCGACCTTGGGGAGAAAAAATCCCTGACCCGCCTGACGGCCGGTTTTTTGCAGGATGAAAACTCCTGGATATTTTTCCCTTCCAAAGTGCAGTTCGAGGTGTCGGACGACGGCGAGCATTTCCGCACCGTGGGCGAAGTGACCAACGACGTGCCCCCGACCCAGACCGGCACCTTGCAAAAGGATTTTTCGCTTTCGGCGGACCATGTTTCAGCGCGGTATCTGCGCGTTACCGGCGTTTCTCTCGGTACTTGTCCGGCAGGGCATAAAGGTGCGGGGAATCCGTGCTGGCTGTTCGCGGATGAAATTTTGGTGGAGTAGTTGTTTCGCGCAGACGTACACAGACCCTTTCGCAGACGTTCGCAGAAAAACTTGAC
>JBGAJY010000108.1:0-19846 GCA_044224705.1 Saprospiraceae bacterium
TTGATGTTGTCCGTAGTGGGAATCGCGCCAGGCGCCTTCCCATTTTGCATGTCGATGGCACATATTTGAGTGAGGGTTGATGATGGTTAATAAGTAGGTTGATAAGGGTTGATAAAGTTTATGAGGTTTATAAAAGGTTGAGGGGCGTGAACTGCCTTTTTCTTAAGCCTTATCCATCAGGAATTGACGAAGGCGAGAGCATTGACTACCCTTTTTATAAACCTTATCAACTTTATAAACCCTTATAAACCAAAATTTTAAAGGATTTCAATCGTGCGATAACCGGCGAGCGGTTCGCCCTTGCGGCGCGGCTGGCGCGGGTCGAGGGCGTCGGCGTCGGGGCGGCCGGTGAAGTCGCCGTTGTGCTGGGAAGCGGCGTACCCGGGCGGCCAGGAATAGTGGCGGTAGCCGGGTCCGAAGCGGCGGAACCTGCGCGTGGCGAAAAACACGCCACCCACGATGAGCGCGGCAAAAGCGGCGAAAAAGAGGAGTTTGAGCAGCACAAAAGCTGCGGCGGCCACGAAAAGCAGCCCGAAGAAAAATTTGAACGGTCTCATGATCTGTGAATGGTTGAGGATGGCGCAACGGCCGTTTGGAAAAGCGGCATTTTTACGTTGCATGTATCTCTGAAGACGAGCCAGGCGGGAGATTACTTTAAGCGCGGAGGGTTTTTTTAAAATTTTTTAAAAAAACGGGCTGTCAATATTCCAGTAAAAACCGGTGCATTTTCGGGTACTCCCGCGCCCAGAACGCTTCACCGTGCCGCCCCCGGTCACGCAGGGTGACGCGCAGGCGGTCGTCAGTCCAGCCGTTGTTTTTCAGGGTCCAGAAGGCCTGCCGCAGGTGATTTTCCATGCCTTTGCTCTCCGTCTTGCTGGCGCAGATGTAGAAGCGGCTCCGGTATATGCCGGGTGTTTGAGCCAGCTGCAGCACCTGCGGATTGAACCACAGGGAAGGCGACAACACGCCGACCCGGCCAAAAACCTGCCCGTATTTCAGGCCGGTATACAGCGCCAGCAAGCCGCCCAGTGAACTGCCCACGATACCGGTGGTTTCGGGTCCGGGCATGGTGCGGTAATGACTGTCGGTGAAAGGTTTGACTGTTTCCATGAGGAAATGTGCGAAGGCGTCGCCCTCGCCGCCATGCCGGCCTTTGCGGTAAGGCGCGTATTCGTCGAGCCGCGCCGTGCCGCCGTTATCGATGCCCACGACGATGGCGCGCAGGCGCCGCGGCATTTTTTCGAGGCGTTCGGGGATTTTCCAGTGCCGGCCGCCGAAAGCCGTGCTGGCTTCGAAGAGGTTTTGGCCGTCGAGGGCGTAGAGGACCGGGTATTGCTGTCCGGATTTGTCGTAGCCGGGGGGCAGCAGGATGCGCAGCTGGCGGGAGCGTTGGCCGAGTTGAGGGATTTTGAAGGAATGGAATTGGAGGGAGCTCACAGGGACAGGGTGATTGAGATAAGAGATAAGATTACATGAGATTTGATTTTTGATTTCATACACAATCCCAATCGACTTGAAGATTTTGAGGGCGCCTCACCACCTTTTCAAATCAAAAATCAAATCTCATGTAATCTTATCTCAGATTTCTCATTCAGGGATTTAAGTTCTCATTATCACTACGCCGCCGGCAGCGTTCGCGCCAGGCCGTGCGCATTTGTTCGCGCTCTTCTGCGCTCATGTGGCGCCATTTTTCACGCAAATGACGCGACGGACCACCGCGGCGCTCCCCCCGGCCGCGCCAGCCGCCGAAGAGGATTTTGCTCAATACCAGCAGCCCCACGGCCTGCCAGTAGCTCAGTTCCCGCACCGGCGCGACCTGCGGAAGAATTGCGTTCCACAGCCATTGAACGGCCAGGCCCAGGAGTAATACAAGGCCGATGACGGCGAAGGGGATAAAAATATAACCCGGGCGCCAGCGGCGGCGAAAATCGAAATTGCGAGGGTCGTTGTGCATGATATTGTCGTTTTCAGGATAAAAACTCTTGATAAAAGGTGCCCAGCCGTTCGCGCAGGTGCTGCACGGCGTAGCGTTTTCGGGAAATCAGGGTTTTGATGTTTTCGCCCGTTCGGTCGGCGATTTGCTGGAAGGTTTCGTCTTCCAGTTCGTTCCAGACGAAGACGTTGCGTTGCGCTTCGGGCAGCTCGTCGAGTGCGGCGAAGAGTTCTTCCCAGAACAATTCGCGCAGGTATTCGGACTCCGGCGTGGCGTTTTCCGTGAGCAAAATGTCGCGGAAATCGAGCGCTCCGTCTTCGTCTTCGTACACCAGGGCATCGAGCGAATCGGGGCTGGTACGACGATAGCGGTCGGTCACCTTGTTGCGGGCCACGCGAAAGAGCCAGGCGCCCAGTTGTTCGATGGGTTCGGCGCCGGCTACCCGGCTGAGCTGGTACCAAACTTCCTGCAGGAGGTCTTCGGCATCGGCGTCGTTGGCGACCCGGCCGCGGATAAAGCGGAAGAGCCGCCTGCCGTAATCGCGTACGGCCCCGGCAATGGTTTGTTCGGCCATGAGGAATGACATGGATTCGTGTTTGCAGAAGCAGACGAACCAGCGGCGATTTTACTTTAAAGATATTGAAAAAACCAAATGAAAGCGCTGGAGTCTTCCCGTCGAAATGACACACGGGGAGACTTCGTTTTTTACCGCAAATCTCCCCATCCTTAATTTTTCAGCCCTTCACTACAGTTGCCGCTGTGGTGCTACTTTTGTGCTGCGCCTCCCGCCGACCCATGCTGTTGCACTATGTCAGAGTTAGCCGCTTACATCGAACACACGATCCTGAAACCCGACAGTACCTTGACCGAGGTGCGCCGTGTCTGCGAAGAAGCCCTTCAATACGGCTTTGTGGCGGTGTGCATTCCGCCGTTTTTTGTGCGCGATGCCCGCCGTTTTGTCGGTGAAAACAAATCCCCGCGTGTAGCCACAGTAGTGGGATTCCCGTTTGGCTACACCGCCATTGCTGCCAAAAACGAGGAAATCCGGCGCGCCATCGACGACGGCGCGGACGACATCGACGCCGTGGTGAATATCGCCGCCGTTAAAAGCGGCAACTGGAACCATGTCGGCCACGATCTGGAAGGCCTTGCCCGGGCGACGCACATGCGCGGCCGCACCCTGAAACTGATCCTTGAATGCGGCTTGCTCACCGCCGACGAGATCCGTCGCATCGGCGAAACGGCCAAAGAACTGAACATTGCCTACCTGAAAACGGGTACCGGTTTCAACGGTTATCCGGCCACGGTGGAAATGGTGCAATTTCTGAAAAGCCTCCAGTTGCCGGGCATCCGGATCAAAGCTGCCGGCGGTATCCGAACCCGCACCGAAGCCGAAGCCCTCGTGGCCGCCGGCGCCGACCGGCTGGGCACTTCCGCTTCGCTGACCATCATCGGAGCGGGCAAAAAATAGCGCTGTGTGCTGTTTGTTACAGACCGATTTTTTATGAAAAAACTGCTGATTTTTCTTCTTGTCCAAACATTTTTCGGGGCCTTGAACGTGTCCGCTCAGGAGGTCCAGCTCAACGAGGATACCGGGGCTGCCAACGTATTCCAGGCCTGGGTGCGCGCCAACCGGGCCAATCCGCGCATTTCAGGCTGGCGGGTACAGCTCATGTCGACCACGGACGGGCAAAAAATTGAGGAGGCCAAAACGCGTTTCCGGCTGTTGTTTCCCGATGTGCCTGCCGACTGGGTGCACGAGCGGCCCTACTACAAATTGCGGGTGGGCGCTTTCCGCAGCCGCGCCGAAGCACTGGCTTTTATTTCCGACACCCTGCGCGACAGTTACCCGGGCGCCTACCCTGCCCAGGACGACAACATCCATCCTCGCGACTTTTTAGTCCATCACTAATCCGATCAGGGCGCCGAACCACCGCAGCCCGTACAGCATGAGTACATCCAATTCAACACCGATTTCCGTCAGTCAGCTGGATCGCCCGACGATGTGGCTGTATATCGTGCTCGTCGTCACGGGCTGGCTGATGATATATGCCGTCAATTATGCCGCCGTGCAGGACGTCGGCGTGTTCAATCTGGGGCACGACCCGGGCAAACAGCTGTTCTTTATCATCGGCTGTTTTGGCCTGTTGTTTTTCATCTTTATCATGGACTGGGCGGTTTGGCGAACGTTTGCCCTGGTGATTTACCTCTTTTCGCTGTTGTTACTCATCGGAACGATCTTTTTAGGCCGGGAAGTCAACGGCGCGAACGCCTGGTACCAGTTCGGCGGATTTTCTTTTCAGCCTTCTGAAATTGCCAAATTCGGGACCTGCCTGGCCATGGCGGGCTACCTGAGTTCAACAGGTGTCAACTTGCGGGAATGGCGAAGCCGCATGATCGCCATGGGTATTTTTCTGCTGCCTGTGGCCATCATTTTGCTTCAAAAAGACGCCGGCTCGGCCCTCGTGTTTTTCTCCTTTGTGCTGGTTTTGTACCGGGAAGGCCTGCCCGGCAGGTGGTACACGGTCGGGTTCGGTACCGTTGCCATGGTCATTCTGGGCTTTATGTACCAGGCCCAAAGTATCATCGCTTTCCTGATTCTGGTGGCCTGTTTCTGGCTGATCTCGCGGTTCAAGGAACCCCGGTACTGGTGGTGGGCGCTGGCCGTCGTGACTGTATTGACCAACTGGTGGTACGATGCCGCCTCGTGGGTGCTGGGCCAGTTGGGCAGCTCTGCCGGAGAAGTGCCGAATTTGACATGGGGCGTCGTAGTGCCGCCCCTGCTGTTGCTGCTGCCGGCTTTTATCCGCAACTATTGGCGAAAAAACAGCATGATCCAGCGCAATCTGCAATTGGGCATGCTACTGCTCGTGATGGCGGCGGGACTCGTCTATTCGGCCAATTTTGCCTACCCGCTGCTGGCGCCGCACCAGCAACAGCGCATCACCATCTGGCTGAAACCTTCGCAGGTGACCGACACCCGCGGCTCGGCTTATAACCTGCTTCACTCCAAAATGGCCATCGGCTCCGGCGGTTTTTTCGGAAAGGGCTGGCTCGACGGCAATATGACCAAGGGTAAATACGTGCCCGAGCAAGGCACCGATTTCATCTTCTGCACCATCGGCGAGGAGCAGGGCTTTATCGGCGCCTTCGGCCTGATCTTTTTGTTCACCTGGCTGCTCTGGCGCATTACGATCCTGGCCGAACGGCAGCGCTCTCATTTTTCACGGATATACGCCTATTGCGTGGCCGGCATTCTTTTCGTGCACTTTATGGTCAATGTCGGCATGACCATGGGTGTCTTCCCCGTCATCGGCATCCCTTTGCCGTTTATCAGCTACGGGGGCTCCTCACTTATCGGCTTTACCCTCATGATGGGCGTGCTGCTCAAACTGGACAGCCAGCGGAATTTGGCGTGAATGAAAGGATTTATGAAGGTTTATAAGGGTTTATAAAAAGGGGGGACTTAGCCGCTCTCTTTCCCTTGATCCACCCTTTTATAAACCCCAATAAACCCTCATAAACTCTTATAAACCTTTAAAAATGACCTTCTCCCTTCAACATACCGACGCTCAAACGAATGCCCGCGCCGGCCTGCTGGAAACTGCCCACGGCGCCATCGAGACGCCGATATTTATGCCCGTCGGCACGGCCGCGACGGTAAAAGCCGTGCACCAGCACGAGCTCGCCAACGACATCCATGCCCAGATCATCCTCGGGAACACCTATCACCTCTACCTCCGCCCCGGCCTCGATGTACTGAACAAGGCCGGCGGATTGCACCGTTTCAACGCCTGGAATGGCCCGATCCTGACCGACAGCGGCGGATTTCAGGTGTATTCGCTGGCGCACCGGCGGAAAATCAAGGAAGAAGGCGTCACGTTTCAAAGTCATATCGACGGCTCGAAACACACGTTTACCCCCGAGGGGGTGATGGATATTCAGCGCACCATCGGCGCCGACATTACCATGGCCTTCGACGAGTGTACGCCCTACCCCTGCGATTACCAATACGCCAAAAAATCGCTCGATCTTACCCACCGCTGGCTGCATCGCTGTATCGAACGGTTTGACTCCACTGAGCCGCTGTACGGCTATGAGCAGACCTTGTTCCCCATTGTTCAGGGCAGCACTTACCCCGAACTGCGGCGCATTTCAGCAGAAACCATTGCGGCGCTCGGCCGCGACGGCAACGCCATCGGCGGGCTGTCGGTGGGCGAACCTGCCGAAGAAATGTATGCCATGACCGAGCTCGTGACCGGCATTTTGCCCGCTGACAAACCGCGGTACCTCATGGGTGTCGGCACCCCGGAAAACATCCTCGAATGCATCGCACGGGGCATCGACATGTTCGATTGTGTGCTTCCAACCCGCAATGCCCGCCACGGCCTGCTGTACACTGCCGAGGGTGTCATCAGCATCCGGAACCACAAATGGCGCGAGGATTTTTCCCCGATCGACGCCGGCAGTCCGGTCGCCACGAGCCGCAACCATACCCGCGCTTACCTGCGCCATTTGTTTGTAAATGAGGAGATTCTGGGCATGCAGCTCGCCACCTTGCAGAACCTCGGCTTTTTTCTCTGGCTCGTGGGCGAAGCCCGTCGTCGGATCGTCGATGGTTCGTTTGCGGCCTGGAAAACAGAAATGACCGGGAAAGTGAGCCGGAGGCAGTAGCGTTTGATCTTTGGCTGTTGGTCTTTGGTCTTTGGGAAACGCGTGCACCAAAGACCAACAGCCAAAGACCAACAGCCAAAGACTGCTCAGGCAGCGTTTCTGACCCGCGTTTTATCTTTAACCAAAATGCCGGAATACGCTGCGAAGGGCTGCGTTTTCGGCAAGCGGGCTTTGTTAAAGTTTTCGGACAAACATTATGATTGTTTTTGTGCCAAAAATCAAAGTCCTACTTTTGCACACTTTAACAGGAAAAAATTAGGCCGTTTCGGCGGCCCTGCCTAAAATTGTACGCTGTTTTCAATCCAAACAACATGGTCTGTCTGTTTATGAAAAAAACTACTCTACGCCTCCTTACCCTTTCTTGCGCAATTGTGCTGGCAGTGGCGGCCCAAGCCCAGGACATTCACTTCTCGCAGTTCTACATGAGCCCGCTCAACCTGAACCCGGCCATGACCGGCGTGATGAACTGTAACCAACGCCTCGTGGCGAACTACCGCAACCAGTGGTCGTCCATCCTGAAGCAGAATGCTTATAACACGTATTCCCTGTCCTACGATCAGAAACTTCCGGTAGGTCGTTATGATTACTTCGGCATTGGCGGCACGCTGTGGGGCGACAAAGCCGGTACTTCCGAATTTGCCACGCTGCAAGGCCGCTTGTCGGGTTCCTATGCCAAAAAAATGGGCGGCTACCGCCGCAAAGCGCACTACCTGGTGCTCGGCGGCGACCTCGGCGTCAGCCAGCGCAGCATCAACAGCGCCAACCTGCAATGGCCCAGCCAGAACGACGGCAACGGCCAGTATTGCGCCACCTGCGGCACCCAGGAAGTCATCGATGATCCGAACTTCCTGTTCCTCGACCTCTCGGCCGGTATTCTCTGGTTCAGCGTGTTCGACGAAGACAACAACTTCTATTTCGGCGGCGCATTCAGCCACCTGAACCGCGCCAACGTATCTTTTGGCAACGCGAACATCCCGTTGTACAGCAAATTCACCTTCCATGCCGGCGGTGAATTCATGATCGCCCCGAAACTCGGCCTCATCCCCGGCGTCGTGACCTTCATCCAGGGTCCGTCCTTCCAGGTCAACGGCGGTACTTCGTTCAAATTCCTGCTCGGCAACAGCCGCCGCTACCACCAGGCTTTCCAACTCGGCGCCTGGGCACGCGTGTCGAACAAACTCGAGCAAGGCAAACTCATGGACGCTCTGATCATGAGCACCCGCTTCGACTACGAACAATTCACCATCGGGTTCAGCTACGACATCAATACCTCCAGCCTGGCCCGCGCCACGAACGGCAACGGCGCCTTCGAATTCTCGCTGGTGTACAAGATCTGCGGCCCCGAACGCCGCGGCGTATACTGCCCGAACTTCTAATCGCCGAAATCCTGCCGGCGGCGGCGCTAAATGCCCGCCAGGGTATTTTGGTTAAAACCGCCTCCGGCGGATGAAGCAGTTGAAAAAGATTTCCGAACGCTAGGTGGCGCCGGAAATCTTTTTCATTTTTGTTATCACGAAAAAAGTGACGCACTATGTTTGGAAACAATAAATCATCGGAAGATTCTAAGAAGCCCGCGGCCGCTCTTCCCTCCGGCTCCGCCCTCAATGCACTGGTAAAAGGAACCGTCGTGGAAGGCGCCGTGCGCTGCGACAGCGACCTGCGCGTGGACGGCATGATCAAAGGCAAACTGACCTGCAAGGCAAAAGTGATCATCGGTCCGACCGGCGCCGTTGAAGGTGAAATTCAATGCCAGAACGCCGTGATCGAAGGTCGTTTCAAAGGTATTCTGCAGGTATCCGAACTGCTCAACGTTCGCGAAACCGCAGAAGTGGACGGCGAAATTTCCACCAACAAACTGCTGGTCCAAAGCGGCGCCCGTTTCAATGTTTCCTGCAAAATGGAAGTCGGCGCACCGGCCAACGGCACTGCCAAAAACTTCGACGCAAAATCCAGCAACGATGCCCCCCAGGTCGCCGGAGGAAAAGCGGAAATCCGCAATTAAAGCCGCGGCGAAATACAGTGGTATGGCTTTTCAGTTGTTGGCCGCCTGCCTGCTGGGTGTTTTTTTGGGCCGCTGGCTCGACGAACGCCTGGGCAACGAACGGCCCCTGTTCGCCGTTTTTCTGACGATTTTATTTATGCTCGCTTCGCTGTACGCCCTGTACCGCCAGCTGCTTCGCGATACCTGATCGGGCTAAAACCGACCGGGCATCCGGCTGATATCTTATGGAAACAAAGCCTTTTTTTCTGAGACTTGCGCTGCTCACCGCCTGTACTTCGGCCGTTCTGGCTGCGTTGCACCTGCTCGTACCGGCCGCCCAGGCGCACGCGAAATTTGCCGTGGCTGCCGTCGCCCTTTTTGTTCTGATTTGTGCCGGGTTGTTCTTCATGGGCCGCAATGCCGCCCAAAGCAAAAACAAGCTGGCCTTCAACAACGTCATTTCACTGTCCGTTTTCGGGAAAATGCTCGCCTCGGTCGGCGCCCTGTTTATTTATCAAAAAACGGCGCAGCCGGCGAACGAATGGTTTGTCGCCATTTTCCTGCTGACCTATGTGGTCTACACGGTCTTCGAGGTTTGGTTCATGACCAAACTTGCCAAAGCCTGAACTCATTGATCGATTGATTCGATTGGCCGATTGATTCGATTGTATGAGATCGCGTACAATCGAATCAATCGGCCTCCAACAATCGTCAATACTATGCCGTCGTCCATCAAACGTCCGAAAAAAGGAGAATACGCTCCCTTCCACGAAGCCTACCTGAAATGCGTACCTCCGCGCGGCACCGCGCAATCGCTGCTGAAAAAATCCTGGCGCGAGGCCCTGGCCCTGCTCGGCAAACTACCCGAAGAAGAAGGCAACTACACCTACGAACCCGGCAAATGGACCATCAAACAACTGATCATGCACATGATCGATACGGAGCGGGTGTTCGCATACCGGACCTTGTCGTTCATGCGCGCCGACCGCATCGGGCTGCCGGGTTTTAATCAGGATTTCTGGATGGAGCAGGTAAACGTGGATAAACGCACGATCAAAGACCTGCTGAAAGAATGGAAGGCCGTGCGCGACAACACGCTGTTCCTGCTGCAGCAATGCACGGAGGAGCAGTCCAGATTTTTAGGAATTGCAAGCAACTGGAAGGTGTCGGTGCGGGCCTATTTCTACATCATTATCGGCCACCAATTGCACCACATGAAGGTGCTTCAGGAGAAATATTTGGGTGGGATTGGGGATGGTGGTATTTGAAATCAAATCTCATGTAATCTTGTCTCTTCTCTCAAATTAACAAAGCAATACGAAGTCCTTCGGCAATGGCTCGTTTGGCATCCAGTTCGGCGGCCTCCTTGGCGCCGCCGATCACGTGAATACGTTGCCCCGCCTGGGTCAGCGGCTTCGCCAAATCGCAAAGGGATTCCTGGCCCGCACAAATCACAATATGTTCTGCTTCAAATAATTGCGGCTGACCTTTCACGGATGTGTGGAGTCCTGCATCGTCGATTTTCAGGTATTGAACTTCCGAAAGCATTTGCACCCCGCGCTGCCGGAGCGTGAGACGGTGGGCCCAGCCGGTGGTTTTGCCTAGCCGGTCGCCGGGCTTGCCTTTGGAGCGTTGCAGAAGCCAGATCTGGCGGGGCGAGGGGTCGGGATGCGGGCTCGCGAGGCCTCCCCGGTGGTGGTATTCCGGGTCGATGCCCCATTCGGCGCGGTAAAATGCCTGCCGGTCGCCCCCTTCGTGTTCGGGGTTGGTCAGGAAGATGGCCGTGTCGAAACCGATGCCGCCTGCCCCGATGAGGGCCGCGCTGCGGCCGACGGTTTTTTTACCGGAAATGACATCGAGGTAGCTGACTACTTTGGGGTGATCGAGGCCCGGAATGGCGGGCATACGGGGCAGAACTCCCGTGGCGAGTACGATGCCGTCAAAATTTTGCGACAACAAAAAATCTGCTTCGGCGCGGGTATTGAGGTGTACCTGAACACCCGTTTTTGCCAGTAAAACCTCGAAATAGCGCAAAGTCTCATGAAATTCCTCCTTGCCCGGGATGCGTTTGGCGAGGTTGAACTGGCCTCCGATAGCCTCTGCGGCTTCGAACAAATGGACCTCGTGGCCGCGCTGTGCCAGTTCGGTGGCGCAGGACAAACCCGCCGGTCCGGCGCCGACGACCGCCACTTTTTTTCTGGAAACGGATGTGCCGTTTAAATCTTCCGACTCGCGGCAGGCGCGCGGATTGACCAGGCAGCTGGCCTCTTTTTTTTCAAAAATATGGTCGAGGCAAGCCTGGTTGCAGGCAATGCAGGTGTTGATTTCGCGGGTCCGGCTGGTTTGGGCTTTTCGGACAAAATCGGGGTCGGCCAGCAGCGGGCGGGCCATGGAGACCATATCGGCGCAGCCGCTGGCGAGGATTTCTTCGGCTTTTTCGGGGGTGTTGATGCGGTTGGTGGTGATGAGCGGGATGCTCACTTCTCCCATGAGGCGTTTGGTGACCCAGGCGTAGGCGCCGCGCGGCACCAGCGTGGCGATGGTAGGGATGCGTGCCTCGTGCCAGCCGATACCCGTATTGATCAGGGTGGCGCCGGCCTGTTCGAGCCCTTTGGCCAGCGGGACGATTTCGTCCCAGCTGCTGCCGTCTTCCACCAGATCGAGCATGGAAACGCGGAAGATGACGATAAAATCCTTGCCGGCTTTTTCCCGCACGGCGCGCATGATCTCCAGTGGGAAACGGCGGCGGTTTTCGGCGGAGCCGCCCCATTCGTCGGTTCGTTTGTTGGTGCGTGGTGCGGTGAATTCGTTGATCAGGTATCCTTCGCTGCCCATGATTTCCACCCCGTCGTAGCCTGCCTCGCGGGCCAAAGCGGCGCAATTGGCGAAATCGCGGATGGTGGCGCGGATCAATCGCGGCGACATTTCCCAAGGCCGGATCGGCGAAATCGGGGCGCGCAGGGGGCTGGGCGCCACGGCCATGGGATGTGCGGCGTAGCGGCCGGCGTGCAGGATTTGCATACAGATTTTGCCGCCTTCGGCGTGCACGGCGCCGGTTACCAGGCGGTGTTTGGCCACTTCGCTACGGGTGCTCAGTTTGGCGCTGAACGGCGTGAGCCAACCCTGGCGGTTGGGGGCAATGCCACCGGTGACCATGAGTCCGACGCCGCCGCGAGCCCGGGCGGCGAGGTAGGCGGCCAGGCGGCCCAGATCGTGTTTGTCCTCTTCCAGGCCGGTGTGCATGGAGCCCATGAGCACGCGGTTGGGGAGGGTGGTAAAGCCGAGGTCGAGGGGAGTGAAAAGCTGCGGGTAGAGCGGGTGCATGGGCGGAATTTGTCTTTGAGCGCATCAAATGTGCATCAAAACCCAAAATCCAGCTCCGCTAAAATCTTTTCCCACACAGTACTGCTGGCGCGAGGCTTGGCCTCGCGCCGCTCAGCCGATGCGAATAATGCGAGGCAAAGCCTCGCAGATCATCTGGACGAGGCCGAGCCTCGCGCCAGCAGAATTATCAGTTAGCGCATCAAAACCCAAAATCCAGCTTCGCTAAAATCTGCTCCCCCACGCAGCGCCCCGTAGCCAGGCCTTGTTCCGTGGCCCTCCGGAAATGTACGCCGCCAATCACGCGGCTCTCGGCTTCTTCTTCCCCTGCCTGCGTTATGGATGAAAACGCGCGTTCAGAGAGCAGAAAAGGTCCGCCGGAGGGGGTGAGCAAGGGGCTGCCCAGGTGGGTCTTGTCGCTGAACGGCACATCGCCCAGCATGCCGACCAGCACGGTCGGCGCCACGCCGCCCATGGCGGCCGAAGCGGAAATATGATCGGGGTGGGCGGGCGTGAACAACAAAGGCTTCCAGTTGGGGTCGATCACTTCATTGATGTAGGTGGCCGGGCGCAGCAGGTAGTATTGGTACTTCATGTTCCAGCAGCTGACGTAGGTGTCGGCGGCGGCCAGGCCGATGAGGCAGTACGCTTTGGCGCTTTCTGCAAGGTTGCGGTGTTGTTCCTGAAGGATCTGTTGGGTGATGTTCACCCAATGGCCGGCAGGGCTGGTGGTGCGGCCGGGGCCATCCTCCCAGTGATAGGCGATGGCGACGTTGCCCGGGCTGTGGGAAATGGTGCGCACTTCTTCGGCATCGGCGTAAAAAGCGCTGGCGGGCGACTCCGAGTACGGCAGGGGCCCTTCGGATTCGCAGGTTTGAGGGTTGTCGAGCACAAAAAGGTGCACGGCGCTCCACACCGGCTCCACGGGTGTTTGTCCGGGCTGGGCCGGCGCCCAATACCAGCGGTGGGCGTTATCGCGCTGCGGCAAAACCGGAACAATGTTCAGGATGGCGGCGCGCCCGTCGTTTTTGAGCCGGTCGACAAGGCGTTCGCCGAGGCGTTCGCCGAGGCTGCGCGAATCGAGTTGAACGTAGGCGGAAAGACCGGTTTGCATACGCTGGTTTTCCTGGAGTTCGGCCAGGGTCTTGATCTGGTTGCGTTGGGCCGGCGTAATCTGATCGATCAATTCCGGGACAACCATTTTCATAGCCGTGCAAAGCACGATCACCCAGTCGTACTCCTTGTAATTGTCCACGGCCGGCGCCAGCGGATAATCGTTCACCTGGCCTTCCAGGCTTTTGGCACCGGGGATACCTCTGCACACCGATTCCCAGGCGACGAGGCCCATATAGCCGTAGATCCGTGCGACATGGGGCCCTTCCAGATTGTTGTCGCGAATCATTTGATAGCACAGCACCATCCATTCGTGCGCCCATACGCCATCGTAGTCACTGGCCTGATGCGTATATATCCGGATATCCTGTGAAGGGCGGGGTTCGTCCTTTTTACAGGAAAAAACGAGCGATAAGCACAGGGTGAGCAGCAACAACGGTAGTGCCGTTTTTTTCATGGGAATACGCAGCAGTGAAAAAGGCGGGAGGATGAGGAAAGAGGAGGAGGCGAAGGGAGCAGTGCCGGTTCGCGCACAAAATTAGTCCCGGCGGGTCACGATGGCCAACTCAAGACAGGATTTTAAGCAATTTTAAAGGTTTAGTGTCACTTGGGCATTCTTTGTGAAACTTTGGTACGGTAATTGGAGGCTACTCGCATAATCCCCGTTTCTCTTGAAACAACAATCATCCGCCGGTTTCCGATGAAATCCCTAAACGTTGTAGTTGCTGATGGCCAACCGATTTTTATCGAGGGGCTCCGGGCCATGTTCGCCAACCCTGGCATTCATCTTTCGTGCCGCCTCAACGGCGTGGCGCGGACGGGAAATCAACTGACTGATTTGTTGCGCGAGAACAACGCTGACCTGCTACTGCTCGACCTTAATCTGCCTGAAACAGATGGTCTTCATCTCCTTCCTTCAATTAAAAAAGTTTTTGCTCACACCCGCGTGCTCGTGATGACTACCTACGACGACCCCCGGCTCGTCAAGGCAGCCTTCCGGGCCGGCGCCGACGGTTATATGCTCAAAACGGCTTCCCGCGACGAACTTTTCCGTGCCATGGAAGAGGTCGCCGAAGGCCGCACTTTTTTGGGCCGCGGCGTGGCGCTGGTCGATTCGCCCAACGGCGTGGCTGGCAGTACGGCTTTGCCGGAAAACCGCTTTGCCCGCAAGTTCGGACTGACGCGACGGGAAATTGAAATCATGCGGCTGATTGGTCAGGCTCTGACCAATAAGGACATTGCTGAAAAATTGTATATCAGCGACCAGACCGTCAGTGTGCACCGCAAAAACATCATGCGAAAGTTGAGTGTTAACAGCACCGCCAACCTCATCAAAATCGCATTCGAAAACAATCTGGTTTGAACAAAGACGTCAAAATACCGCCACTAAGGTAGGTTGATGTCCGGCTTAGGCACGTCTTTTGTATTGCAAATACGCGTCTTGCCTGTAATGGACCATTTTTGGTCTGATTGCTTGCGCTCAAAGGCTGTTTGTCATTACCTTTGTGTATTATATTGATAAGATTTCTGATTTTTAATCCGCTAACAGTTTTATTGTCCCGTGATAATCAACAGCGCGCTTGTCGCTTCCGCCGGTTTTACCGTCCGCTTGCGAATTGTTTGGCGTTGGTTCTCCTCCCCTCTGATTTTTTGGGCACAATAAGACAGCCGGCATTCACCTGCTGACCGATATTTTTTATCCATATTTTTCAACCAACATTTATCTATCCAACAAATTCTTTAATCTCATGAAGAAAGCTGCTTCTACGCTCTTTTCTAACACTTGGGTTTGGATGCTGACCGGCGCGCTCGCGCTGTTCCTCAACCAACAGGCTTCGGCCCAGTGTACCCTGATCTGTAACGACTTCGTACAGGTCTCCCTCGATGAAGACTGTTACGTCGAAATTCTTCCGGATATGATTCTGGAAGGCGGTAACAACTGCCCCAACGGCAACCTCGTCGTTGAAATGAAAGTCAACGGCGCCTGGGTACCCGCCATTGCGAGCAACTCCAACATCAACCTGACTGTGCAGGTGCGGGTACGCGACCTTAACTCCGGCAACTCCTGCTGGGGTTATATGCACGTTGAAGACAAACTTCCGCCTATTCTCGAATGCGAAGACGTTTATCTGTCCTGCGCCATCGAGAATTATACGCCGGACTACCTGTACGACGAACTTGGCATCGCCAATGCCTACCCGTATGCGGAAGACAATTGCAGCACGCCCACGCTGACCTACACGGACACCTGGTACGATCTGCCTTGTGGCCTGTACCAGGGTCAGGACCTGAGCGCCTACGTCAAACGGATCTGGACGGCCAGCGACCCGAGCGGCAACTATTCCTCCTGCACGCAGTACCTGTATTTCCAGCGCCGCCACGTGTATGACGTGAAATTCCCGGCCGACGTGACCGTCAGCTGCGAAGATCCCATCACCAATCCGGCTGTTACGGGCGTTCCGTACATCCTCGATTTCGGCGTTGAATTCCCGTTGTATCCGAACGAGGCGTACTGCGAACTCAACGTGGCATACCAGGATCAGATCCTTCCGGTGTGCGACGGCACTTACAAAATCCTGCGCACCTGGACAGCTTATGACTGGTGCCTTCCTACCTCGCCCTTCCCTCCGACCACCAACCCCAAATACTACATCCAGCTGATCAAAGTGATGGATAACCAGGGGCCTGTAGTGGATTGCCCGGAAGACATGACCATCGGCACCAATCCGTTCGATTGCGAACGCGATTTCGATCTGCCTGATGTGATCATTGCCGATGCCTGCTCGCAAATTGCTTCGATCCAGGCACAATGGACAGATCTCGACGGCGTTGGCTATACCCTTAGCGGTACGCTGACCTCTTTCCCCGGCAATAACCTCTGGAATCCTGACACGCTCGGCGTACTGGGTTATGCCAATAATCTGCCCATCGGTACCACACAAATGAAATACATTGTGACCGATGACTGCGGAAACAGCACGACCTGCCTGTTCGACATTACGGTGGAAGACGATGTCCCGCCTGCTGCTGTTTGCCAGCAAGTGACCCAGGTAGCCCTTGGTGTCAACGGCATGGCACTCGTAAATGCCAGCTCCTTCAACTCCGGCTCCTATGACAACTGTTCGCCGGTCACCTTCAAGGTGCGCCGGATGAACCAAAACCCTTGCCAGGATCCGGATGAGCAATATTTCCACGACCAGGTCAAATTCTGCTGCGAAGACATTGGCGACACCATCCTCGTGGTGTTCCGCGTCTATGACGTGCCCGTGCCCGCAGGCGACGTTGATCTGGATTTCGAAGAATGGCACGCCAACGACTGCATGGTGCAGGTACTGGTAGAAGACAAACTGAAACCGGTATGCAACGCTCCCGCCAATACCACGGTGTCCTGCGAAAACTTTGACCCCTCCTTGTGGGTCTACGGCATGGCTACCGCCACCGACAACTGCTGCATCGACACCGTTACGGTGAGCAACAACTATACTCTCTTCGACACGGTCTGTAACCGCGGCACGATCACGCGCACCTTCCGCGCTTATGACTGCGCCGGCCTGAGCAGCACCTGTACGCAACGCGTATTCGTCAATTACGTGCAAGATTACTATGTCAAATTCCCGAACGACGTGATCGTGACGGTGTGCGACGGCACGGGCAACTACGGCGAACCGCTTATCAACAAAAAAGACTGCGAACTGATCGGTGTCAGCTTCCAGGACGAAGTGTTCACGGTTGTCCCCGACGCCTGCTACAAAATCGAACGCACCTGGCAGATCATCAACTGGTGCACCTACAACCCGAACCTGCCTTGCACTTACGTGCCGAACCCGAACCCGAACCCGATCTCGAACAACACGCAGAACCTGCCGGGCCCGATCGTGTCCGCACCGGGCGCCCTGGCTCCCTGGGCTCCGACAGTTGTGAAAGTGAATCCGAGCGATCCTACCGCGACCAACTACTCGGTATTCTACACGGGCGGTACCTACAACGGTCTCACGATCCCCAACATCGCCAACACCAACTGCTACGTGTACAAGCAGATCATTAAAGTGATCGACACGCAGGCGCCGACGGTGGTGGGCGGATGCCCGGCCAGCCCGGTTACCTTCTGCGACCTGACGGTGAACAACCCGCAGTTGTGGAACGAGATGTACTGGTGGGACGGTGTGGTTGGTCAGCACGACCTGTGCGAAGGCCCGGCCGACCTGAACATCACGGGCACCGACGCCTGCTCGCTGAACAACATCAACATCGAATACCTGCTGTTCCTCGACCTGGACGGCGACGGCACGATGGAAACGGTGGTGTCCTCGACCAACCTGCCGGGTCTGAACAACGTGTACTACGGCAACGCCTCCAACCCGAACTTCGGTGGCGGCACGCCGCGCGCCTTCGACGAGCGTCCGGTACCCTTCAACCAGAAATATCGCTTCGCGATCGACCGGGTGAAAGACGGCAACAACCTGAAAGCGTATGTGCGCTGGGATACCCAGTCGAGCCAGGCCAACTCGAACAACACGACTCTGGACGGGGTGGTGCCCGAACTGCCCTACGGCACGCACAAGATCAAGTGGATCCTGTCGGACGGATGCGGCAACCAGTACGTATGCGAGTACACGTTCATCGTCAAAGACTGCAAACCGCCGACTGTGGTATGCCTCAACGGCCTGAGCGTGAACATCATGCCGACGGGTATGATCACCCTGTGGGCTACGTGCATGCCGAAGACAACTGCACGCTCTGACGCTCTACACGGCTGGCAACCAGTTGAAATTTGCGATCCGCAAGTCGGGTCAGGGCACGCTTCCCGGTCGACGGCTTCGGCCTTCAGCCGATCACGAACGTGACGTTCACCTGCGACGAAGTCGGCACGCAGCCGGTTGAATTGTGGGCGCAGGACCTCGCCGGCAACGCTGCCTACTGCGAAACGTACGTGATCGTACAGGATCCGTTCAACAACTGCAGCAACCCGAGCGGCCCGAACGCCAATGTCGCCGGCGCCACGAAAGTCAACTTCAACGACCCGAACATGGGTGTTCAGGACGTGAATGTGGGCCTCGATGGTGTCGCGCCCAACGGTTTGCCGCCGGTGAGCCTCTTCTCGATGACCACAACGAATGGCCTTTACAACTTCAACGCCATTCCGACGGCCGGCAACTACACCGTGACGCCGCTCAAAGACGACAACGCCATGAACGGCGTGTCGACCTTCGACCTGGTGCTGATGTCCAAACACATCCTGGGTATCGAGCCGCTCAACTCGCCGTACAAGATCATCGCCGCCGACATTAACAAAAACGGCAGCGTGACCACCTTCGACATTGTCGAACTGCGCAAACTGATCCTCGGTATTTACAGCGAACTGCCGAACAACACCTCCTGGCGCTTCGTGCAAAAAGATTTTGCCTTCACCAACCCGGCAAATCCGTTTGCAGACAGCTGGCCTGAACTTTACCAGATCTCCGACCTCCAGTCGGGCGGCTTTAACTCCGGCGACTTCATCGGTATGAAAATCGGCGACCTGAACGGTTCGGTGATCCCGAACAGCCTCATCAGCGCCGACGACCGCAGCAGCGGTACCGTGTTCTTCGATATGCAAGACCGCGACGTGAAAGCCGGCGAAAGCTTCGAAGTGACGCTGAAAACGGCTGATAAAACGGCCGGCTACCAGTTCACGCTGAACCTCGACGGCCTGAAAGCCAATGGCATCCTGCCGGGCGCCAACATGACGACCGACAACTTCGCCGTGTTCTCCGATGCCATCACCACTTCGGTAGACGGCAACGCCGGTGAATTCACGCTGAAACTGACCGCCACCAAAAATGGCAAACTCAGCGAAATGCTGACGGTCGGCAGCCGCATCACCCGTGCTGAGGCTTACGCTGAAAACGGCAGCCGCTACGACGTAGCCCTCCGCTTCAACGGCGCCAATGGCTCCGTTGTGACCGGCGCAGGCTTCGAACTGCTGCAAAACACGCCGAACCCGGTGCAACAGGCTACGACCATCACGTTCAACCTGCCGGAAGCCAGCGAGGCTACACTGACCATCACCAACGTGGAAGGCCGCGTGCTCAAAACCGTCCAGGGCGCCTACAACAAAGGCCTCAACACGGTGACGCTCCATCGCGCCGATCTCGAAACGGGCATCCTGTTCTACCAGGTCGCCACGCCGACCCACAGCGCCGTGAAGAAGATGATCGTGACGGAATAATTCCATCACTGAGATAAAATGCTTGCGGGCGATTCCGGTACTCCGGGGTCGCCCGCTTTTTTATTGGGTGAATGAGTGAATGATTTAACCCATGAGTCTGTCCTACTGAGTGCAGCGAAGCATCTGGCCAAGCGCGAAGTGGACTCGTTGTTTTCACCCTTGGCCAGATGCTTCGTTGCGCTCAGCAGGACAGGCTCATGGGGCTCATGGGATAAAGCGTCTGCAAACCGTCCCGGAGGGACGAAATCTTTGTAGAACCATCCGTCCAATCGGGTTTCCGTCCCAGCGGGACGGTATTTTGCGTATATGTGCCGCTCCTCCAGAGCGGAAATAGCATCTATTGTCCAGCTTGCTACAAAGATATCGCCCCGCTGGGGCGGGTTTAATCTTCTAGTAGTGAACCAACTTAGTATCTGAAACTATCCGACATACCAACCGGCCTGTGGGGCCAGCATCTTTGTAGAAACCGGCGGGGTGTAAATGCAGGCGGCCCGGAGGGCGGCTATCTGACGGATTAGATGCCGGCCCGCTGGGCCGGATCATCTTACTCATTGTATCGTTACTACATAGATAGCGTCCCTCCGGGCCGCAAGGTCTATGGACAGGGCAAGCCCGG
>JBGAJY010000109.1:0-19204 GCA_044224705.1 Saprospiraceae bacterium
CGGAAAACCTGGAAGTGAAACTGAGGGCCAGTCCGCCGAGCACCAGCACAATCGGGTAAGCCAGTCGAAGCTTTCCGGCGAGCATGACCAGGGCCAGAATAATCAGGATCAGGAAAACGTATTGGATAAATAGCTCCGGCATGAAGGGTAGTTAAAAAATAAACAAAACAAATGTGCAGATATAGTGCGAGGCACGGAACTTTAAGGCCTTCATTTCAATAACCTAAGGCTCTGTTTTTTTTAAAAATTGAGCGTCACAACATCCGAAACTGCCTTTCCAACCGCCGCTCCGGTAAAAATCTGAAATTTCACCATGAAACGTTGCTACATCTTTTTTTGTGTCTTTTCCCTGATACTCCCCTCCCTCTCCGCCCAAATCACCGACCCCAAAGCCACCGAGGTCTGGTCGCCCGAACCGCCCGTCGTCACGCCCGGCAAAGCCGTCAGCCTGCCCGCGCCCGACGACGCCATCGTGCTCTTCGACGGCGACGGACTGGCCGAGTGGTATGCCGCCAAAGACTCCCTGGCCGCCGGCTGGACGCTCAACCCGGACGGCAGCATGACCGTCAAACCCGGCGCGGGCGATATCGTGACCCAGCGCGCATTCGGCGACTGCCAGCTGCACGTCGAATTCCGCACACCCGCCGTAGTGCAGGGCGAGGGCCAGAACCGGGGCAACAGCGGCATTTTCCTCCAGAACCGCTACGAAGTGCAGGTGCTCGATTCGTACCAAAGCAAAACCTACTCCAACGGCCAGTGCGGCGCCATTTACAAACAACATATCCCGCTCGTGAATGCCTGCCGCCCGCCCGGCGAATGGCAGAGTTACGACATCCTTTACACCGCCCCGCGCTTCAACACCGACGGCATCTTGATCGCCCCCGGCCGCGTCACCGTGATTCAGAACGGCATACTCGTGGAGAACAACGTGGAGATCAAAGGCACCACCGAATACATCGGTTTGCCCAAAAACGAAGCCCACGGAAAAGCGCCGCTGCGCCTGCAGGACCACAGCTGCCTGGTGAGTTACCGGAACATTTGGATACGGGAGCTCTGACGAAAATGGGTAGTTTTGCGTTGTAATGAGTCCCTGTCTCCAACCCAACCATGCTGCTGCTCGACAATTTCCCTTTTTATAAACAGCACGATGCCTCCGACTGCGGCGCCAGCTGCCTGCGTATGGTGGCCCGTCATTACGGCCGTCATTACTCGCTGGAGTACCTGCGCGAACTGACCTATCTCGACCGCCAGGGCGTCACGATGATCGGGCTGTCCGATGCCGCAGAGCGCGTCGGGCTGCGCACCCTGGGCGCCAAAGTGGGCTTCGCGCGACTGAAAAAAGACCTGCCGCTGCCGCTCATCGCCCACTGGGAGCAGAACCACTTCGTGGTGGTGTACCGCATCTCGAACGGCAAGGTGTGGGTGGCCGACCCGAAAGTGGGCAAACTGCGCCTGAGCGAGCAGGAATTTCTGAACGGCTGGATCAGCGACGTGGCCAATTACGAGGCCCAGGGTATCGTTCTGCTGCTCGAAACCACCCCCGAATTCTTCGACCGCGAAGGCGAAAAACGCAGCCGGGCGGGTTTCGCTTTCCTGTGGGCTTACCTGCACCGCTACAAAAAACTGCTCTGGCAACTGGGCATCGGATTGCTGCTGGGCAGTTTTATCCAACTGGTTTTCCCTTTCCTGATGCAGGCTCTGGTGGACAAGGGCGTTCAACTGAGCGATCCGAATTTTGTCTACCTCATTCTGGGGGCGCAGGGCATGTTGTTTTTCAGCCAGGTGGCGGTGGAGTTCATTCGAGGCTGGATTTTGCTCAACATCGGTACTCGGGTGAACATCAACCTGGTATCCGATTTTTTGATCAAACTGATGCGGTTGCCCATGGCGTTTTTCGACGCCAAAATGACGGGCGACCTCCTGCAGCGCATTTACGACAACGAACGCGTGGAGCGTTTTTTGACCTCCTCTTCGCTCGTCACGCTGTTTTCCATCGTCAGCCTGGCGGTGTTCGGCGTCGTGTTGTTGTTTTATAACACCGTGATTTTCTGGGTGTTCTTTATCGCAGCAGCGTTGTATTTCGGTTGGATTGCCTTGTTTATGCACCGCCGGCGCCTGCTGGACTACCGCCGTTTCGAACAAATGGCGGAGAACCAGAACACCCTGATCCAGCTGGTCAACGGAATGCAGGAAATCAAGCTGGCCAACGCCGAAAAGCAAAAACGCTGGGCCTGGGAACGCATTCAGGCGCGGCTTTTCCGCGTGAATACGCAATACCTCGCCACCGACCAGTTTCAGCGCGCCGGCGCGGCATTTATCAATGAAGGGAAAAACATCCTGATCTCGGTTATCGCGGCACGCGCCGTCATCAGCGGCGAAATGACGCTCGGTATGATGCTGGCTGTGCAATACATCATCGGGCACATGAACGCCCCGCTGGAATCGCTGGTGCAATTTATCCTCGCGGCCCAGGAAGCCAAGATCAGCCTGGAGCGGATGAACGAAATCCATCAGAAAGCCGACGAGGAGCCTACCGACAGCCCGAAAGTGACCGTTTTGCCGGCTAACGGCGGTATTTCACTCGAAAACGTATCGTTCCGCTACGGCGGTCCGCACGACCCCTGGGTGCTGCGCAACGTCAAGTTGCAGTTCCCAGAAGGCAAAACCACGGCTATCGTCGGCACCAGCGGCAGCGGCAAAACGACGCTTCTGAAACTGATGCTCAATTTTTACCCGCCCTCCGAAGGCATCGTGCGGCTGGGCGACCTGGCTTTGTCCAACGTGCAATCCAAACTCTGGCGCAGCCATTGCGGCGTAGTGATGCAGGACGGCTTTATTTTCTCCGATACCATTGCCCGCAACATCGCCCTGGGCGAAGAATACATCGACCGCCGGCGGCTGCTCTACGCCGCCAAAGCCGCTAATATTCAAACGTTTGTGGAAAGTTTGCCGCTCGGCTACAACACCAAGATCGGCCAGGACGGCGTCGGTATCAGCCAGGGTCAGCGGCAGCGCCTGCTGATCGCCCGGGCGGTGTACAAAAGCCCCGATTACTTCTTCTTCGACGAAGCCACCAACGCGCTGGACGCCTACAACGAACGGGTGATCATGCACAACCTCGAACATATTTTCCGCCATAAAACGGTGATCATCGTCGCCCACCGCCTCAGCACCGTCCGCAATGCCGACAACATTATCGTGCTCGAAAAAGGCGAAGTGGTGGAACAAGGCCGGCACGAGGAACTAACTGCGCGGCGCGGGGCGTATTATCATTTGGTGAAAAATCAATTGGAATTGGGCGTATAAAGAAATTTCCAACATGACCGGCAACGAACTCATACCCACCGACCGCGATCACATCGAACTGCGCTCCGACGACGTCCAGGAAATCCTGGGCACCCCGCCCGGCTGGCTGGTGCGCTGGGGCAGCACGGTGGTGTTGCTCGGTTTTGCGATGCTGTTGCTCTCGGGCTGGTTCATCCGGTACCCTGATGTGATCAAAGCCGGCATTTTACTGACGACCACGGCGCCGCCTGTGGAGGTGGTGGCGCGCACCGACGGACACGTGACGCGGCTTTTTGTGCGCGACACCCAATTCGTGCGCCGCGATTCCGTGCTGGCCGTCATCCAAAGCACTGCGAAATACGAAGACGTCCGCTGGCTGGAAAAAGCACTGAGCGAATGGCAGAATATGGGACTGGAAGACCTTCAACTCCTCGACGTGCCGCGCAACCTCGAACTCGGGGAAATGCAGCCGGAGTATTCCTCCTTCGTTCAGAACCTGGAAAATTTCCAGTTCGGCCGGATCGACAAAAACGCTTCCGTCAACTCCAATATCGGCTCCATCAATCAGCAGATCGCCCGGCTGCGCTCCAGCATTCAGTTCGACGAAAAATCGAAGGCGCGCATCCAGAAACAACTGGACAATGCCCGCGACCTGTTCGACCGCCAGGAAGAACTTTACCTCAACGGCCTGATGTCCAAGTCGGATTTTGAAAAAGAACGCCAGCGCGTCGACGACATCGAGCGGCAATACGACCTGCTGGAAGAAGGCATAATTCGCAAACAGAACGAGATCATCAGTCTCCGGAAAAGCATCAACGAGGTCGCTTTCGGAGAAAAAGAGGACGTCGCCTCCGCCACCGTACGCCTGCGGGAAAGCCTCAGCGCCCTGCGCACCAGCCTCGACAAATGGCGGCAAACCTACCTGCTCACCTCCCCCATCGACGGACGGGTATCGCTCAACTCCGGCTTTTTCAGCGTACAGCAGTACGTCAAACAAGGCGAACAGGTGATGGCCATCGTGCCGCCCGAGAGCAAGGAGATCATCGGGCGCCTGGCGCTTCCGATCAACGGCAGCGGCAAGGTCGTCGCCGGCCAGAAAGTCATCATCAAACTCTACGGCTACCCTTACCCGGAATACGGCACCCTGCGCGGCGAAGTCGTGTCCAAGGCCCTCGTGCCGAAAGACAACCAGTACGCTATTCTGGTCAAACTGCCGGAAGGACTGCACACCAGCTACAACAAAATGATCCCCTTCGAGCAACGCCTTCAGGGCGAAGCCGAAATTGTCACCGAAGACAAGCGGTTTTTGCAGCGCATCACCGAGCAGGTGTTCGCGGGAATGCGCTAAACATCCTGATTATCAGGAGTTTGACAGTAGTTTCACGCTTTTTTGATTATCGTTAACAGCGCTCTTGTTCACAGGCAAGGCGGGTGGGCATACTTTTGTACCACAATCACAGACGAACATTCACTTCACCAAAACTTGGTTATTATCTGATGAAACAACTGCTCTCCATCCTGGCTTTCGTTGTCGCTGGCGCTTTCACCGTGAACGCTCAAACTGCCACCGGCCCCGTTATGACTTTTGAGGTGACCACCATCGACTACGGCACCATCGAGAAAGGCGGTGAACCGCTCCGCAAATTCAAATTCACGAACACCGGCAACGAGCCGCTCATCATCAAAACGGCCAAAGGTTCCTGCGGCTGCACGGTTCCGACCTACCCGAAAGAGCCCATCATGCCCGGCGAAACCAACGTGATCGAAGTGCGCTACGACACCCAGCGCGTGGGCATGTTCACGAAAACCGTGACCCTCACGACCAACGAAACGACCGACACGCACACGCTCACCATCAAAGGTGAAGTGAAAGCCCCGGCTACGCAGGAAAGCGTTCCGGCCAGCACCGGCGGTCTGAAACAATAAGACTGATTGATTTTTGGTTTGACGATACGAGCCCGACGGTGCAACACCGCCGGGCTCTTTTTTTTAAAATATTTTTACAACGCTGCAACCTTTCCAAGCCGCCGTTCGTCTGTAGAATAAATTTCTTCGTCGGTAAATTCCAGCGCTTCGAAGATTCACCCCTACATTAGTGCGCTGTAAATGATTAGCCATGAAACAACACCTTACACCGAAAACTTTTTTCCTTATCGCTGCACTTGTCAGCTGTTTTTCCTTCCTCTTCGTCAACATTCACGCCGTTTGGACCACTCCGGCCGTCGCTACTCCCACGGAATTGACAGCGCCTAAGAACGAACCGGCAGTGGAAGAAGAAGACCAGGACAACAACCTGGCTATTCCCGATGTGTCCGTCATCGGTCGCCTCATCGAACTGGCGCAAAAAATGGCTGGAAGAAATTGAATCGACACTTATCCGGGACATAAAAAGCCAATCTGAACCCTCAGGTTGGCTTTTTTTTATTGAAAATACGGCTTAACAGGAAACAGCGGCCACATCAGTTTTCCCACAGCCCAGCCGATCAAAGCGCCGAGCAAGCCACCGCCGATCACGTCGCCCGGGAAATGCACGCCCACGTACACTTGTGACAATGCGATCAGGCCCGCCCAGGTCAGCAATGCCGGCCTGATCCAGCGCGCTAATCCGCCAAATATCCCGATCAGAAAAATAGCTGCCGCGAAATGATTGGCTGCGTGAGAAGAGGTAAAACTGTACCCGCTGCCGCAACTGTCGAGCCGGAGTACGGCAGCCGGCCGAAGTTCCAGGTCATTACAGGGGCGCAGCCGCTGTACGTTTTTTTTGACGAGTTCGCTGCTGGTAAAATCCGAAAGCCCCACCACTGCCACCAGACCCAGCACCAGCAGCCAGCCTTTTTTTCCAAAATTCATCCAGGAAAACGCCGCAACAAAGAGATACAATGGCGCCCAAATCCACTTTTCCCTAAACCAGGGCAACACCGCATCAAACAAGACATTGGAGCAGTTTTGGTTGATCCAGTGAAAAAGCGTCGCATCCAGGGCGATCAATGTGTCGAGCCAGTTCATGTGGAAAGTGGTTTTTCGGCAATCAAGACCAGCCGTTTTGACGTCGCCGGATCAAAAGGGTCAAGGTCATAACTGCCGTACACCGTGCGCAAACGCAAGCCGGCAACCTCGAACAGCGCTTCAAAATCAGCCAGGGTGAAGAGCCGGACCCGCTCCCGGTAGGCGAAATGCCGCCCGCCGGTCACGAAATCAATGGTTTTGAATACGTGGCCGCCCCGTATCGATTTACGAATATCAAATGGAATACCGTCTACAATTTTGTGCTCATGGTGCACCAATTGCCTGCGCACCCATTCCGAATTGAAATAGTCGAGCAGGAACAAGCCGCCGGGGCGCAGGTTTTTCCACACATTTTTCAGGGTCAGGATGTGGTCCCTGTCGTGCTGGAAATACCCGAAACTGGTAAAAAAATTGACCACGGCGTCGAAATAATTGACCCGGAAAGGTTGCCGCATGTCGTGCTGATAAAACGCCAGACGCTCGTGTTCAAACTGCCGCGCGAAAAGAATGCTCGCCGCCGAAATATCCAGTCCCGTCACGTCGAAACCCTTTTCTGCCAGATAACGTGAATGCCGGCCTTTGCCGCAGGCCAGGTCGAGCACCCGGGCGCCCTGCGGCAGGTCGAGCGCACGCAAAAAATTGTCCAGGACGCGGCGCGCCTCGTTTTCATCCCGATTTTTATACAGCGTGTGGTAATAGGGCGAATCAAACCACTCCGCAAACCATTCCCTTTTCATACGAACGGCAAAGAAAGTCAGGATTTGCTCGATAATAAAGATCGACAGGATTTTCCAGGCGTGTGAAGGGCGTTGCTACGATGACTATTTTCGCCAAAAATTGGTCGATGGATATTTTACTTGTAGCCGCCACTCCTTTTGAAATAGCAGGTGTATACAGCTGGGTTAAAGAACACTTTCAAGTCGACGATGAAGGTATTTTTTCCCGCAACCAGTTGAATATTAAAATATTGATCACTGGAGTCGGCCCTGTATCAACTGCCTGGGAAATGGGCCGCTTCCTTGCGCAATACCGCCCCGATTGGGCGATCAACGCTGGGATAGCCGGCGCTTTCGACCTTTCACTTGAGCTCGGAGAAGTCGTTCACGTCACGCGTGAACAATTTGCCGATCTCGGAGTGGAAGAGGCCGACGGGCGTTTTACGGACCTGTTCGAACTCGGCCTCGCCGATGCGAACACAATGCCTTTCCAGGCTGGTTTTTTGAACAATCCCGACCGCGGGCAGGCCGCTTTTTTGCCTTCTGTCAATGGTCTGACGGTCAGCAAAGTGCATGGCCATGAAGCGTCTATTTTGGCAGTTCGCACGAAATATTCCGATGCCCAGGTTGAAAGCATGGAAGGTGCAGCGTTCTTTTATGCCTGCCTCCAGACCGGAATCCCGTTTATGGAAATCCGCGCCATTTCCAACTACGTGGAGCCCCGGAATCGCGCCGGGTGGCGGCTGGAGGAAGCCATGCAAAATCTCAATGCCGTATTGATCGATATTTTACAAATACTTGAAAACCAGCAGGTTTAACTACTCTTCGTGTTCAACGAAGCGTACGCCCAAACTTTCGAGTTCCTGCATTACCGGTTCGTACACTTCGGGCATCGTGGGGATGTTCACCCCCGTGGTGGAGATTTTGCCGAGCATCAGCAGTTTGACAAAAATACCCAGCGGCAGGCCCACCAGCCTCGACATGGCCGTGTCGTCGGCGTTGTTGCCTTTCATCACCAGGGTTGAGGTCAGCTTGCGTTTGCGGCGGTTCAACTCATACTCGAACACGTGCTGCATGATGACCATATCGCGGTCCTGCGGTTGCAAGGCCCATTTCTCCAGCAACAGATTTTCTAGGATCAGGGCCGGCGTGGCGTTTTTGACTTTAATGCGCCGTTTGCTGAACAGGCCGAGCCACTCGAGTTTTTTCATCACCTCGTCGTCGGGTGGCAGTTCGATCACTTTGGCGATCCGGTCTTTGACGGAGCCTGTGTGCTGACTGATACCCAGAAAAGCCTCCATCAGATCATGATAGGTCAGCTGATCGGAGTCGACGATGGGAAAGGTGGCGTCGGTCAAACCGATGCGCACGAGCGCGTTCCAGGCGTCGCAAAAGCCCCTGTGTCGGATCGTGCCACGGAAGAGGGTTTTGATGTTTTTCAAGCCGTAGGCTTCGCGGTAAAGCAGGGAATCGCGGTTGGCATACACCTCCCAGTCGCCCATCCCGGGAATATCCACCAGCCTGTATTGCCGGAACAGGCGGCGATAGGGGATGTATTTCAGTTTGCCGTCTTCCAGGAACTGGGCCGTGCCCTGCCCGGCCAGTACCACGTTCCGAGGGTTCCAGCTGAACTTGTAGTGCCAGGGGTTGTCGTCGCTTTCCGGGGCCACCAGGCCGCCCGTGTAGGAGTAAAATGCCGTGATTTTACCGCCTTGCGCCTTGATCTTATGGATTCGTTGCATAGCACTCATGTGATCGATACCCGGGTCCAGACCGATCTCGTTCATGAATACGAGTGCGCGCTGGCGGGCATCATCACCAAGGCGGAGCACTTGTTTGGAGACGTAACTGGCGGTCACCATGTGTTTTCCCAGGGCTATGCAATCCTGCGCCACTTCGAGGTGCATCTGCGGAGGCAGCAAAGAGACCACCACGTCGTGTCGTTGGATCACATCGCGGCGATCGTTGGTTTTGGAAGCATCGAGCCAGATGGCCCGGCCATTGGGCTTGCCGGCTATCTTGCGCTGGGCCATTTCAAGATCGGCATCTGCGATGGTCACGAAGAAATTGTGTGCTCGGGCGGCTTCGAGGATATAGTTGATGAGCGCGGTGGCTGAGCGGCCGGCGCCTATAATCAGAAGGTTTTGCATTGCTTAGTGTACTTTTTACAACAGCAAAGAAAGTCGTGTGGAGAAATCCTGCCCGGTTTCGGGTATTTTTTTTGCAGAAAAATTACAAGACCTGTAAGTCAGAATTTCACAATCGCAAGCAATTTTTCCTGATAAAAATCTGATTAAACATCTGTAATACAGATTTTTAAATAATTCAAACAGTTGTTTCTGAAATTTATCCCGATTCACAACAATTGAAAATTGTTATTGCCAGGAGGAAACGCAGTCCGCACTTTTGTATCATCAAAAAACATCAGCGCTGCTTCAAACGAGAACGGCAATGTGTTTTGGATATGTTCATGGGATTTCAACTTCAAGCGCACTCCACGTGCTGAAAGCCGTTTGCTACGGCTAAGCGGCTTTCAGCCGGCGCTACAAGTACCTGATCGAAAATAAAAAAGGTCAGTCCTGACGACTGACCCCCATTCCGTACCGGAAATGTGCATGGGATTATAACGGGAAGGTTGCCATGGTAAACGGATTAAGTATGGCGAAAAATTCTTAGGCTTGTTCGGTTACTGGCCCAAAAGTAAGCCAGTATTTTTTTAGTGCAAATTCCTCGCCAAAAAAATCGACGAGTTGATGGGCAGGACAACCTCAGCCAATGTTTGTCCAACGAATAAAAAATGTTTGCCAAGGGTCATCTAGTCTTCTAAATACCCTTCACGATTAAAAATACGACCTGAATAATAAAATCCTCGCCTTCAACCTGTTGAAGGCGCAATTTTTGAAACCACCTGTTCACAATTGCCAATGCCGGAAGCGGCGCCCCCACCGAGCGAAACGTTTTAATTTCTGTCCAGATTTTTTTTCGTTCACCTTCAAATTTTCCAGCAGCGTATGTGTACACCGGTTACAATTAAAATCAAAAATGGCACGGTTTGCGTCTCAGCCCACTGAACAGACCGTCGACCTCAAAAACCTTTCTTTCGAAGTATTTCATGAGATTATATTGTCTAAAAGTTCGGCCAAATGAGGCCGGACTTTTTCTTTTGTCCCTGCATAAACGCCACATTTACCCACATATCCATTTTCCCGATGCCACTACGTCGTTTTTTTACCCTGATGGTTTGCTGCTGGGGCAGTCTGCTGGCAGCCCAAACTGCCGCAGATACCACTATTTATACTGTCGCGGAAACCATGCCGCTGCCATTGTTCCGGTCTTGCCGTGCCGATCAGCACCCTGCGTGGAATGAGGACAGTATCCGGCAGTGTGCTGAAACGCAGCTCCTGACCATGCTGGCGCAAAACATCATTTACCCGGAAGCAGCCCGCCAGGCCAATATCCAGGGTACCGTGGCTACCACATTCATCGTGGAAACCAACGGCCGCATAAGTCATATCGGGGTTCTGAAAGACATTGGGGGCGGCTGTGGCGCCGAAGCGGTGCGCATTCTGACGGCGCTCGATGAAGCAGGCCTGCGCTGGCGACCCGCCACGATCAAAGGCCAGCCCGTCCGAATGAAACATGTATTGCCCCTGCGATTTAAACTTCAGGAAGAGCTGCCTTACTACCTGACTGCGGAGGGAGATTCGGTGTACGTGGTCACCGACACGGACCCTGTCTTTCGCGGCGGCCTCGACTCGCTGGTGAAATTTGTGGTCAACCAACTGGAATACCCCGAACCCTGGCTCGATTCCTGCAAAACCGGTATCATCGAAATGGCCATTTTGATCCATCCGGATGGTGAAGTGTACGTGGGCAATCAATTGGATTACAGCAACCTGGGCATGGATTTTCAATTCCAGGCCATCCGCCTGGCCAACCGGACCGCAGGGCTCTGGCAACCGGCCACCTATGACAAAAAACCGGTCTCAGCCATTTTCCCCATGCGGGTCATGTTTAAATCGCCGGAGGCGGGCTGCACCTCCGCAAATGAGCGCTTTGATCAGGCCATGCTGCTCGCCGATGAAGGCGCGACCCTGGCCGACCAGGATCAAAACGAAGCAGCCATTGAAAAATGGACCAGGGCCCTCGCCCTGCAGCCCGGCAATACCGAATTGCTCTACTACCGCGGTTCCGCCTTGTTGACCCTCAACCGCCGTGAAGAGGCCTGCCACGACTGGAACCAAGTCAAAAGCATTCTCGGGGTCACCTGGTTCGAGCAGATAAGACGCCTGGTTTGCGGTTATTAAGATAAAATCAGGGGAATTTTGACTAAAATCACCGAAGGAAACTTAACACTAACTTAAACCGCAGGTAAACCCTCCGGCGCAAGTATGGCTTCTACCTTTGTCCAAAACTTAACATTATGAAGGGAAATGCGCCTGCGAAGAAGATCCTCATCGTGGACGACGAGCCGGACATCCTCGAATTTCTGCGGTACAACCTCCGGAAAGAAGGCTACGAGGTAGTGACGGCCAATGACGGCAAGCAGGCTATTGCGGTTGCGGAACAGGAAAAACCTCACCTCATCATCCTAGATATTATGATGCCCGAACTCGACGGCGTGGAAACCTGCCGGATTCTACGCTCGCGAAAAGAGTTCAACGATACTCCCGTCGCCTTTCTGACAGCCCGCGACGAAGACTTTTCACAGATCACCGCCCTCGACGTCGGCGGCGACGACTATATCACCAAGCCAATCAAGCCCCGCGTGCTCACCAGCAGGATCAATGCCCTGCTGCGCCGCAGCGACCGGCAGGCAGCCGACGACGACACCGCCATTCATGTGCACGACCTGATGATCGACCGGGAGAAAATGTTGGTTTTCAGGGGCTCGCGGGGTATTGAATTGCCGAAAAAGGAATTTGAAATCCTCTGGTTGCTGGCTTCCAAACCGGGTCGCGTTTTTACACGGGAAGAAATTTTTGACAAAATATGGGGCAACGACGTGATCGTCGGCAACCGCACCATCGATGTGCATATCCGAAAATTGCGCGAACGGCTGGGCGAAGAGTACATCAAAACCATGAAAGGTATCGGGTACAAATTCGACTTCTGATCCGTCCAACTTTCCCGAATTTTGCTGCACCCACAAGGGTAAATTCCTAACCATGTTCAAGAATCAAACGCCTCAGCAGCTCGCTGTTTATGCTGCTTTGACTTCGGCGGCCATTGTGGTCATTCTCGCTGCTTTGCTGGGCCTGACCGGAATATTCCGAACCTCCTGGCAAAACCTGTCCATGCTGTTCGGCGGTGTGTTCGTGATCGTTTTTACAGCGAATTACTACTTCGTCCGCTACTATATTTTCCGGAAGATCAAACTGATCTACAAGGTGATCCACCGACACAAAATGTCTTCCGACTTCAAGGCGGACAAGATCGAAATGGATAAAAACATCCTCGACAATGTGGAACTGGAAGTGAGCCAATGGGCAGAAGAACACGACCGCGAAATCGAAGAACTGGAAAAACTCGCCAGCTACCGCCGCCGCTTCATCGGCGACGTTTCGCACGAACTGAAAACGCCGATTTTTAATATCCAGGGCTTTGTTCACACCCTCCTCGATGGCGCATTGGAAGACCCCGAAGTGAATAAAATTTACCTGCAACGCGCCGCTCGTAACGTGGATCGCCTGCAAGCCATCGTCGAAGACCTCGAAACGATCAACAAACTCGAAGCCGGTCAGATGATCCTCGACCTGCGCGATTTCGACATCCACCAATTGTCCGACGAGGTATTTGCCGATCTCGAAATGAAAGCCCAGGAACGCAATATCCGCCTGATTTACAAGGACGGCGCCAACCAGCACTTTCAGGTACGGGCCGACAAGGAGAGCATCCGGCAGGTGCTGATGAACCTCGTACACAATTCCATCAAATACGGCCGCGAAGGCGGCGCCACCAAGGTGAGTTTTTACGACATGGAATCGTACGTGCTGGTGGAAGTGAGCGACAACGGCATCGGCATCGTGCCCGAACACCTGGCGCACGTGTTCGACCGGTTCTACCGGGTGGACAAAAGCCGGTCCAGGGACGCCGGCGGCACCGGACTAGGCCTGTCGATCGTCAAACACATCATTGAAGCGCACAAACAAACGGTGACCGTGCGAAGCACCGTGGGACAAGGGTCGACTTTTGGATTCACATTGGAAAAAGCATAGGGTCGGTTGATATAAGACTTCAGATTACATGAGATTAGATTTTTGATGTCAAAAGGGTAGCTCATCAGGATTCCGAGCTACCCTTTTGACATCAAAAATCTAATCTCATGTAATCTGATATCTTATTTCAAATCATTCCACCTTCACCCGGATCCCTTCCGAATGACTCGTGAACTCGGGCGCGTACATGCACTGGATGGTCGTAACACCATTGGACATATTGCCCCGGTTGTTCACCCGCAAAGGATACTCGAACACATACGTGCCCTGCGGCAGATAGTCGATAAAGAAGTGCGTAGCGAGGTCCTTCGTGCTTTCGTAATAACCCAGTCCGCCCTGCCAGCGGTATCCGCTGAGCACGTTGACGGGTTCGAAGCCGGCGGCGCGCATGTCTTTCAGGTGGACGTATTCCATGGCGCGATCGACGCGGATCTCGATACGCACCTTGATTTTGTCGCCCACGTGGAGCACTGAGCCTTCTTTCACAGGGACCAGTTTCGGGCCGGTTGGGCTGTTTTCTTCCTTAAACAGCTGTTTTACAATGGTCAATGGCGTTTTTTTGAAACCCGTGATCTTGTCCAGGTCTTCAAAATACTGCCAGTAGGCTGCTCCCCAAACGAGGTTCGTATTCGGATTGTCCACCTTGATGGTACTCCACGAAGGCTTCACTTCCGCCCCGGTCCACTGCTGTTTGAAGTAACCCGTACCGGGTTCCACCTCAGTGGGTTGCAAGGTTTTCCCACCCACCTGCACCTTCACGGTTTTGGTATTGTCGAGCCAGTTTTCGCCGTGCAGGAGCAAGGCGTAGGCCGCCTCTGCCGTGGCTTTGGTGCTTTCCCATCGGTTGGTCTGTTTGTTTTTGAGCAGCCAGATGCGCAATTCCTCCACCGCTTTGGGGTCGCTGGCGACCTCGTCGAACACTTCCACCATCAGCGATTGCGTCTCGATGGGCAATTGATACCAGTAGTAGCCCCAGTCGAAAGCCCAGTACATGCCGAGTTCTTCCTTCATCCGGGCGCGTTCGCGCAGGCTGGCGACGATCTTTTGCGAGGCTTCGGGCCGGCCGGCGCGGTGCAGCGCGAGGGCGAGCATGCCTTCCTGGTACAAGCCTTTTCCGAGCCAGTATTTCTCCGCCTGATCGAGATAATAGGCGTTGATTTTGCTGCCGCGGTCGAGCGAGAAGAAGGAACGGGCATAGAGGTATTGGATCACCATGCCGTCCAGGTGGTCGTCTTCCCATTTGGTCTGGCCTTTTTGAACGGCTTTTTCGAGTTCGCGGTACTGCCGCGTGAGTTCTTCATCACAAAAACCGAGGGCTTTATCCACCATCTGGGCCGTTTTGCGGTCATTTTGGAGGTCGATAGCGCCGAGGTGCTGTAAATGGCCGAAGCCCGTGACGATGTACTGCGTGATGTACCAGCTCTCGCGGCCGCCCGGGAACCACGACCAGCCGCCGCTGCCCGACTGCCGTTCGCCGAGGGTTTCGAGCGCGCGGTTTTGTTCGTCGGCCATGCGGTTGAGATCGAACAGCAGGGCGATATTCTGCTTTTGCTGCTCCTCATTCTGGGCGTCGAGCACCCAGGGCGTTTCTTCCAGCAGGGCGTATTTGAGTTCCTGGTTTTTGGACAAATTCGATTTCATCGCGTCGGTGCCTTTCCAGCGGTCGTACACGCGCCGAATCTGCGGCATTTTCTTCGTCACGCTCGACGCCAGGGTGTTGGCGTAGTAGCGGCTGAACACTTGTTCGCTGCATTCATGCGGGTACTCCATCAAGTACGGCAGCGACTGCACGACGTACCAGGCGGGGTTGCTGGTAAATTCGACCGTATAGCGCAGCGTGGCCTGGTTGGGATTGCGGGCGCCGGTGCGGAAATCGTCGAAATTGAAGGTCTTCGACTGTCCGCCGCGCACGGTGACGGGCATGGTTTCGGTCACGAGCATGCGGTTGGTTACCACCGGGACGGTGCTTTCCTCGCCGTCGCGGAATTGTTTGCCGTCGGCATAAATCCGCCAGGTGAGGGCGCCGTTGAAATCTTCCGGGATCGTGATTTTCCATGCCAGCGGAGCGCTTTGGCCTACGGGAATCGAGAAAGGCTGGCCGCCCTGATCCGTCAGACCAAATTGTTTGTCAACGGGTTGCATCGTCGTGGCGTCGAACAGGCTGAGCGTGGCGCGGCCATCGATGATCTGTTGCGACAGGTTGCTGACTTTAGCCGAAAACTCGATCTGGTCGCCGGCACGCAAAAAACGCGGCGGATTAGCGATTACCATCAGGTCTTTTTGCGTGACCACTTCGCGGGTCGAGAGCGCCGTTTTCAGGTCCTTGGTGTGTGCAAAGGCGAGGAATTTCCAGCGCGTCAGCGCTTCGTTCATCGTGAATTTGACAATGACGTTGCCCTCGGCATCGGTGCGCAGTTCGGGGAAGAAAAAGACGGTTTCGTTCAGGTTGGTGCGGATGGAGCCGGGAGGCGGCGGAGCGGGTTTGGCAGTCTGTTCGCCTGCTTCTTCATAGGTCGGAGGCGCTTCATCATTGCCCGCCACATTTTCATAAGCGATTTTTTCCATATCCTTATCCGCCTTTCCATTCTTCTTTCTCGGCGCGCCGCCGGCCGCTTGTGGAGCGGCAGCCGGCGCGGCCATTTCCATTCTGACGCCGTCCATCATCATAAAATCTCCATAGGAGCGACCGCCCCAAAGGGGGAAATCAAACCAATTGAGCATCTGATACTCGCGGCTCGGCAGGTCGCGGGAGGTGCCCGGCACCTGATAGCGGGTTTCTCCGGGGTTGGTGCTGAACGTGATCGGATAAGCCAGGGTATGGGCGTAGCGGACAGGGAAATCAATCCCGTTCCAGGCATGCGGCAGGAACTGGTCGAGCGAAGCGTCGTACATGGCGGCCACCATTTCAGCGGCCAGTTTTTCCTTTTGCGGACCGCTGATTTTGAGGCGCCATTCTTCCTGTTGGCCCGGAGCGAGTTTGTCGCGGAAAGTTTCGTAGCTGATGGTCAACTGCTGGTTGGTCCAGGGCACACTGAGGAACAAGGGGTTGCCGGGCATATACACGCGGTTGTTGCGCACGGCGAAAGCGTACACGTTCAGGCCGCCGCGGTCGGCTTCGGAAATGGGCAAATTGATTGATTCCGAGCCGTTTACATTGATCCAGCGGGCATTCTCCAAAGCGTCGCCGCGCTGGGTGGCGAAGAAGAAATGGAGTGCAGGCAGACGTCCACCCAGCCATATTTTAGCCGTTTCGCCAGGCTGTAAAGCGGTTTTTTCAGCAACGACGCCGGGGTCGCTGAAACGGGTGTTCGGCTGCTGGCCGTTCCAGACACGCACGACTTTTTTCAATTCCACGGGCGTCCCAAAGGCGTCTTTCGTCTTCAAGGTCACGAGGTAGTACCCCGCCTCCACGCGGCCGCCGTTCAGGTCGACGGTTTTCGAATTGGCGGTATTGAAGGGCACGGGGCGGGCAAAATCCTGGGCGGCCCATTTTTCCGGATTGTCTTCGTCTTTCCAAGCAAAGTCGGGAAAATCGCGGCGAAAGTCAGCTTCTGGTATCGTCCATATCTCGGGCTGTTCCCAAAGCCGTTTTTTGAAAATCTGTTTCGGCGCAGTCAGTTTTTGCAGCGTGATCTCGCCGTTGGCAGCCTGGAATTGTCCAGCCAAATTGTTGGTAACCAAGGTGATATGATGCAGACTGTCCAGCTCCATTTCTTCGCCGAGATTCCATTCCACGAGGAGCGCGACGTAGCCGGCCGACACGTCTTTTTGACCGGAACGGGTTTCGCCGTTCACGTCCGTGACGTCGGCGTACACCGTGTAATCGAACACGGGCTGGTCTTTTTTCGGGATGGCGCGGTCGGGCAGTGCCGTGAATTTGACCTCAAAATTGCCGCTCGCATCGGTCTGCGTGGTGCCGTTGGCGATCTCCATCGATTCGCTGCTCCACGGGATGGGTTTCCACCAGCCCCAGGCCCAGAACGGGAAGCGCGCACGCCGCACCACCCGGTAGCTGACCGTGGCGCCGTCCACGACGTTGCCGGCGTAGTTTTTGGCTTCGCCGCGCATGGTCACGGTTTCGTCCACCCGGAAGGCGCCTTCGACGGGCTTGAAAGTCACCTCGAAACGCGGGCGTTTGTATTCTTCCACGTTGAAATAGGCGCTGCCGGAAACACCCGGCACTTCGATGTGCATTTGCCCAGCAAGGCCGCCGGTGGGGGCGGTGAAGGAGCCGTTGAACGTACCGAACTCATTGGATTTCAGCGACAAGCGGGCCTTTTCCTGACTGTTGGCGTCGAAAAATTTGACCTCGACGGTCTGGTTGGGCACAATGGCCGGCAGGCCCTTCGCATCCCGGTCGAACAACACGCCTTTAAAATAAACCGTCTGGCCCGGCCGGTACAACGAGCGGTCGGTAAAAAACCGCACCTCGCGCGGAACGGACCGGCTGGCCGGATAGCGGTAATTGTTGAAATGGCCCGTAAACAAGGTGTCCTGACCCAAACTGAACAAGGCCACCGGACTGTTTTCCGCGGTGATCCCGGGAATGACAAAACCATTCGCATCGCTTTTGGCGCTGCCGAGGTGTTTGTAAACCGTCTTCGATTCCCGGTAGTCGTAGTCCTGCCGGTAAAAATCGCCTTTCACGCCGGCCAGCGGCTCGCCGGTGTCGCGGTGGGCGATGATGAATTTTTCCACGTCACGCTCCTGGATGCGCACAACGGCCAGGTTGGTCACCGCGAATCCGCTAAACGCCACGTAGCCCTTTTGTTCGTCGAAGGACTCATGATCGGCTACGAGGAGGACATAGTTTCCTACGGGTAAAGCGCTCAGTTCCAATTCGGTGCGGTGGGCATAATAATCGCCGGGGTCCGAAACCGACCAGGCGCGGGTCTGCACCGGACGGAGCGAGTTGAGGTGTTTCAATTGCTGGTCCCAATCGATGCCGTCCCTCCAGGAACGGAAGGCGGGCACGGGAACCACCTTGACCCACACTTTGCTGCGGTTTTTATACTCCAGGTGAAACAAGGCCGGTTTTTCGGGCAAATAAGCCTCTTCAACGATGATCTGGAGCGAACCGGAGCGGATTTCTTCAATGATTTGGGCGCAGTATGGCGCGCCGAAACTTTTCGGATGGCGGCGCATCACGTCTTCCAGTTCCGTCACGGCGGTTTTCAGGTTGGTACGCGGCCCATCGGCGGGCGGATTCTGGAAGCGCAGGTAATTGGCGTAGCGGATGATGATGTCCGCGTCGGAAGAATGGGAATAATGCTCTTTGTGGGCCGTGAGCAGGGCGCGTTCGTAGAGGGCGTCCTTGTTTTCCAGCACGGAATTATTCCGGGCAAAATCGAGCCGCAACAGGTCGGCATCGATCAGGGCGGCTTCGTTTTTGGCGGCGAGGTGGCTGGCAATGACTTTTTGGAACAGTCCGATGGCCATCCACTTCGTGGACGTGGAATCGCGGGTGGGGAATTTGGCGCGCACGAATTCGCCGGCGGGTGCAAAAGCCGCTTCGCTGTCGAGGTAAAATTTGTAGGCCGGCTGGCTGAGGTAGCTGCGTTCGTTGGCAAAATACTCCAGCGCGCGGTGGGCGATGAAGTCGTACACCGTCGGCCGCAGCGCTTGTCCGCCCACGCTGTCGTTCAGTGCGGCCGTGGAAATATCTTTCAAAAAACCGGCCGGAACGGCGCGCAGCGCGGTTTCGTCCTGAATGGAAGCGGCGTAATAATCCAGCGCCCGGCGCTCGATCTGTGCAGCCGACCAGGTCAGGATGTCGCCGCCCTCGCCATCGGGGATGGGTGTGCGGTCCCTGATTCGCCAATATTGATTTTGCAGGTAGGTGGCGTACACCTGACCGAGCATGCTTTGCAGCACGGCGCGCTCGGGCTGAGGCGCCGTTTTTTCTTCATTTTCAAAGAGTTGGATGGCTTTTATGAGGCCGTCGTCTTCAAGTTGGGTGGCGTATTTGCCGCGGTAAAT
>JBGAJY010000110.1:0-19186 GCA_044224705.1 Saprospiraceae bacterium
CCTGTGAGTACGAGGTTGTAGGCAGGAAGCGTACAATTATCCTGCAACACCGGATCATTGTAATTGACTTGGGCGGAACAGCCATTGACGGTCATATCCGATGGGCATTGAAGTGTCGGAACGGTATTGTCTACCACCGTCACGGTCGCGGTTGCAGATGCGGAATTGCCGCTCTGGTCGGTTGCGGTCAGCACCACGATATTGGTTCCCAGCATGATGCAGTTGAACGCACTGGTGTTCAGGCTGAGGGTGATGTTTCCACAGGCATCAAAACTTCCGTTGTTTACCAACGAGGCGTCGAGCGTCGCGTTGCCTGAATTGTCCAGCACGAGGGTCACATTCTGCGTGATCACTACGGGAGGGCTATCGTCAGGCGCCGACAGGATGATAGCTGAACCGATTGCCGTGCAGCCTTGTGCATCGCTGGCGGTGACGGTATAAATCCCTGCCGACAGATTTGCTACCGTTGCCCCTGTCGCCCCGTTGCTCCAGAGATAGGAATAAGGAGCATTGCCGTTTATGGCCTGCGCAGCTGCAGAACCCGCCTGGTTGCATGTGGCATTTTGGGACGAGACATTGATGCTCAAAGTGCAATTGGCCTGCACTCCGATCACGACAATTACTGTAAACTGGCAGCTATTGGCATCAGTTATCGACACAGCATAAGTCCCTGGCGCAAGACCGGAGACAGATGATCCCGTAAAACCGTTGCTCCACTGGAACAAATAGGGTGCAGTACCTCCTGCAACAGTGATTTGTGCGGTACCGTCGCTTTGATTTGGGCCGGAGGCAGGTGTAGTCGTGGCAGAAGCCGTGATGACATCCGGCTGGGTAATGGTAATGTTTACAGTCGATTGGCAACCCTGAGCGTCCGTAATAATTGCCGTGTAAATACCGGCAGTTAGCCCGGATACCGAAGCGGATGTTTGGCCGTTGCTCCACAAACAGGCGTAGGGCGGGATACCACCGGACACAGAAAGACTGGCAGAACCATCCGCCAAACCGAAACAGGAGACATTGGCCAAACTACCGAGCACGGTATTCAATACTGCCGAACCGGTAATGTTCACATTCACGGTGGCTGTACATCCACTGAGCAGGTTGGTAATAAGCAGCTGGTAGGTGCCCGCTGCATTCACCGTAGGCGTAAGCGTATTGGCTCCCGCAACAATGTTTCCATTCAGGGTGGTCCACAAACAAGGAAAATTGCTGCCCTGGGATGATGCGCTGGCATCAATCACAATTGGAGAATTGTCGCATCCTAACTGGCCGTCCAGGTCCACCGAGATGACCGGGAGGTCGAGATTCAACGAAACATCCACCGCTGCGCTAGCCGTGCAGCCGTTGTTCGAATTGCTGACTTTCAAAAGGTAGGTGCCCGAGGCATCCACCACGCAGTTGTCCAGCGTGTTGGCGCCCGAAACAATGTGGCCGTTCACCGTCGTCCATAAGTAAGAAAATTCAGCCCCGGATGAAGAAGCCGTCGCATCAATCTGAACAAGCGGGCTGCCACAGTCCACCTGCAAGTCGCCGTTCAGGTTAATGTTGACGATGGGCAATTGCAGGTCCGCCTCGATCGTAACGGCGTGATTGGTGGTGCATCCATTATCATCGGTGACGGTAACCGTGTACGTACCGGCGTTCAGATTGGCGATTGTCGGACCCGAACTGCCGTTGGACCACGAATAAGCGGGGGAACCCGTCCCTCCACTCGCTGCCACCGTCGCGGAGCCATTGGCGTTCAGACAGTTGATATCGACTTGTGCGGTTACGTCTACCAGGATTGCGCTGGGTTCATCAATTGTCACATTGAAATTAGCCGTTCCACCCAGTAAGTCCGTGCAGGTGACCGAGTACACGCCGGCGCTCAGGTTGGCGCCAATAGGACCGACCGATCCGTTTGACCAAACAAAAACGTAAGGTGGCAACCCGCCAATAGCGGCAACAACAGCCAATCCGTTGTTGCCCCCATGGCAGGTAACATCTGTTTGAAGTGAAAGAACAATGGTGAGTAATTGGTTGTCGGGGTCGGCTTTTGGAGCCATAGGGTTCGAAAATGCAGCCAGATGACTGCAGAGTATCCAAAGGATACCAGTTAAAGCGTGCTTCATAAGCAGTGATTTGATTTGAACAAGAGCCAGCTGCAGGCGCACTGAAACACCAGGGCCACAATTGACGGATTAGGTCAGAAATTGAAAAAAATACTGGGAGGGCGCTCTGAACGCGCGATCGGGTTGATCACACCCAAAGGAAGCGTGCGTGTATGAAGAGCCGTTGGTTGACCGCCACGATGGCCGGTTTCTTCATTGAGCGGGACTAGAGGGGAAGATTATCAAGCTTGAAAAAGGGCACTTAAAAGCGGCCGGGTACAGCGGCTTGTTCAAGGGTGAAAAAATCTTTGAGTAGCCTGCTGATGAATCAAGGGGCATATGAGCATTTGTAGCAGGCGCGAAAAGCTGATAACAATTTAACTTAATATAATTTGCTTACGAGTTGGATTCCAGTTTGGTTTTCCAAAACTCTTTTTTTTTAAAAAAAAATCAGGCGCTCGAAACAACAGGGTTCGAGCGCCTGATCAATGCGGCGTTTTTCCGAATATTCAAAACGCCCAATAATCAATCTAAAATATTTTAAATCAATGCATTACAACTAGTTTGCCCGTGCGTCTCCGGTTCTTTTCCACGAGTATGAGGGTGTACACACCTGCTTCAAGATTTTTACAGGAAGCACTTAAAAAATCTCTGTCAGCCTCCATTTTTTGAACCGACACCAATCTCCCGATGGCATCATAAATCCGTAATTCGGCTGCCTGCGACAAGGGGGCTCCCAATTGGACCGTAAATTCTTCGATGGCCGGGTTCGGAAATATGCCCGTGAGCACGCCTTCCGCTTCATCCGTTCCACTGATGCAGTCCGGGTAGTTGGGGTCATACGCCACGGACTCCGCGTAAAAATTGGAGCAGCCGGTTTCCGTGTCGGTCACGACCAGCCCGTACACGCCGCTGTGCGAAACGCAAAGCGACCAGCCGGTCTCTCCGGGGATCGGAGCGCCTGAATCATACCATTGGAAGGTATAGGAAGCAGGCACGTCGATGGAATCCTGCAGGTAAAGGCGGTTGATATGATTGCTGAATACAGGCGCAGGAGGTTGTGTAAACAGACCTACGAAAACGCTGTCCGACACCGCCGTGCAGCCTTCGGCCGTGGTGATTTGGACCTGGTAATTGCCGGTGGCCAACGGGGTGTAATTGATTTCCGTAGCGCCGGAGATGGCTTCGCCTTCCAGCATCCATTGATTCCCTTCATCGGCTGATGAGACGAGGAGAATATTCGAATTACCTGTGCAATTGGTCAGGCCGTTCGGAGCATCCACCGTGGGAGCCGCAGGTTGTGTCAGAACGACCACGGTGTCGCTGGAGAAAATCTCCGTAACCGGTTGTTCGATAACCAGGGCGATCTGAAAACCGCCGGAGACCAGTGTGTCATTGCTGAGAAAATTGAAGGAAATGGTACCGCAGGGGTCATCGCCGCCTTTCAGGCCGGAGTCCTCATCCCACACTTCGATGGTGTAATTGCCGGGATCGAGGGCCAAATTGATCGGAAAAGTAAACGGAAGCGGCGCGTTTTCAACATCCGGAGAAGAATCGAATATCAGGTTGCCATTGGGATCTTTTACGAGAAGGTACAAATCGGGATCACCAAGGCCCAGTTGGTCCACACAATCGACGTCAAGCACGGTAGCACTCATCAACACTTTGCGACCCGTATCGATCACCGCGTGGTAATCGACCGGGTATATGCCGGGTTCGGAATAGGTATGCGGCGGCGGGTTTTCGCCTTCGAAGTTCGTGCTGTCGCCAAAATCCCAGGTGTAGTTAAAATTGGGGTTATCGTTCGAAGGGTGGTTATTGGTAAACGACACCGTCGTGCTCCCACAGCCGATAAAATTTGACATGGAAAATCCATCATTGCTCACTGTCGGCGGCGCGATATACAGTTTCATGGGGAAGCTGGCTTCCTGCGTAATGATAAAGACCGTGGCCTTTAATTTGACCGTCAGAAGGAATGAATCGGCTACCTGGGGCGTGCCACAGATTCGGATACATCCGTCCGTTTCGCTGTCGGTTTGGAACGTCCACTGGCTGGGTTGCCAGTTCAGTCCCGGGGGCAGGCCTTCGAGGGCGACTATTTCAATTTTGGAAATGGGCAGGCCGGCTGGCGTCAGACTGTCGACGGCATGTACCGGGGTGGTCGTTTTAGGAACGCGAAAGGAAATATCGTGGTCGTAGGATTGCCCCTTTTCGCCGTCAGGCAGGTTTTGCAGGTAAAGGGTGTCGGCAGGGAGCGGGGGAAGGCTGGTTTGGCATCCGGGGCAGCCGATTTGTGCGGTGAGGATATTGGCGCCCAATGCGCTCAGACACAAAAGAAGCAGGAGTTGTCGCATAAAACAACCGGGGTTGGCTGGTGAAAAAATGTGTTGCTTACAAAAGGAGGGAAGGGCGATTAGCCCAAAGGCGTCAACAACTTTTCACAAGTCCAGGATTAAATGGAATGATGAATGATGAATGATGAATGATGAATGGTACGCGATAGTGGAAAAAATGGATTCGCCCACCATCGCGTACTATTCATCATTCATCATTCATCATTAAACTAACGGGCTACGACAAACATTTTCGTCGTTTTGCCTTCGCGGTTTCCAATGCTGTAGAAATAAGAACCGCTGGCCAGGTCGCCGGCATCGAAAGTAAAGCGGTTCGGGCCTTCGAAAAGGCGTACGTCTTCGGCATACAGGCGCTGACCCAGTACGTCGAATACTTCGAACTGGAACATGCCTTCCGTGCGGGATTCCACCTCGATGAAGGTCTGGGCCGAGAACGGGTTGGGCGCATTTTTCAGGCCGGCAACCGGGCTGTTCAGGTCAGATGCGGCGCTGTTGCAGCTGCCGTTAGGCCCGAGGATCAGGTAGTAGTGGCTGCCGGGAGCGGCTTGTCCGGGGAAGCTCACCGGAATATCGATCAGGGAGGTGTATACCGTTGCCGTGATCGTCAGATCCAGGGTGTCCGGTGCGGTATTGCTGGCGTTGGGCGTGCCGTACAGCAGAATGCAGCCGAGAGAACCGGGATAGAAGGTGCAGGACGGGGGCGTGCAGGAGTAGGTCATGCCCGCGGGGAAGTTGCCGATAGCGCCCGTGGTGGCGATGCCCACGCTATCGATTGGAAAACCGGAGAACGAGGTCGGCACGTTCACGGTAATGGACTGGCTGTAAGGCTCGCCGATGCAAGCTTTTGCCAGGTTGTACACGGGGTTTTGGTCTGAATAAGGCGCTGGCGAAAGCAACGCACCGGTTTGGAGAACAGTGGAATCAACGTCACAATCCTGGGCCATGACGGCGCCTGCGGTGCTGAGCAGGACAAACAAGAGTAGTGCTTTTTTCATAGGGTACAGAAAGTTGAAAAATGTGTTTGTGAAAATCGGTTCGGAAAGTAATCGGGTGCCGAAGTTCCGGCATTTCTCCGATTGTCGTGCTACAAAAAGGGGCGTTTTGTCAAAAAAGAATTTTTGGGAAAAGATTTACCCGGCCCCAAAAAAAACGAGGAACCGGCATAAGGCCAGTTCCTCGTTTTTTTATGATTTACCTGAAAAGCAGCAAGCAGAATACTTCGGCTTACTTGTTTTTCACCGCTTCCACAATGACTTTAAAGGTAGCCGGGTGGTTCAGCGCCAGGTCGGCCAGCGCTTTGCGGTTCAGGCTGATGCCTTTTTCGCCAAGGGCATGAATAAAGCGGCTGTAACTCAGGCCTTCCGAACGGGTGGCAGCGTTGATACGCGCAATCCAAAGGCGCCGGTAAATGCGCTTTTTGTACTTGCGGTCGCGGAAAGCGTACTGCCAGCCTTTTTCAAGGGTGTTTTTGGCTACGGTGTAGACCTTGGAACGCGCGCCGAAAAAACCGCGGGCGGCGAGCATGATTTTCTTCCGGCGAGCGCGGCTGGCCGGGTTGTTGGTAGCTCTTGGCATGAGCGAAAAAACTTTTTTAGTGCAACCCCGGGATTCAGGACGCCCCTGCGCCCACAAATGCTTACTCCGGTGTTCTCGTTAAAAAAAATGGTTCAGTTCGTCCCGGAATCCCGGGAACGATGCGCGCTTGTTACATCGCCAGCAGGCGCTCGATGCGTGCGTGTTCAGATTTGTCCACGATCACGCCATGGCGCAAATGCCGCTTGGCTTTGGTTGTTTTTTTGCGCATCAGGTGGCGCATTCTGGCCCGATTACGCTTGATTTTACCCGTGCCCGACACCTTGAATCGCTTCTTGGCGCTGGAGTGGGTTTTCATTTTCGGCATGATAAAAAGTGTATTTTTAGAAAATGGAGCGCAAAGGTAAAAGGAAAGGCCGAAAGGCAAAGAGCAAAAGGCAAAAAATAAAAGGCAAGGGGCGAAAGGCAAGGGGCAAGGGGCGAAAGGCAAGGGGCGAAAGGCAAGGGGCAAGGGGCAAATGGCAAGGGGTAAAAGGATTAGGCAGATTTTTTTAATTAAAAGGTAGAATGGACGGAGTTTGTCCCTTGCCTTTTGTCCCTTGCCTTTTGTCCCTTGCCTTTTGCCCCTTGCCTTTTGCCCCTTGCTTCTTGCCCCTTGCTTCTTGCTTCTTGCCCCTTATTTTTTACCCGGCACCTTTTTAGGCGCCAGGATGACCATCATACGTTTGCCTTCGAGTTTGGGCAATTGTTCGGCGGCGCCGAGGTCTTCCAATTCTTTGATAAAGCGCAGAAGAAGGAGTTCGCCGCGATCTTTGAACATAATGGCGCGGCCGCGAAACTGAACGTAAGCTTTCACCTTGTTGCCTTCGGCGAGAAAGTTTTTGGCGTGGCGGAGTTTGAACTCAAAATCGTGTTCGCCCGTCTCGGGGCCAAAACGGATTTCTTTGAGTTCCTGCTTGACCGAATTGGCTTTCAGTTCTTTTTCGCGTTTTTTCTTTTGGTACAGGAATTTGTTGTAGTCGGTGATGCGAACCACGGGCGGCTCGGCATTCGGCGTGATCTCCACCAGGTCGAGGCCCAGGTCTTCGGCCCAGCGCCGCAGCGTCGAGGTGGGATAAATGCCGGTTTCCACTTTTTGGCCGGCGGCTTCGCTGATTTCATCCAGGTTGTCGCCCACCAGGCGAACCTCGGGGGCACGGACAAAATCGTTGATATTGTGTTCAGGTGCTTGCGGAAAGCGACGGTCGTAAGGACGGCCGCCAGGGCGACCCGGTCCGCCGGGACGACCCGGTCCGCCAGGTCCGCCGGGGCGACCCGGTCCGCCGGGACGATTGCCACCGGGGCGATTGCCACCCGGACGCGAAGGATAGGAAGGTTTTACTGCCAATTAATGAGGACGTTTTGTTAAAAAATACTGCCCGAGCAGGGCAAAAAAATAAGGATACCCGGAATCAGACCCGCGTACCCAGCGCTCTTGTGTGCACAAAAGTAAAACTTATCGTTTATGATTTGGGTGCACAACAAGGAAAAAATTAAAACGCTTGAAGATGTGCGGGGAAGGGCGCGCGGCACACCGCTGCGTATTGATTTAGGATCAGGCGCTGCTCTTTCGTTTCGGCCCGAACAGGCTGAAATGATCAACCCAATTGCAAATTATTTGTTTCAAATTTGCCCTGACCAAACCACCGTGCACCATTAACCGTGCACCCGTTAAAAATGTTCGCCGACATCATCCTTCCGCTGGCCCTGCCCAAACGCACCTATACCTACTTGGTGCCTGAAGAACTGGCAGCCTATGTGCTGGCTGGCGTTCGCGTGGAGGTACAGTTCGGGCCGAGCAAATTGTACAGCGGACTGGTCGAACGCGTGCACGACGACAAGCCGGCTTACCGCGTTAAAAGTATCAATGCCGTGCTGGACGAGGTATCGGTGGTGTCGCCCCAACAGCTTCGGCTCTGGGACTGGCTGGCTGATTATTATTGCTGCACCCTGGGCGAAGTAATGTCGGTCGCGCTGCCCGGGCACCTCAAACTCAGCAGCGAAACCAAGGTCGTGCTCAACCCGAATTACGGCGACGATTTCGGCGAACTGGACAATGACGAATACCTGATCGCCGAAGCCCTGCACATCCAGAACGCCGTTTCCATCGACGATGTCCGCAAAATTTTGAATAAAAAAACGGTGTTCCCGGTCATTCAGCGACTGCTGAACCGCGGACTGCTCTTCCTGCGCGAGGATTTGCAGGAAAAATACCGCCCCCGGCGCATCACCGCGGTGCGCCTGGCCGAGCCCTACCGCTCCGAACCCGATCTGTTGCGCGAGGTATTCACCGGTCTGGAAAAACGCGAACGCCAGATGGAGACCCTGTTGGCTTTTGTGCACTTGTCGCGCAGCCAGCCGTTTGTGCGGCGTTCGGAATTGTTGAAAAAAGCCGACGCTTCATCTTCTTCGCTCCAGACTTTGGTTAAAAACGGCGTGCTGGAGATTTACGAACGGGAGGTGAGTCGTGTAGCCGGATTTGAGGACGAATTTGCCGAAGCAGGGGCCCTGTCCGATCAACAGCGCCGGGCACTGCGGGAGATTGACGCAAATTTTAAAGAAAAAAACGTAGTGCTGCTGCACGGCGTCACTGGATCGGGCAAAACCCGCGTGTACGTCGAACTGATCCGGCAAACCATCCTGCAGGGCGGCCAGGTGCTCTACCTGCTGCCCGAAATTGCGCTCACCACCCAGATCATCGAACGACTCCGGCGGGTGCTCGGCGGCGACGTGTCCGTTTACCATTCCAAAATCAACTACCACGAACGCGTCGAAGTGTGGCGCAGCGCAGCCGAAGGCAAACCCGTCATCCTCAGCGCCCGATCGGGTCTTTTTCTTCCGTTTCAGAACCTGCAACTCGTGATCGTGGACGAAGAACACGACCCTTCGTTCAAACAATACGACCCCGCGCCACGCTACCATGCCCGCGACACGGCCATTTTTTTGGCCCGATTGTACGGCGCCAAAGTGCTGCTCGGCACCGCCACGCCCGCACTGGAAACGTATTTCAATGCCACTGCCGGCAAATACGGTCTCGTGGAAATGCGCGAACGATTCGGCGGACTCGAACTTCCTGAAATGGAAATGGTCGATCTGCGCGATCAAATGAAAACCCGGCGCATGCAGGGCATCTTCTCCTCCACCCTGCTCGAAAGCCTTCAAGCTGCGCTGGCCAATGGCGAACAGGTCATTTTGTTTCAAAACCGTCGCGGCTTCGCACCCATTCTGGAATGCCAGGTGTGCGGATGGACAGCCCAGTGCCGCCATTGCGACGTGAGCCTGACCTACCACAAATTCAGCGACCGGCTGCGCTGCCATTACTGCGGCTACCAGCAGGAACCCGTGAAAGTGTGCCCGGCCTGCGGCAGCGGCAAAGTCACCCTGCTCGGATTCGGAACGGAAAAGATCGAGGACGACCTTAAAATCGCACTTCCCGAGGCGCGTATCGGACGGCTCGACCTCGACACGGCAGGTACCAAAACCAGCCTCACCGCCCTGCTCAATGCCTTCGAGGAAAAAGAACTCGACATCCTGGTGGGCACGCAAATGGTGACCAAAGGCCTTGATTTTGAAAATGTTGGGCTCGTAGGTGTGCTCGGCGCCGATCAATTGGTGCGCTTCCCCGACTTCCGGGCCGGAGAGCGCGCCTATCAATTGCTGACCCAGGTGGCCGGTCGCGCAGGCAGAAAAAACAAACGGGGCCGCGTCATGATCCAGGCGTTCAATCCTGCACACCCTGTGCTGCAGGAAGTGCTGCGGGGCGACTTTGCCGGACACCTGAAACGTGAACTGGCCGAGCGCCAGGAGTTCTTTTATCCGCCCTTTGTCCGCATGATCCAGCTGACGCTGCGGCACAAGGACGAACGAACCGTGCAGTCCGCCGCCGCGTTGTTCGCCCGTATTTTGCGGGAAAAACTGGGCGACCGGGTGCTCGGTCCGGTTCAGCCCCCGATCTCGCGGCTGCGCGGGATGTACGGGCAGGATATTCTGATCAAAATGGAAAAATCAGCGCCTTTGCTGTCTCGTGCCAAGGCACTGATCCGGGCGACTACGGAGATTGTGGTGGGGGAAAAAGGATTTGGACAGGTGCAGGTGGCGGTGGATGTGGACCCGGTGTGAATTGAATTCAGATGGCAGAATTTTTGTAAACACATATATGCAATCCCGCCCGCTTCCAATTATTGAATCCGTCCGCAACAAGCAGAATAGTTTATTGATTGGGAAGAAAGCCTGCTGCTGTGGTCCGCTCATCTTATTTTCGTCGTTCATTTTTCCCTGATCATCCGCCTGCAAGCAATCGTCTGATGAAATTCCTCCTGCTAATACTCCTTTTCGTTGCCCTTTTTGGCGCCCCCTCCTTTGCGCAAGGTCCTTCCCTTCAACAACTCGAAGCCGAAGCCAAAGCCGCCTCGGGCGTGACCCAATGGGAAAAAATGATCGGCCTGTCCGACGCCTACCTCAACGCCGGCAATTTTGAAAAAGCCGCCGATTGGGCAGGCGATGCCGCCGACCTGGCCAAACGCCTGCGGGCGCCCGACCGGCGCGCCGTAGCCCTCAACCGCCAGGGCAAAGCCCTTCTTCGGGCAGACAAACGCGGCGGCCTCTTCGGCAACAAAGACCGCGCAGCGCCCAAATTCCGCCAGAGCGCCGATATTTTGCGGGAAAACGGCATCAGCAACAACACTCTCGCGCTCGACAACCTCGAAAACCTGCGCACCCTCGCCCAACGCGCAGGCCGCAACGGCGACCTGGCCGAACTCGACAAACAAATCGCACTCATCCAAAACGGTGGCTACGGACACGTCCAGACAGCCCCACAGCCACCCGGAGTGAACGGAGTGCCTGGTGCCCCAACCGTCGTCATCGCCGGAAGCCCGAACGAACGCGAGCAACAACTCCTCCAGCAAAGCAAGGAACTCCAGGCCCAGCTCGCCGCCAAAGAAGCAGCTATCGGCGAAATGAACGAGGCGCAGATGAAAAGCGAAATCCTGCTCATGCAGCAACGCCAGATGCTCGATTCCATGTCGTACCGCGGCAAACTGGATTCGCTTTCCCTCAGCAACTGGAACCTCGCCCTGCGCGAAGCCGAGAGCAGTCGCAACTTCAATTATGCAGTCATTGCTGTGTTGCTGCTACTGGCAGGCGGTGCGGCCTTCGGTTTCGTCCGGGCCCGCCTGAACGCCCGGATTTTGGCAGAAAAAAACACCATGATCCGGGAAGAACAACAACGCTCCGAAAATCTGTTGCTCAACGTCCTGCCTGCACTGGTGGCCGACGAACTCAAAAAAGCCGGCCGCACCACCGCCCGGTATTTTGAAGATGTCAGTGTCTTGTTCGCTGATTTTGTGGGTTTTAGCAAAATTGCCGAACAACTGAGCCCGCAACAACTCGTCACCGAACTCGATACCTGCTTTCAGGCCTTCGACGAGATCATCGAACGTTTCGGACTGGAAAAAATCAAAACCATCGGCGATGCGTATATGTGCGCCGGCGGCCTGCCCAACGGCGGCGGCAGCCAATTGCGCAACATGGTGGACGCCGCGCGCGCCATGCAATCCTGGCTCGCCGAGTGGAACGCCGACCGCAGCAGCAAAGGCATGCCCCGCTTCGAGGCCCGCATCGGCATCCACCGGGGACCCGTGGTGGCCGGGGTGGTCGGCTCGCGCAAATTTGCCTTCGACATCTGGGGCGACACCGTCAATGTGGCTGCACGGATCGAACAGGCAGGCGAAGGCGGGCGGATCAACATCTCCGGAGAAGCTTACGAGTCGATCAAAGGTTTCGCAACCTGCAAGTATCGCGGCAAGATCATGGCCAAAAACAAAGGTGAAATCGACATGTATTTTGTAGAGAATTGATGGGCCTTCGGATCCCGGTTCCCTTCGGGGATTTTCTAAGCCAATTCTAAGAAATGTATTTATCCGCCCGGCATAACTTTGCGGTACTGGCGACGCTAGTACCGCAGAACATCAGGCGACACACCTGCCAAACCCATTGACCGATGAAACCCTGACCAATCGACCCTGTGCATCACTGATCACATACGAAATAGTTGAAAAAAATGGAACCAGCCCGGTACGTCAAAGGACGACCGGGCTTTCTTTTGTGCCTTGAGATTGCAATGGTTCAAAAAAAATCGGATCCTTTCCAAGCAGGCTAAACCAACAGTTTCATTTGCTGTCTTAGGAAAATCACTAAAACAGCTCATCATGACCCAGCGCCTGACAACTACCTGCATTTTCCTGATTTTTAACCTGTTGCAAGTTTTTTCCCAAAATGATAACCTCTACTTCCCGCCGAAAACCGGAAATGCCTGGGCCACTCTTCCGCCGGCCGACCTGGGCTTCTGCCCCGAGCGAGTCGACAGCCTCTACAATTTCCTCGAAGTCAACGACACCAAATCTTTCATCCTCCTGCAGGATGGCAAAATCGTATTGGAAAAATACTTCGGCACCTTCGTTCAGGATTCTATCTGGTACTGGGCCTCTGCCGGCAAATCACTGACGGCTTTCCTGGTCGGCCAGGCCCAGGAAGAGGGTCTGATCGACATCGACGACCCGACAAGCGATTACCTCGGCGCCGGTTGGACGGTGTGTACTCCCGATCAGGAAGCAGCCATCACGATCCGTCACCAGCTCACCATGACTACGGGCCTCGACGACACCCCCACCACCTCGAATTCCGACCCCAACAACTGCACCGACCCCTCCTGTCTGCAATACCTGGCACCGCCGGGCACCCGCTGGGCCTATCACACCGGGGCTTACCGCCTGTTGCAGGACGTGATCGCTTCGGCCAGCGGACAGACCATCAATCAGTTCACCAAAACCCACTTGCTCGATCGAACGGGTATGAAAGGTCTGTGGGTCGCCGACGTGATGTACGGCCGGGCCCGCGACATGGCCCGTTACGGACTGCTCAACCTGGCGGGCGGCGTTTGGGACGGCGACACGCTCCTGCACGACCAGGCCTTTTTCAACGCCATGTCGCAGCCCTCGCAGGCGTTCAACCAGAGCTACGGCTATTTGTGGTGGCTCAACGGCGGGCCGAGTTTCATGCTGCCGGGCGTACAATTGGTTTTTCCGGGCTCCATCTGCCCCAATGCGCCCGCCGACATGTACGCCGCTTTGGGAAAAAACGACCAGAAAATACACGTCGTGCCGTCCAAAGGCTGGGTCGTGGTGCGCCAGGGCAATCCGGCCAGCGCCAGCGGCCCGCTGGGTGGATTGGTGCCCATCGGATTTGACAACGAGCTGTGGGCTTACCTCAACGAACTGAGCTGTGCACCCAGCGATGCAAGCGAAATTTCAAAGGAACCTTTATCTGTAAAAATTACGCCCAATCCGTCTGCCAACGGGATATGGAACGTCTCATCGTCGGGTGTTTGGGAAAAAATGGAGGTCCACGATACGCAAGGGCGATTGCTACAAACCATTTCTCCAAATGAAAATACGGTGTGGGTAATCGATGGCAGTCAATGGCCGGCCGGATGTCCTGTTGGGCGAGGCCCGGAAGGCCGAATTCGCACTGAAAATCTGTTGAAAACCGATTAGTCCGGCATTTTTTTCAATGCCCTTTCGGCTTTTTGCCGCAGCTCCTTGCGGTTGCCGTCGGTCAGAGGGTAGGCTTTTACCGCCGGGTTTTTGTAGTCCTGCAGGCGCAGGGAATTCACTTTGTATCGGCCGGGCTTTTTTGACGGTTGTAGTCGATATGCAGTTAGCTGCTGGTTGTAGCCTTTCACGCTTTGGCGACATAAGCCAGTTTGGCTTTCACCATGTCGCCGCCGTTCAGGACAAAAACTAGTTCCTGTTCCTGCCGCATGACCCAATCCCCTTTGCCGGCCAGGGTCACCAGCGCTTGCCCTTTTTCGTTGTGTTCGAGGAACTTGATTTGAAATTCCGTCCCGTTGTTTTTTACCACCGAAAAAGGTTTCATCTCGAATGGCGCCACGATACCACTCAGGCTTGGGATACCGGATGTTACCACGGGTGTAGGCGGTTTGACGACCACTGGGTCGGGCTTTTTGTCGGCAGGTGGATTGGCAGGTTTGTCTTTTGGCGGAGTAGCTGGGAGTCTTTTTTTTCTGGGCTTTTTTTCCTTTGGAATAACCAGAGTGACGGGCGGCGATGTCGGCGGATTGTCCATTTGCACGCTATCGACGGGTAAATTTTCTATTACACTATCGACCGGTTCTTCCGGCGTGGTCGGCGAAGTGTTGCCCAGCGTATCCCGCCCGATCATTTCGTATCGGCGCAACGAGTCGATGGCCGCCTGCCGGTGCCGTCCTTCGGGGTATTGGGACAGGTACCCTTCATAATCGGGGCGCTGTCCGCCCTGTCGTGCATTTCTCCAGGCCATTTCATCGCGGTAATACGGCACGCCGATAAACAGTCCGGCAGTAGCCAAAGCCACGGTGCTGAGCGCGATGCCCAGCCATTTGCCGAGGTTGCGGCGGGAGGAGGGATTCGGGGCTTCGGCCGCCTCGGGGGCGGGTGGCTTGGCCTGCGTTTCAGAGGCTGCGCGAGCGCCTTCACCGGCGGCTGCCAGGATCAGGCTTTCGTCGGCCTTCTTAAATCCGTCGGCCGCGGAGGGAACTTCTTCGCTGGTCACGATGATTTGTTCTTCCAGCACGATGTCTTTTTTGTACTCTTTGCCGTTGATCATTTCGATCACCGACACCCGCAACACCAAGGGGAACTCGCCAACGAGCAGGGGTTTGACGTAGAAAATCCACTCGGTGTAGTCGTCCTTGTCGACAAACTGAACGGGTTCGCTGATCGTCCGGATGGCAAAGGGGTTGTGTTCGTCCACATTGAGGAGGTAGACGCCCATGATTTCAGCCATCCGGATGTCTTTGACCACGTCGTGTGCGGCTTCTTCCCAGTCGCGCAGCAGATGTTCGAGCACCCAAGCGAGGCGCACCACGCATTTTTCCTCGTGGAGGTTCTGCATGCGATCGGGGATACGGTAAAGGATTTCGCCGCGCTTGTCGGCGGAAGGCGCAGGGGCACCTGCATCCGTTTTCAGGTCGTTTTCCTGCAAGGTATCGGCCAGCAGGAGAAGGCCCTGGCTGATGCTGTTGCGGGCCTTGTCGTAAGCGGCAGGGTCGAGGGTGCCCAGTAACAGTTCGCGCTGCAGGCTGTTGTAGCGACCCTTGATCTGTATAAAATCGTTGTAATTATCGGAGCCGGGCGAAAGCACCTGCTCCAAAAACTTGAGCGCAGGCTCGATGCCTTCACCAATATGCGTTTTGAGTTCCTGTACGACAGATTCGAGTCGGCTCATGGCGGGAGTACTTGATTTCCAAATGGTTGAACGGGGTAAAAACGTTTTTCGTGCGGTAAAATTAGCCCCCTTTGAATTAAGAAAAAATAAAGCTGCGGCCAACTGCCAGCAACTCAATGTCACGCTTTGGCCTTTTTCACCCCCCGAACCTCTATTTTTGCCCCGCCTCAACCAAAACCCTTCATTTTTTCCATTAAACGACACCCATCCTTCATGACGGAACAGGAAATTATCCGCCGCGAAAAACTCGTAGAACTGCGTGAACTGGGCATCGAGCCCTACCCCGCCGAGATGTTCCCGGTGACGGCCCATGCCGCCGATATCGTAGCCCATTACCAGGAAGAAATACTTGAAGACGGCACCAAAAACTCCACTACCAGGAAGTCGCCCGGCCGGCCGCGTCATGGCCATGCGCGAGGCCGGAAAAGCCTTGTTCATGAACCTGCAGGACGCCTCGGGACGTATTCAGCTGTACCTGCGCCGCGAGGAGATCAACGGCGGCGACGAGGCCTCGCCGATGTTCGATACTGTCATCAAAAAACTGCTCGACCTGGGCGACTACGTGGGGATCCGCGGCCTCGCCTTCCGTACCAAAACCGGCGAAGTGTCGGTGCACGTGCAGGAATTCAAATTTTTGTCCAAAAGCCTGCGCCCGCTGCCCATCGTGAAGCGCGACGCCGAGGGCCATATTTTCGATGCCTTCACCGACCCCGAACAGCGCTACCGCATGCGCTACGTGGACCTGACGGTGAACCCCGAAGTGCGCGAAGTATTCGTCAAACGCAGCAAACTTATCAAAACCATCCGCGCCTTCCTCGACGAACTGGGCCTGCTGGAAGTGGAGACGCCCATTCTCCAGCCTATCCACGGCGGCGCCTCCGCACGGCCCTTCAAATCGCACCACAACACGCTGGACATGCCGCTCTACCTGCGCATTGCCAACGAGTTGTACCTCAAACGCCTCATCGTGGGCGGCTTCGACGGCGTGTACGAAATGGGCAAAATGTTCCGCAACGAAGGCATGGACCGGACGCACAACCCGGAGTTCACCATGCTCGAATTTTACGTGGCCTACAAGGACTATTTCTGGCTGATGGACGTGACCGAGCAAATGCTCGAACGCGTGGCCCGCGCACTCAGCCCCGAGGGCGGCGCAGTGATCCGCGTGGGTGAACACGACATCAACTTTGCCGGCCCGTACACGCGGCTGACGATGTTCGACGCCATTCAACAATACACGGGACTGAACGTAGAAAGCGCTGACGAGAGCATTTTGCGCTCCTATTGCCGCGACAATGGCATCGAGATCGACGCCACGATGGGCAAAGCCAAACTGATCGACGAAATTTTCGGAGAAAAAGTAGAGCCTAAGCTCATCCAGCCGACTTTCCTGATCGACTATCCCGTGGAAATGTCGCCCCTGACCAAAAAGCACCGCTCGAAACCGGGCCTCGTCGAACGCTTCGAACTGTTCGTGAACGGCAAGGAAGTCGGCAACGCCTGCTCTGAAACCAGCGACCGTCCGACCAGCGCGAGCGTTTCGAAGACCAGCTCCGCCTGGCCGCCCGTGGCGACGAGGAAGCCATGGCCCTCGACGAAGACTTCCTGCGCGCCCTCGAATACGGCATGCCCCCCACCGCGGGCATCGGCTTCGGGATCGACCGTCTGACGATGCTGTTCACTGGGCAGAGCTCCATTCAGGAGGTGCTGTTTTTCCCGCAGATGCGCCCGGAAGTGTGAAGTTTTCGTGAAATGTCCCGTAGCGACAGATAAATCGCCCCGCCGTATTCCGAATCAAGATCGGCCGGAAGGGCCTTTCCCACGCGGAATATTTTTTGAAAAAAGGAGTTCAACCTCAATGGTGGCAACCTCCGAATACAAACTGGCGGCGACCGCGCATTTGATACCGGTCGCCGCCGGACCTTATGGCGAAACCTGTCCGAAAAGGGGGTACATTGTCAGGAAATAAGACATTTTATAAATGGCAGTATTGTATTTTTTCCTGACGCACTGGTTCAGTTCGATCTTTATACAGACGTTTCCACCGCTTCCGCTTCGCACAAGATGTTCACCATGAACAAATTCTGGGAGCGCATTTTCCATTTCCTCGCCTACCTGACGCAGGGCTCCTCGTATCTGGTGCCACGGGCTTACGCCATCATGCACCGCATGCACCATGCTTTTTCCGACACGGAACAGGACCCGCATTCACCTAATTTTTTCAAGGATGTGTTCGCGATGATGAAGCACACGGCCCAGATTTTTGACGACCTGATCCACCACCGGATGGCGGTGTCGTCCAAGTTTTTGGGCAATTACCCGACCTGGCACAGGCTCGACATGTTTGGCAACTCCTGGACGTCGCGCCTGTTGTGGGGCGTGGGGTACATCGTTTTTTACGTGTTTTTCGCTACTGCCTGGTGGATGTACCTGCTGCTGCCGGTGCATTTTCTGATGGGTCCGGTGCACGGCGCCATCGTCAACTGGTGCGGTCACAAATACGGCTACCAGAACTTTGACAACGGCGACCACTCGCGCAATTCCCTGCCTTTCGACCTGCTGCTGCTCGGTGAATTGTTTCAGAACAATCACCACCAGCACCCCAACAGTCCCAATTTTGCGGTACGCCGCTGGGAGTTCGACCCAATGTACCCGGTGCTGCGGCTGCTGCACCACAGCCGCGTGATACGGCTGCGGAGGGTTTGAAGCGAGACTTTAGCCATGCAGATTGTATGATGCAAAAATCATTTTTGGGTTGCCAGCAGCAAGGCGCCACTGGGATCAACCCTTAATTCGGCTTGCGCAACGGTGTCGGCGCGGGTCTGGTGAGCAGTGATAGCCCCGGAAGGATCGGCTGACAATTGTTTTTGACGGATCAGGAGGGCAGCGCCGCCGAGGAGGAGCAAAAGGACGAAAACTGTTTTCATGGTTGAAAATTTTGTGGTGAACAATGCCACAAAAGTCTGCCCCACACTTGTCCGGCGGCAAGATCAAAACCTGCTCAATTGCTGCTCACAAATTTTCCGTTGAAAAAATCAGTCCTCGATGCCCAGCACGTCCTTCATGCTGAAAACGCCTTTTTTCCCCGCCAGCCATTGCGCCGCGAGCACGGCCCCCGCAGCGAATCCGGCGCGTGAATGCGCCTTGTGTTCAATGCTGATCTCGTCTGCCGGTCCGGCCCAGCGGATAATGTGGGTGCCGGGCACTTCGCCTTCACGGATAGCCGTGACGGGCACCTCCTCGGGACCGGCCGGCGCCGGGGAGAGCGACCAGCCCTGCATCCGGTCATGGGCCTCGATCAGGTCCTGGGCGAGGGTCAGCGCCGTGCCGCTGGGTGCGTCGAGTTTGTGGATGTGGTGAATTTCGGTGAGTTCGGGCGCGTAGCCTTCCTGCCGGTTCATCAGCCGGGCGAGGTAGCGGTTCAGCGCAAAAAAGAGGTTGACGCCCACGCTGAAATTGGAGGCCCAGAGCAGGGCGCCGCCGTTTTTTTGGCAAAATTCCTTCGCCTGGGGCAGTTTTTCGAGCCAACCGGTGGTGCCGCTGACGACCGGCACGCCATTTTTCAGGCAAAACATCACGTTGTCGAAGGCCGCTTCGGGGCGGGTAAATTCGATCACCACGTCGGCTGTTTTTAACCATTCGGGCGTCAGGTCGGACTGGTTGGAGCGCCCGATGCGCCAGGCGATGTCGAGGCCTTTTTCGGTGGCGATTTGTTCGATGGCACGGCCCATTTTGCCGTAGCCCAGCAGTCCGATTTTCATAATGCGGCCGTGGATTTTTGGCAAAAATAGGTGATCCGCCACAGCAAATTTATGGACCACATAAAGGACACATGAGAAAAAGGGGAGTGCACCATCGCGGCATTTACATTGATCAGTGCCAAAC
>JBGAJY010000111.1:0-18732 GCA_044224705.1 Saprospiraceae bacterium
CCTCCGCAGACGTCCGCAGAATATTTACGCAAAATTTTTCTGCGGACGTCTGCGGAAGGGTCTGCGTTCGTCTGCGTGAAACAACCCTGCGTGAAACATCTGCGGACATCTGCGAGAAACAAACCCCTACTTTTGCCTTCGGAATTTCTCACCAACCCGACCCTGCATGATTCGCTTGTTTTGTTTCGTGTTGTTCTGCCTGGCCGCCGCGCCGGCCCTCGACGCACAGAAACCCGCCGACCTGAAAAAGACCGGAGAAAAATATTTTGCCAACCAGCGCTGGGCCGAAGCGCTCGACGCCCTGAACCAATACCAGCAGATGAAGCCCGGCGAACCGGCTGTGCTGACCAAAATCGGTATCGCGCATTTTCAACTGCACCACGCCGACCAGGCGCTGCAATTCCTCGATTATGTGGCCAAGCAGGACCCCAACAGCCGCGATCCCGAGCTGTTTTACTACCTGGCCCGTACCCTGCACGGGCGACTGGAATTCGAAAAAGCCATTCCTGCCTACAAGTCTTTTTTGCGCGTAGCCCCCGAACGCCATCCGCTGCGCGCCAACGCAGCCGACAACATCCTGCGCTGCGTGAGCGGCCAGAACATGACGACCAACGACGCCGTGGCGCTCGTCGAAAACCTGGGCAACCAGGTAAACAGCGCCGGCGATGAATTCGCGCCGCTGCCTTCCGTCAACCGGCCCGGCCGGCTGTACTACGCCGCCGCGCGCGAAGGCAGCATCGGGGGGCGCCGCAACGACCAGGGCTATGAGGATGAAACCACGGGCCACTGGTGCAGCGACATGGTGTTCGCCCAACTCAATTCCGCCGGCTGGGAAAATGGCGGCGACCTCGGTACGTTGCTCAACACGCCGCGCCATGAAGTGCCGCTCGATTTCGGCCTCAATGGCCAGGTCTTGTACTATTTCCGGGGATTTACGTTGTTCAGCGGCGATGTTTTTGCCGATACGGCGGGCCGACAGGACGAATATGCCGTCGAACCGCTGCCGTTTTCGAGTCCGTTTCATCCAGAAATGGGCGATGCGGCGCCGTGCTTTTTCAATGATTCCATGCTGATTTTTGCCAGCCGGCGCGCCGGAGGGCAGGGTGGTCTGGACCTTTGGTACGCCCTGCGCCGCGAAGGTGTTTGGCAAACCGCGCAAAACCTCGGCCCCGTCATCAATTCCGCTTACGACGAAACGACGCCCTTTCTCGCCCGCGACGGCCGCACCCTGTATTTCAGCGCCAACCACACGGGCAGCATGGGTGGTCTGGACGTGTTCAAATCGGTTTTTAACCCGAAAGAACAAAATTGGTCGGCTCCGCAAAACATGGGTTTGCCGGTGAACTCACCTGGCGATGATGCCTTTTTCCGGCCCGGCGCCAACGGCAAAACGGGCTTTCTGGCCTCCGACCGGCTTGAGGACAATTTGGGTGAACGCGACATTTACATCGTCTATTTTAAAGAACCCCTGGCCGAGCAGCAGCCGGAAAGCGCGGCCGGCTCCTTCGCTGAAGGCGGCCGCCCGGCCGGTCCAAGCGGGGGCGACAAGGACAGTCCCGGGCCGGCCCAGCTTGCGCCGCTTTTTTACACGACCGACCGGGATGTGCTCAGCGGCGACAACCTGAAAATTGTGGAATCGGCGGCCTCGCTGACCCGGCTTTTCCCGGATGCCACGGTGCTGGTGACCGTACATACCGACGAAACGGGTCCGGCAAAATTTGACCTGTACGCGGGAATAAAACGCGCTGAACTGGTGGGCCGGGCCTTGACCGATCGCGGCGTGCCGGCTACTCGCATCGCTTTGCGGAGCGTCGGGTCGGGTTATCCGCTGGCCCGCAACGTGATCGACGCGGCGCCTAATCCCAACGGCCAGCGCCTCAACCGCCGGGTGGAGATTCTCCTGACGACCCCGGGTAATTTTCAGCCGGATGTGCTGCTGAATCGCCCGCAAGTAGCAGAATACATGGCCTCCGACGGTACGGCGCGGCTGGATGCATTCACTGCCGGGCTCTCGTACAAGGTGGAAGTGGCCACTACCCGCCAGATTCTCACCGACGATGCGCTGACCATGTTCGGCGATCAAATGATCGAAACACAACCTGGCGCGGGCAGTTACCGCTACACTGCCGGCGGGTTCAAACAGTACAAAGACGCGGCCCGTCTGGCCCAGGAAATCAAAAGCCAGGGGTTCCCGGATGCAACTGTGGTCGCCTACGCCAACGGCTTGCGCGTATCCCGCGCCGAAGCCGTGGGTTTGGTGAAAAAATATCCTGACCTTGCGGCATACGTGCGCGGTTAGACAACACAGATTCCTGCCGGCGACGGAGCCATTCATTCAGTAACGGTCAGTCCATGCAACAGCGTCTCGATTTTTTGCGCGAAAGCCTGCGCAACCTGCGCGCCACCGGCAGCGTAGCACCGAGTTCGCGGTTTTTGTGCCGACGGATCGTATCGAAGATTGATCCCGGGAAGGCAAAGGTGGTGGTGGAACTTGGCCCCGGTGACGGCGTAATCACACATTATATCCTCGAACGGATTCCTGCCGACAGCAAACTTCTCGTGTTCGAGATCAACGACATTTTTGTGGAAAAGATCCGGCGACGCTTCGACGACCCGCGGCTGGTGGTGATCCATGATTCGGCGGAACACATGGGCCGTTATTTTGACGATCTGGGCATCAGCGGAGTGGATTATTTTGTGTCGGGCATCCCTTTTGTGATGCTCACCGAAGCACTTTCCGAAGTGATCATCCGGGAATGCAAACGCTGGCTGAAGGAGGCCGGCAAGTTTATCCAGTTTCATTATTCCCCGCTCCGGCTGAATGTTTACCGACGGGTTTTTGAGCATGTCGATATCCAATTTATCCCGCTCAACATCCCGCCGGCCTTGGTTATTTCCTGTCAAAAAGATTGAAAGGACCGCGTGTTTTTGTAATAATGATTTGATTATGAAAAGATTACTTTTCCTTGGGGCCCTGGCGGCCTCTTTGCTTTTCTTCGCCTGCCAGGGCAATGTTATTTTTGAAGAGGAACAAAAAATCCCTGCCGGGGGCTGGCGATACGCAGATACCCTGAACTTCAGTTTTCCCGTGACGGATACCACGCTGTTGTACAATCTCCTGCTGGATTTCGAGTACGCGGACACCTTCCCCGACCAGAATCTGTACGTCAACCTGCATACGTTGTTCCCTGACGGGAAGCGGCTGCACAAAATGAAATCCTTTGAATTTTTTGGCCCTGACGGCAAGCCGCTGGGGCGCTGCTCGGGGCATACCTGCCGCAGTACAACGATGCTCCAGGAAAATGCCTTTTTCAAACTGACCGGAACCTACATGATCACCATCGAGCAATTCGGACGCCGCGAGGCCCTGGCGGGCGTGAAATCGGTGGCGCTGCGGGTGGAGAAAACGGGGAAGAAACGCGGGGAGAAGTAGTTTTTTGATTGACGATTGATGATTAGATGAGATTTGATTTTAATCAACCATTAGAAAATCAACTATCTAACATCTACTTCAAAAATCAAATCTCATGTAATCATCAATCGTCAATCAAATACCACTCAGTCCCGATTCTCCACAATATTGATATTTCCATCCTTGCCGATATCCTGGCCGGTTTTGGCGCGGTAAATTTCCAGATATTTGCGGCGCAGGGGGTCCGGCTGTTTTTTGCCGTTGACGATCATTTCCTTGTTGTTCAGGGAAAAGGAAAAATGGTTCGGGTCGGGCAGGAGTCCGTCGCGTTGCAGCTCGGCTTTCATGGCTGCACTGAAATTGCCGGAACGAGTTGCTTCTGCCTGGGCGCGCGCCATTTCCTGGTGGGCGCGTTGCATTTCTATCTCCTGTTTGCGCATTTGAGCCTCTGTGCGTTGCATATCCTGTTGAGCGCGTTCCATTTCCCTGCGCTGTTCTTTGTTCATCTGCTTGCGTTGTTTTCGCATCTCTTTTTCCTGGCGTTTCATTTCCTTCTGCAGGGCTTCCCTTTGTTCCGCAAATGCTTTCATCTGTTCTTCGTTCATTTCCGCCAGCGCTTCGGGGGCCATTGCAGGCTGGAAAGCGTAGGCTTGTCCGTCTCCCAAAGTAAATGCTTGTCCGGCTTCGCCGTTCCAGAAAAAGACAGGTGAGCCGGCGGTTACGGCGATAGGTTTGCCTTCTTCCACTTTTTGGCCGCCGATCCAGACTTCATCGCCCTTTACGGTGATTTCAGTAGGCTGCCCGTTGCTCATCAGGCGGATAAGGGTATTGCCCTGGTCGTCTTTTTCCGTGGTGATGCAGGAGACACTTCCCATGGCTGGCATGGAAGCCATAGGCGTCATGGGGGCCATAGGCGTCGTGGCACCCATGGGCGGCATAGCTGGCACAGGCGGCAAGGCCGGTGTAACCCACACGCCGGGCGGGGCAGGCGGGGTTGGCATGGTGGTCATTTCGCGCATCATCTCCTGGGTGAGTTCCTGGTGGCGCTCGTATTCAGTCGCGGGCACCTCTTGTCCGTTGATGTTGAGGCGGGTGATCTGGCCGTCCTGGAGGTCCATTTCCACGCGGCCGTCTTCATTTTCCTGGACGATTTTTTGGGTGTGGCGGGCTTTGCTGCCTTTCGGGACTGAATCGGTGTCCATTGCTGCAATGGGCACGAGAGCGGGTTCCTGATCGGGCGTTTCGCTGAACCAGGCCAGCGGCGCCGAGGCGATTTCACCCAGGGCGGCGGTCAGTTGCCCGGCCTGCTGCGGGCGGACTCCCCAGAGGGCGACCAGTGCCGCGAGCAGGGAGGAGGCGATGAATTTTTCCATTAGCTGTGACTTTTTATGTTGTTGATTTAGAATCCGTTGGATGCGTTCAAGCAGCATCGGGCGGCGGCGCAGCAAGGACGGGGTTCCGGCCGCTCCGAGTGCCAGCACGGGCGTGCTGCGCCGGGCGCGGGCCATTTCCTGCACCCTTACCAGCGCTTTGGCGTAAGCCAGGCGGTTGCCTGTGAGGGCGACGGCTACGTCGTCGCAGCTGTTTTCACGCTCGGCGCGGACCACGCCCGACAACCACCACACTGCCGGGTGGTAGTAAAACATGGCTTCTATAAAAGCCTGGATCAGGTTGAGCAGCCAATCACGGCGGGATACGTGAGCGAGTTCATGGGCCAGGATGGCTTCCACCTCTGCCGGGTCGATTTGATTGATCAAACCGATGGGGAACAAAATGAGCGGCTTCAGCCAGCCCACGGTCATGGGCGTTTGCACCAGTCCCGATTCGAGCAGGGCCACGGGCCGGGTTTGGCCCAGGCGACGGGCGAGGTCGCTTGCTTTTTGCATCCATGCCGCATCCGGTACCTGTACCACGCGGCGACGCAATTGCTGTACCCAGAAAAAACCGCCCAGAAGACGCACCAGAAAAAAGGTGAAACCCAGCAGCCACAGCAGCACAATGAGCGGGTGCCGAGCTTCCAGCCAATGGGTGAAACTGGACCAGGCGCCGCCGCCCGTGAGCGTATCATTTATGATAAAATACTGCCCCAAAGCGGGGCCGTCTTCTGTGAAAACCTGCCCCACGGGTGTCTCCGCGGGCGGCTGATAGAGCAGTGCGAAGGTGGTGACAGCGGCGGCCAGCATGGCGATCAGGCCGGCATAAGCGGCGCGGTACCGTTGTCGCGCCGAATGCAGTCGGGGCAGCAGGAGCAGCAGACTTCCGGCGATGGCGGCGCCTTGCCAGAGGGTGTGCAACAGCGTCCAGCCGAAAGCATGTACTAATGCATCGGAGAGATGAAAAGGCAAGGTGATCATGGCTTGTCTTTGTTTTCCAGTTGAGCGATAAGGGCTTTGATCTCGTCGAGTTCGGCTTCGCTGGCCTCGTGGTTGCCCAGGGCTTTCATCACGAGTTGCATGGCGCTGCCGCGGAAGGCATTGTCCACAAACTGCTGTAAGAGGGTGGATTGCGTTTCTTCGCGGGTCACCGCCGCTGAATAGATATGTGTCCGGCCGTCTTCCTGGCGCGTGAGCAGACCTTTTTCGGCGTGCATGATCTGCATGATTTTTAGGGTGGTGGTGTAGCCCACGTCGCGGTGGGCGTTGAGGGCGTCGTTGACGGCGCGGACCGTGCTCGGACCTTTCTCCCACAGGAGGTGCAGGATTTTGAGTTCGGCGTCGGTGGGTTTGACAATGGCCATAATGCTTCCGGTAGCCCGGAATTTATTCCGGGTAAAAATTTGAAATGAGCTGAGATGGACTGCCCGGAATAGATTCCGGGCTACCAGTGTGCAAGTTTCTACGAATTCTTTCGTAAGAACAAATTTTTCTACGAATTATTTCGTAAGACGTATAAAAGACCGCGCTCAGGCGGCGAAAATCTACCTTTGCCGACATGGAAAACCACACGTCTGATCCCCACGGCACGCCGCCCGACAGTTTCCGGCTGGAGGAGTTGGAACTGTTGCAATCTTTTGAAAACCAACTTCTTGTTGACGTCAATTATTACCTCTGGCTCAACCACGCCGACCCTGGCGACATCCCTTACCGTTTTCTTTTTTACCTCGAACTGATTTTTGACAACAACCTGTCGCTCCTGCTGACCAGCGGCGACGATTCGGAAGCCATCCGCGTCAGCGACGCCGAAGCATTGGTAAAGACTGCCGAAGAATTGCGCGCGTTGCACGGACGGGTGATTATTCAACGCGTCAACGCCGGTCGATTTCCGCTTTGGGAGCCCGCGGTCGGAACGGTCCTTGAATCCATCCGTTTATCCAAAAATGAGGAAGGGTTGTACTACAACGATGCGCTGGTGTTCGACTTTGGCGCGCACCAGGTTCTTTTACAATTGAGCGCGAAAGAAGGTTTGGAATTGACCGTTTTTAATTGATTTTCAATGGCCTGGATCACGGTTTCACCGGCTCCAGGTACATTTCCTCCACAAACAAGTCGGTTTCAGTGACGGCTTCGATGTCGATCAGCACGTCGATGTCGCGCATCCAGTTGTCGCTGCGCAGGGCAAAAAACCAGGTGCCTTCGAGGGGTGAGGAGCGGCGCTGCGCATCCACACTGACGCCCGATTGGAACATAAAGGCGTCGTAGGGCTGCCCGGCGTAGAATTTGGGCAGATTGTCGGCCGAAAGCAGCGCGTAGTCCACATCTTCCCCGGCCGAGGAGACGGTCATGTCCACGGCCATACCCAGGGCAAATGCCGCGAGGGCGGTTTCAGGTTCCACGCCGAGCATGCGCACAGCCCCCGATTTGAGCGAGCTGGTGAGTTTTTCAGCGTCTTTGCGCCGCGCCTCGATGGCGGCTTGTCCCACGGCGATGCGAAACGCCCAGCGGGCTGTGTGGGGCGGCAGGGTAAACTGGTAGGCGTTCATGCCCTTGTGGATGCCGAAATTGTTGGCGCCCACGGTCACCTGGCCGCCGAGCGAGATCACTTCGGTTCTTTTACCCGCCGGCACGAGCCGCGTAGCAATTTGATATTGAGGAAATTGCGCGAGATCCCAGGTTACGCGCGTGTCGAGCCTGGCGGTTTCGGGGCTGCCTGGCGCTCGGTGCAGTGTGAAACGGCACACCTTTTTCCCCATACCGGTTTCCTGAATACGCAGCACGTAGACGCCCGTCTGCTGGATCATGATGGTTTTGTTCAGCACCGTGTCGAGTTCGTAGCTGCGGAAGATGGGGTAATCGGGCCACTGGATCAGTTCCACTACTTTCAGGCGGCGGCCGGCGAGCAATTGAATGTGCAGGGCCACCTGATCGCCGGCGGCAAAAGCGTAGGCAAATTCGTGGGTGCCATCCACTTTGAAGGTCTGGTCGGCCACCTGGGTGGCAAACTGGGCGTGGAGCGAGCAGGTGAAAAACAGGACAAAAATGGCCGGGAGGAAGCGTTGCATGGTGGAGAGGCAGGGATAAATCTGAATGAATATCAACGGCTGACCTGAGGCCGTGGAGCATGCAGGTGGGTGCCGCGGTCGATGTACACCGGTTCATCGCATTTGCCGTCGATGATCAGTACGGGGATATCGGCCTGGGCGGGGTATTCTTCTACAAGCAAGCGGGTTTTGGCATACTCGAAGGAGGCTGGAATGTCCTTGCCGCTGCCGATGGCTTCGTAAAAGGCCACAGCAAATTGGATGGCGCTAATGTCGTAGATAATGGATTTCATACCGATGGCATATTTAACCGATTGGCCAATAGCCAATGCGCTGTGGCCCGAGTCGCAAGTATTCAAAAAAACGCACTCCACGCCGGGAGCTTGTTTGAAAATCCGGGCGAGGATGTCACCGCCGACGGTTTGCGGTTGCTTGTCTTTCCCTTCAAAAATTACCCCGGAGCCGAAATCGGGGTGGTTGACAACAGCGTTGCCAGCGAAGTGTACGAAACGGGGCTTGTCGAGCAGCATCCGGTGCAGATCAGCAGGGCTGACATGCATCTGGGCCCTGAAATCGAATGATTGCCGGGTACCCTGTCGGGTAAGGCCTTCGCTGACCTCGCGCACCTCGCGGTCGAGCTCCAGTCTCAGGTTTTCAAAAGGATTGGCTCCGAAAAAAAGGATCGTGTCGCGTGGCCCCCCGATGGTTGTCGAGGCGCCGTCCTGGGTCGTCTCGACCTTCTCCACCGTTTCCAGCAACTGTGCGCTCAAAGAGCGCATTTTGGCGGATAACCCGTTGAAATCCAGCTCGCCGCGAAAGCTTTTTGCGGTAGCGAGTTGAAAATCGGCGAGCAGCAGGGCCACGTCGGTGTCCATATCGGGCCAGGCTTCCAGGGCCTTTTTTTTGGCCAGGTTCAGGGCTTCTTCCAGCCTGCCCTGTTCGATGAGTTCGCGGATGAGATCGGTGAAGGGTAGCATATTGGGTTGGGTGGTTGGGTTGTTTTTTTGAACGATTATTTGTGTCTGCGTATTTATCCCACCCCCGGCCCCTCCTCTTCTGGGGAGGGCCGGGGGTGGGATAAATAGAGTGCGGAACAAGCCCGTCCATCACACCTTCCATTTCTCCAGCGCGTCCGCAATCTTCCGGTCGTTCGCCAGTCGGGGCACCTTGTTTTGTCCACCCAATTTGCCTTCCGATTTCATGTATTCGCGGAAGGCGTCGCGGCGCAGCACCGTGATTTTCAGGGTTTGCAGGATATTTCCGCGAATGAGGTCGTCGTAGTAGATGTTTTGCAGCCGCATGTAATCGTCCAGTTTTTCGATAAACAGATCCATATCGGACGGTGGCTGGTCGAATTCGACGAACCACTCGTGGTAGGGAAGCCCGCCTTCGGGCGGCGTCACCTGGGGCGCCACGGTGAATTCCACGATTTGGGCGCCGGTCGCTTGCGTGGCGGTGAGCATGGCGACTTCCACTTCTTTGCCAATCACGTGTTCTCCGAAGGCCGAAATAAAGTGTTTGACCCGTCCGGTGACGACGATCCGGTATGGCACTGTGGAGGTAAACTGCACGGTATCGCCGATGTTGTAGCCCCAGAGGCCGGCGTTGGTATTCAGGATCAGGGCGTAATTGGCGCCGACCTGAATCTCGTGGAGCCGGAGCCGCGTCGGATTTTCCCTGTAAATTTCATTGACGGGAATAAATTCGAAAAACATTCCCGCGTCCACGTTGAGCAGGAGCCCCTTGCTCGGGAAGGTGTCTTGAAAAGCGATGAATCCCTCGGAGGCCGGGTAGGTTTCGAGGGTGTTGACGGGTCCTCCGACGAGTTCTTCGAGTTTGGCGCGGTAGGGCTCGAAGTTGACACCGCCGTAAACGAACAGCGAAAAATTGGGAAAAACCTCTTTTACAGTCTTCTTGCCCGTGCGGGCCAGCAGGCGTTCGTAGTACATCTGCACCCAGGGCGGGATGCCGGAGATCATGCGCATGTCGGAATGCATGGTTTCTTGCACGATGCGGTCGAGTTTTTCCTCCCAGTCTTCGATGCAGTTGGTTTCCCAGCTCGGCAATTGGTTGCTGCGCAGCCATGCGGGCACCAGGTGGTTGGAAATGCCGCTGAGGCGCCCGGTCGGGATGCCGTTGATTTCTTCCAGTTCGGGGCTGCCCGAGAGGAAGATCAGGTTGCCGTCGAGCCAGCGGAAGCGGCGGGTGCGGGCGGAAAAATTGAAGGCCGCGTTGCGCGCAGTGCCGAAATGCAGCGGCGTGCTGGCCTTGGACATGGGGATGTATTTGACGCCCGAAGTGGTGCCCGAGGTTTTGGCGAAATAGGCCGGCCGGCCGGGCCAGAGCACGTTTTCTTCGCCCTGCTTGACCCGTTCGATGTAGGGTTTCAGGTCCTCGTAATCACGGATCGGGACGGCTTTTTTGAAATCTTCGTAGGTTTTGATGTTGGCAAATCCGTGCTCCTGGCCGAAGGCCGTGTTCTTCGCCTGGCGGATGAGCCGTTTGAACACGCGGTCCTGCCGTTCCAGCGCATCGGACATCCAGCGCCAGTAATGGCGTCTGATGAAGTAGGCGAAGGGGCGGACGAGCAGCGAGCGGAAGATCATGGTGCGGTGGAGGGTTCGTGCGGGGGCAAAAGTACGGATTTCGTCCCACCTGACAGGTTGAAGCGGCGGGTCGTTGGCTCATCCGACTCGCCGCTTCAACCTGTCAGGTGAAAATTGAGCTTCCCTTTGTGCGGCTTTCGGAGATTACAATCGCTAAAAGTTGCCGCTTTTAGGGGGAGGTTTTCAGGTGGATTCATTCCCATGCTTGAATTGGAATAACTTCAAGCAGTTTAGGCAAAACCCTACTTTTGTCCACTTATTCACCATCTAAATTGCCCTTTCTATGGTCAAAAAACACTTTTTCGGCCTTCTTCTGGCGGTGCTCGCCCTGGGCACAGCCCACGCCAGCCACATCGTCGGCGGCGAAATCAGTTACAAATGCCTCGGTTTCAACGGCATTTCCGGCACTTACCAGATCGACATGAAGATTTACCGCGATTGCGAAAACGGGCTGCCGTTTTTCGACAATCCGGCCTATTTGGCGATCTTCGGGGGCAGCGTGTCCACTACGCCGTACTCGGTGGAGTTGCTCAATTATCTGACGGTCGACACCCTTTCGCTGGCCGGCAACGACCCTTGCCGGCTGCCGCCCAACGGGCTTTGCGTGGATGTGGGCGAGTACTCCACCACCGTGACTTTGCCTTACAATCCGGCCGGTTACTACTTCGTCTACCAGCGCTGCTGCCGCAACGAAATCCTGAACAATGTCGTGAGCCCGGCGGCTACGGGCGCCACGTTTTACGTGTTCATGTCGGGCGCGGCGCAACAGGCCTGCAACAGCAGTCCGGTTTGGACGGATTATCCGCCTACGGTGATCTGCCTCGGCCAGCCGCTCGTATTTGACCACAGCGCCGCCGATACCGATGGCGACCTCGTCGTTTACCATTTTTGCGAAGCGCTGCAGGGCGCGGATTCACTCAATCCGTATCCTCCCACGCCTCCCGGACCGCCGTATTTTCCGGTAGAATACACCAATGGCTACTCGCCGGAACAGCCGATGGGCGGCAATCCGCTCGTCGCCATCGACCAGGTCACCGGGCTGATCGCGGGCACGCCGGACCACCTCGGCCACTTTGCCATCGGCGTCTGCGGACAGGAATTCCGCAACGGCGTGCTCATGAGCGAGATCCGCCGCGATATCCAGTTCATCGTCAGTTCCTGCAACCAATCGGTGATCGAAACCTCCCTGGCCCCTTCCACGCTCTGCGATACCGTCTTGTCAGCCCTGAACATCGTGGTGGAAAACGGCACGGCACCCTACGCCTTTGCGTGGTCCAACGGCGCCACCACCGAAGACCTGCCCCTGGTGACGCCCGGCGACGTTTACACGGTCTCGATCACCGACGCCGCGGGTTGTACGGCCCAGGTCGCGATCCGCGGCAGCGAGTGCGTTTGGCCCGGCGACGCGGACTACAACGGCACGGCTGACAATTTCGACATCCTCGCCATCGGCCAGTTTTTTGGCGACAATGGCCCGGTGCGCCCCAATGCGTCCCACGATTGGACGGGCCAGCCGGGACCCTACTGGAGCGATATCCAGCCCTCCGGGGTCAATACCAAACACGTAGACTGCGACGGCAGCGGCTCGGTCAATGTGTTCGACGCCAAAGTGGTGGAAGAAAATTACAACGCTGCGCACCCCACGGCATATCACCCCTTGGCCGATCCTTCGGCGCCGGAGCTGACGATCGATATCGACCTGCCGTATTTTATCCCGATCGATTTTGTCAATGCCGCCGTTTACCTCGGTGATTCACTCACCCCGGCGGAAGACGTATACGGCATTGCTTTTACGATTGAATGCGACCCGCCGGAGGCGATCACCACGACGCCCGTTTGGAATTTCAATGCCAACTGGACGTACTCCATCTTTGGCGATGAAAACCACACGGTGCGTATCGCCAAATCATTTCCCAATGAGGATGGCCGGGCGGAAGTGGCTATTTGTAATACCCGCCGCTTGTCGTTTCCCAGTTTGCAAGGCTATCTGGGCACGTTCAGTTTTCAACTCTCCAGCGATATTCCGAGCGGGCCGGTCACGTTTTCACTCACCAATGTCCGCCTGATCAATGCTCAGGGCGAAGTGCGGCCGGTGAATGCCGGGAGCGCTGTTTTGGGGATCAGTGGCGCTTCGGAAGCTGTGGATGGCCAGTCAGCATTGCGCATTGTGCCGAATCCGGCGCGGAAGGCGGTGACCTTGTACGGCGTTTTTGACACCAATGCCCCGATGCAGGTCGAACTGTTCGATGTGCGCGGGCGCTGTGTGTTTGTCCGGCAAATGGTCTCGGCGGATGGCTCGGCGTTGGCGGTTGATTTGCCGGAATGGCCGGCCGGGGTATATTCGGTTCGGGTCCTGGCGGCGGAGCGGGTGTTTTCGGGTAAGATTGTGGTGGAGGCGGAATAGGTGGTCTGCCTTTTTCACCTGACAGGTTGATTTTTAAAAATCAACCCGTCAGGTGGGAGGGCGCCTTACACGAACCCCAGCGGCCGGAACGCCTCGCCCAAAATCCTGTCCGCATCCGCTTTCAGCCAGCGTTTCAGCAGGGTGGCGTACACCTGCCGGAAATCCACCTGGAATTTGAGATCGCCTTCGTCGAGGTCGGACAGGTCGGGCAAGGGATTCAGGATGCCCGGTTGTTTGAGTCCGCCGCCGAGGAAAAACATCTGATTGGCGGTGCCGTGGTCGGTGCCGCCGCTGGCGTTTTGCGACACCCGGCGGCCGAATTCGGAGAAAGTAGCCACCAGCACTTCGTCCCAGCGGTTATTGGCTTACAGGTCGGCGGCAAAAACCGTGAGGGCGTCGTTGAGCTCCTTGAACAGGCGTTCCTGCTGGTTGGCCTGGTTGATGTGCGTGTCGAAACTGCCGAGCGAGACGTAGTACACCGTGGTGTCCGTGTCCGCGAGGATGAGCGAGGCGATCATTTTGAGGTGGCGGCCCAATTCGCTGTTCGGGTAATTGGTGGCCGTGGCTTTGGCCCGGCTTTTTTCGTAGAGATAATCGGCCGAGGCCAGGGTTTCGGCCATGGTTTTGTAGAGGTAAGCGACGGGAGAGTCGTCGTGTACTTGCCCGGCCGGACTGTTTTTAGGCTGTTTGACGGCCACGTAATCTTTGAAAAACGGGCTGTTGGCGCTGTCGAACAGGCGTTTGGGGTCCTGCACGGCCACGCCGCGCAGCTCCGCGCCTTTCATAGCCAGGCTTAGGGTGTCGTCCACTTCGATGGCGCCGGTGGGGCGGGGGCAGCCGGCACATTGTGCGTCGAGGTAGCGGCCGACCCAGCCGGTCTGCCAGGTTTCGCTGGCGGGGCTGGCGGTTTGCCAGATGTCCATGCTGCGGAAATGCGAACGATCGGGGTTGGGGTAGCCGACGTTGTTGAGAATGGCGAGCTGGCCCTCGTCGTACAATGCTTTGAAGCCTGTGAGCGCGGGGTGCAGCCCGGCTTCGTCGGTCAGGGTCAGCGCCGTTTCGCGGGGGATGGCGAGTCGCGGGCGTTCGCGGAAATAGACGTCGTTGCGGGTCGGGATGACGGTGTTCAGTCCGTCGTTGCCGCCGCTGAGTTGCAGCACCACAAGGATGCGGCCGTTGTTGCCCAGTGCGCCGGGGCGGTCGAAATCCTTGAGGAATTTCGGCAGCCAGAGCGTGGCCGTGGCCAGGGTGGAGGTTTTGAGAAAATCGCGGCGGTTGATGAGCATAACCAGGGTTTATAAAAGTTTATAAGGGTTTATAAAGTTTATAAGGGTTTATAGGGAAGAATTGAGAGCGTAGATCCACCTTTTTATAAACCTCATCAACCCTCATCAACCGCTTCAGCACAATTGATATTCCGGTGTAGACATCAGTTGAATGACGGTCGTTTTCACCTGTTTTTCGCGGTTGCTGTGGTCGGTGTGTTCTTCCATTACTGCCAATGGAGGCCTCGCTTCGGGCAGTTGCCAGAGGTAACGGGCGGCTTCGCCAACGATCTGGTCGGCGGGTGTTTTGGCGAATTGATCGAGGACGGGTTTCCAGTTGATTTCGGCGGCGAGGCGTTTCTGGCGGGTACGGAGGGCGTCGCCTTCGCCGGCGTTTTGGTCGTCGTCGTCTTTGGTATTGATCACAAAATCGCCCTGCCAGGCGACGAGTTGGGGTAGGCGGAGGCGGACCATGAGCGAAGAAGCGTCGATCCAGGCGCGTCCGCCGGGCCATCCGGCTACGTTGGGCGGATTGAAGAGGGTTTGCCCGAGGGCCATTTGTACGAGGATTTGCGATTGCGGGTCGCTGGGTTCGAAGGGCAGGGCACGGCGCATCCCGACCCAGAGTTCCACGGGCGATTTGATTTTTGTGCCGATGTTCTCGGCATCGTAAAACCAGTCGCTGCCGACGATGTCGTCCAGGAGCCCGGTGATGCTGTAACTGCGTTGAAAAAAGCGTTCGGCCAGGCCCTGGATGCGGTCTTCGGGCACCTTTTCATCGTTCACCAAAAAGCGGTAGATCTTCCGGGTGATATAAACGGCGGTCTGTTTTTGTTCGAGCAAAATGTTCAGAATGTCGTCGCCGTTGAAGTTGCCGGTTTTACCCAAAACGGTTTTGGAGCCGTCGTCGTGGGCGCGTTCGCGAAAGACGAAATCGCCGTTGAGCTGGAAGCCCCAGCCCGTGAAAGCCCGGGCGGCCTCCTTGATGTCGGACTCGGTGTAGTGCCCGCGGCCGAGGGTGAAGAGTTCCATCACTTCGCGGGCGAAGTTTTCGTTGGGGTGTTGTTTTTTGTTCTGCTGGTTGTTCAGGAAAGCCAGCATGGCCGCGCTTTTCGAGACGGCGCGCAGCAGGTCGCCGAAGTTGCCGAGGGCCTGCTTGCGCAGGATGTCGAGCAGTTGTTGCTGATAGAGGATGTTGATGTTTCGGCTGGCAAAATGGCCGTGCCAGAAGAAGGCCATTTTTTCGCGGAGCTGGGCCCGGCCGTGCACCATTTCGTCGATCCAGCGCAGGTTGAGGCTGCGCAGGTCGTCGCGGCTTTGTCGGCGGATCTGCCGTTTTTGGTCCTTATCGAGGTTGTCGTTCGCCATTTTTCCCGCCTGGCCGGCGCCCATAAGCAGGCCTTTGACGGCGTTGTCGGCCACGTCGTAGTATTGCGGCTGGGCGGCGGAGCGTTCCTTGATGCGGGCCCACCAGGTGCTTTCCGGGCGCGATTCCCAGTCGGACCATTCGGCAGTGGAAGGCCCGAAGCCGGTACGCCAGAGCAGGTGCTGGAGTTTGAGTTGTTTGGAAACGGGCATAATTCGGAATTTGACGGAAAACAAATAAAGCAACCGGGCGACCTTTTGCCACCCGGCTGCTTTACAACACGGGTATCAACGTTGACAAAGACGTTGGAAAGGGCCGGACGTTTAAGGCCTTAACGAAACTTTATGATTCTCCTTCATTCGCGCAGGGTGTTTCGCGCAGATGTCCGCAGGGGTTTCACGCAGACGATCGCAGACCTTTCCGCAGACGTCCACAGAAAAAATTTACGTAAATATTTTGTGGGGACGTCTGCGGAAAGGTCTGCGATCGTCTGCGTGAAACACCTGCGCGTGAAACCAGGTTACTGCCCCAGCAGCACGGGCACGTTGTTCTTTCCGCCCATGATGATCACTTTCGCATTTTGCGACAGGGCGAGTTCCTTTTGGGCCTTGATCTGTTCGTATTGGAGCAGTTCGTTGGTCAGGGAGGCCGTGATAATGCGCTGATAATCCGCGATACCCTGGGCTTCCACGCGTTTGCGCTCGGCTTCCTGGCGCTCTTTGTCGAGTACGAATTTCATTTTCTGCGCTTCCTGTTCGGCGTTGATTTTGCCTTCAATCGTGATACGAACCGATTCGGGCAGGGTGATGTTGCGGATCAGCAGTTGTTCGAGCACCAGGCCGCGGGCGGCAAAGTCTTTTTCAATATTTTGAAAGATCTTTTGCTGGAATTCTTCGCGTTTGCTGGAATACAGCGCCACGGCGTCGTAAAACACGGCGTTGTCGCGGATTTTGGTGCGGGCCAGGGGGCGAACAATCTTGTCGGTGATGCTCGGCCCGATGGTGCGCAGGATTTCCGGCGCTTTGTCGGGGATGATGTGGTACAGCACCGAGAGGTCGATCACCACTTCCAGACCGTCGGCGGTGAGCACTCGGATGGCGTCGTCGCCGTTTTTGTCTCCTTCATCGTGTACGGCCGACATGGTGTAATTCTGGGTGCGTACGTCGAAATGGGTGACTTCTACAAGGGGATTGACGACGTTCAGGCCTTCGGTGAGCACGCCGCCCTGGACCTTGCCGAAGAGCGTTTGCACGCCCACTTCACCGGGTTCGATTTGAACAAAACAGGCGGATAACAATCCGAGTGCCACGAGACCGATGCCCGCGAAACGGCCGATGCGCCCGGCGTTGGTAAAATTGGGGTTCACCTTGGAAATAGAAAAGGTAACGAGGGCAATCAGGATGCCCAGTATCACGAAAAACATAACGGAGGTGTTTAAGTTAAATCATAGGCGAAAGGTGTACCTGAAGGGGAGGGGGGAGTGCGAATTATTCGATGAAAATAGGGGGAAAGACGGCAAAGCGGGTGAATAATCCACTTCTTAGGCAAGAAACCCACTGATGTATGCAGCCAATACCGGCAATTTGGTTTGCTGAATTTGCCATATCATTTCAACATCAACACCCCAGTAATCGTGCGATACCTTGTTACGCAGGTTTTTGATTTTCTGCCATTCTACTTCAGGGTGCTTCTCTTTAAACTTTTTAGACAGCCTCGATATGCACTCGCCAATCAGGATGAAATTCATCAATATGGCATCTTGGTAAACGAAATTAGCCTCCAGTTCTTTGGCATCGGCAATACTCTGGCCCATCAACTGGATTTTTTCAATTACTTCGAGGAGTAATTCCAAACTGTCGCGATCTTTTTCAGACAAAGATGACATAGCTCAACAGTTTGCGTTTAATGCTAGGGCGAACGTATTTCTCCCTGGCAATGTCCACTTTCAACCCGAGTTTCGACCTGAAAAACTTTTCCAGTGCCAATCTTTTCTCCAGCAATTCTTTGGTGCCTTCGGCGTATTCAATGAGAATATCCAAATCGCTTTCGGGCGTTTGCTGCCCTTTGGCATACGAACCCACCAAGCCCAACTTAACGATGTCGAACTTTTGCTCTAAAAATGATTTGTTAGTGCGCAGAAAATCGAGTATTTCAGATTGCGTATACATGACCCACAAAAATACAAGTTCCTGACCGACAACGCAATCACACGGCCGAAGCGAACTGCCGCAGGAAGCGCACGTCGTTTTCGAACAGCATGCGTATGTCGGGGATGTTGAACAAGCGCAGCGCCTGCCGCTCGATGCCCATGCCGAACGCAAAACCCGAATATTCTTCCGGATCGATGCCGCAATTGAGCAGCACCTGGGGGTCCACCATGCCGCAGCCGAGGATTTCGAGCCAGCCGGTGCCTTTGGTGAGGCGGTAGTTTTCCTCGGTGTCGGTGCCGAGCCACACGTCCATCTCGGCGCTGGGCTCCGTGAAGGGGAAAAACGAGGGGCGCAGGCGGATTTTCGGGGCGCCGAACATCTCCTGGGCGAAGTACAACAGCGTTTGTTTCATGTCGGCAAACGACACGCCGCGGTCCACGTACAGGCCTTCCACCTGGTGAAACTGGGCATGCGAGCGCGCCGAAATCGTTTCGTTGCGGAACACGCGGCCGGGCGCGATGATGCGGATCGGTGGTTTGCGCGATTTCATCACCCGGGCCTGCACCGGCGAAGTGTGGGTGCGCAGCAGGATGCCTTTCGCATCGACGACGTAGAAGGTGTCCTGCATGTCGCGCGCCGGGTGGTCTTCGGGCGTGTTCATGGCGGTGAAATTGTGCCAGTCGTCCTCGATCTCGGGGCCGTCGGCCACGGAGAAGCCCATGCGCGTGAAAATTTCGATGATGCGGTTCAGCGTGAGGGAAATGGGGTGGCGCGAGCCGAGGGCCAGCGGCTCGCCGGGGGCGGTGAGGTCCAGTGCTGTGCCGCCGCTGCCAGCCGCTGCCGATTCGAATGCGTCGCGGGTGGCGCGGATTTTTTCTTCGACCTGTTGTTTCAGGGTGTTCACCAGCTGGCCGAATTCACGTTTGCGTTCGTTGGGCACGGTACGGATTTCGGCCATGAACTGTTCGAGCACGCCCTGCACGGTTTTGGACCCCTGAAAACGGATGCGGAAGGCTTCGAGGGCGTCGGCTGTGGCGAGCAGTTCCGCTTCTGCGGCGGCGATGGCTTCCTGGACTTTGGCGAAGATGTCGGACATGAGTGGAAATTGGAAA